>NZ_NRRU01000090.1 GCF_016583785.1 Rubrivivax gelatinosus | reverse complement strand
GCGGGCGTCGATACGCCTCACGCGCTCGAACGAAAGTACCCGAGGGCGGCGATGTCGTGGGCGTGGTTCTGGGTATTTCCGCAATGGCCACCACGATGATCTACACCCACGTGCTGAAGATGGGCGGGGGCGCCGTGCGCAGTTCTTTGGACGCGCTGCCCGCCGCCAGACCGCCACAAAGCGGACCTTGGTGAAGTTCTGCTCTTGGCCGGGTCCCGACATTGGCGCTCTGGAGTGAACAAGGCTCGCATGGTCTCGATTTCATGAGTCCAGCTAGGCACCAGGTTCACGTCACTGGCGGCCACCGGCCCGCGCCCGCTTTGCGCGCAGCCGCGCCACAACGTCCGCTGCAGGTTTCACTCGGCCGGCATCAACGTCCTGCTGGCCAAGCGCCAGCATCGTCAGCAAGGCCCGCGTCTCCTGCGTCTCCGTATAGGAGGCCATGTCCTGAAGAACGGCCTTGGGCTCTCCGTTCTCCGTGAGGACCAAGGGCCGACGCTGCTCCGCCACCTCGGCGAGAACCTCAGAGGCATGGGCCACGAAGTCGCTGAACGGCTTCGTTCGAGACGTGTCACGCATGGCATTCCTCCAGTTGGGTCGACGAAGCCGAGTTGTCGCCATCATCGACCCACCTGGCCGGCGGCGATCCGCATTCCGGCCGCCTGCAGCTACACCGCCAACCGCGCGACCTCACCCCATTCCTCGCGTCCCCTTGCACCCCGGATAGTCGACACAGCCCCAGAAAGGCGCCCCGGCGCTCGCACCGCGCTTGGCCACGCGCCGCACCATGCGCTTTCCGCAGACCGGGCAGTTCGGCCGCTCGTCGCCGTCCCGCTGCGCGGGCGCTGAAGCGACGGGAGCCGCTGGCGTCTTCAGCGCCGGCTCCTGCCTCGCAGGCTGAACGCCCGCTCCCCTCGCCTTCTGGATCAGTTGCCGCAGCCGCGGCCCGTCGACCAGTTCGACGTTGCGCCCGCTCGCGAAGCGCCGCGCCTCGTCGGTGAAGCGCCCCGAGGTCACGACGAAGCCGCCGGCCGCGCCCCTGGCGGCCATGACGCCGTACAGCTCGCGCACCACGTCGACGCCCACCTTGTAGGCGCGCCACTGCTTGCACTGCACGAGGTACTTCTCGCTGCCGTTCTGGCCCGGCCGCGACAGCACGAGATCGACCCCGCCGTCGGCACCGCCGCCGCCGGTCTCGACGACGCGGAAGCCCTGCAGCCGGAAGCCCTCGCCGACCAGCATCTCGAACTCGCGCCAGCTCATGCCGTCGAGCACCCCGGCCGACGGGTTCTGCGCCACTTCCGCCGCCAGGCGGCGGCGCTGGCGGCGGCGCCATGCCGACATCGCGGCGCCCACCAGGCTGAAGAACGGAAGAAGGTACTGCCCGAACAAGGCGAAGGTCTTCCACATCGTACGGGTAGCCATGGCGCCGTACTGGCCCACCTCGGTGGCGACCGGCACGGCCTGCGTCGCAACGGGATGCAGCAGCAGATAGAACAGCGGCGCCGCGATCACGCCCACCCACCAGGGCATGAGCGCGAATAACTCCATCACCGCCTCCGCGAGGCCTCCTTGGTTCCGCCTGGCCATATCGTGTTTCTCCCTGCGCCGATTCTGGCGCGCGGAAACCGGCGCAAGCGCCTGCCGCACCCGCGGCCATCGTCCCATCCGCCGAGGCGGATGGCAGCCATTTGCTGGCGGTCAGCCTATCCTGCCATCCAAGTCTTTCGGCCTCTGCCTTCTCTCTCTGGACCGACTCGCACATGCCGGTGCGGCCCCGCGTTCACACCCATCCACGGGGTCGGACAGTCCGACCCCGCCGCGTGAGCCGAACACCCGCAGGCCGCGGCTGGCGACGCAGAAGGCGTCGAGAACGATGGTGGAGCCGTCGCGCTGACGGCCAACCGGTTGCACCGTCGCCGCCCCAGACGCTGGCAAGATCGCCGCAAAGAACGAGGGAGGCTCCGCATGAACGTGTCCGAGCTGCAGGCCGAGTTGCGCCACTTCGCCGCCGAGCGCGACTGGCAGCCGTTCCACACGCCGAAGAACCTGAGCACGGCGCTGATGGTGGAGGCGGCGGAGCTGGCCGAGATCTTCCAGTGGATGTCGCCCGAGCAATCAGCCCGCGCCCACGAGGACCCCGCCGTCAAGCAGCGCATCGGCGAGGAGGTGGCCGACGTGCTGCTCTACCTGCTGCAGCTGGCCAACCACAGCCGCATCGACGTCGCCCAGGCCGTGAAGGACAAGCTGGCGTTGAACGCGGCGAAGTACCCGCCCCAGCACACGATCGCGCGCATCCCGCCGGCGCGGGCCGCAGCGCCCGGGCCGCACGTGCTGGTGGACTACGAAAACGTCCAGCCGACCGAAGGCGAACTCCGAAGCCTGGTGCCGGGCGCCGGCCAGGTCTGGGTCTTCCACGGGCCCCATCAGCACGAGGTCGAACGCCGCTTCGCGTCCTTCGGCACGAACGCGACCGCGGTACCGATCAGCCGGCCCGGCAAGAACGCGCTGGACTTCCACCTGTCGTTCTACCTGGGCTACATCGCGTCGCGGAACCCAGGCTCGCCGATCGTCGTGGTGGCCAACGACAAGGGCTACGAGCCGATGATCGAGCACGCGCGGGGCATGGGCTTCGCGGTGCAGCGGCTGACGCATGGCCAGGTCAAGCCGGCGGTGACGACGGGAACGCCGCCCGCGAGCCCAGCGCCAACCAGCCCAGCAGCCAAGACCGCTGCGAAGACCGCACCCGCGAAGAAAGCGGCGGCCAAGAAGGTGGCGGTAAAGAAAGCTACTGCCAAGAAGGCCCCGGCGAAGAAGGCTGCAGCCAAGAAGGCCACGGCTTCTCCCGTGGCCAAGAAGGCACCGGCGAAGAAGGCCACGGCCGCGAAGAAGACCGCAGCCGCACCGGCCGGCGGAACACCAGCGCCGCAGAAGGTCGCATCGCCCGCCTGGAAGGAGCCGGCCAAAGAGCCAGGCGGGACCGAGAAGGCGACGAAGCCCGCGAAGGCGGCGAGCAGCGCCCAGCAGACCTTGGACAGGCTGACCAACAGCCTGCGCAGGATGGGCGACAAACGGCCCACCAAGCTGCCGTCGCTTCGCCGGTCGCTGAAGTCGTTCCTGGGCATCGACGCGACCGACGATGCGGTCAGTGCTGCCTTCAACGACTTGGTGGCGGCGGGTGTGGTGCGGGTCGACGACGGTGGCCGTGCCTCGTATCCGAGTTTCGGCGGCGCATGAGGTGGCCGCGTGGTGCGCGACGCGTCGAACCCTGCGGCTTCAGCGGACTGGTCGGCGTGGAAGGGCAGCTGTGCAGCGGTTGCGGTCGGTGGCCGGCGGCCCCCAACTCACGGTCTTGGCCACTTTGCTGACGTTCAGGGTCGGGCACACGGCAGCCATCACCGCCCGGTACGGGCGGTACAGCTGACATTGCAGGTGCCTGCATGGGCGGCGAGGGGTCGTGCCTCCCGCAATGGACTAGACATCTCCAGCGCGTGACCGAACGACCGCTGCTTCGGGGACGCCCGTGCTCGGCTGCTGAACGTGGGGGGGTGGCGCCCCGGCGTGTCTCAAACCCGGTCGGGATCGCGTTCTACAAGGTACCGGGAGTCTTTCCCGGCGCCCTCAGGAGGACTCGACGTGAACATCTGCCCCCGCTTTGCTGGCCACGAGAACGCCGGACGCCCTGGCGCGTTGGGCCTGGCCATGCTGCTGGCCCTGGCCGCGCTGCCCCAGGGCGCGCACGCGGTGAGCTATATCGGCAGCGCCTCGGCCGGCGGCACGAACCTCCACCAGGGCACGACGCCCGCGCCAGCCAGCTACACCTCTGCCTACGAAGGCGCGTCGTCGAGCGTGGAGATGAGCGATGCCCACGGCGGCACGATCACCACGCAGGCCAGTTCGGGCGGCAACCCGGCCCGCATCGCCGTCAGCCACGGCCAGATCCTGTATTCGTTCCAGGTGACGGGCGATCCCTGGGTGCTGGTGCCGGTGCGGGTGCAGGCCTACGGCGAGGCGTCGGGTACGGGCGGCGGCTTCACGTCGGTCGCGCAGTTCCGAGTGGACCCCGCGTTCACCGACGGGGTGGTCGCCCAGGCCATCGCGCAGGACAACCCCGCGTTCCCCCGATCGACCGGCTTCGTCGTCGACCAGGTCATTCAGGTCTACAGCAACACCGACAACTTCGTGAACATGGCGGCGTCGGCCAATGTCGGCACCTACCAGCTGCTGGGCACCGCCTACGCCTTCGTCGACCCCGTCTTCACGATCGACCCGGCCTACGCCGACCGGTTCTCGATCGTGGGGGTGCCCTCGGCAGTGCCGGAGCCTTCGAGCTGGGCCCTGATGCTGGGCGGCATGGCGATCGTCGGCGGCGCGACGCGCCGTCGCCGCGGCCTGTCGGCGTGACCACGCGCGCCGCAGCGCCGGTCCGTCAGAAGACGGTGCCGTCGCTGTCGATCTGCACCGGCGGCACGCCGCCGTTGCGCTTTTCGGAGGCGATCTGCCTCCCGGCGGCCCAGGTGCCGCCTACCAGGATGCAGGCCAGCGGCAGCTGCGCCGCGCTGCGGCCCAGGCGCGCGCGCACGCGCTCGGCCTGACGGTCAGCGCGCGCCACTCGACGACAAATTCGTCGCCCAAGAACTGACCAGCGAGTTACTTGGCAAGGCGACCGCTAGCTGCCCCAGTGAAGGGCCCGCTCCTGGCCGAGTCCGGGTCTTCGCGTGAGTGCCTGACACCGGTCAGCCGATGCCCTGTGGGCCTTGCCCAGATCCGTGCTGCAGGCACCCCCTAAGTCGAAGGTCAGCTGACTGCACCGCCGACATCGGGCAGGACCCGGCCATAAGGAGTCACTCGGCGTTGCGCCAGTAAGCTGCACCTCGGGAACGGGACGGCCAAAGCGACACTCGCTAGCCGAAGTCGACTCGCACAAATCAATCACTCCCGGAGGTGACTCCACGAAAGTCATTGCCCTTGCCCTTGCGCTTCGCGCGCTTCCCATCCCTTTCTATCCATAAACAACGTTGAAAACTTTTGCCTTTTAGGGCCGATACCGCCCCTGACAGCCGGCCAATGATGGCGTTCCAAGCCACGCCGTCGCTCGCGGTTCGTCGATTCCTCAGGAGGCTGGAGGCGATCCATTCAGGTGCACGAATCTACAGTTGACTTGCCGCCGGCGCTCGGGGAACATCAGCGGCCATGCGTTCTCGAATGCTTTTTTTTGGCCTCGCATGGATGCTCACCGCAGTCGCCGCGCCGAGCCATGCGCAATTTCTTCCTCGCGAATTCATTGAGCCGCAGGAACTGGCGGCACAAAAAATTCCCGCGGACCGCGCCGCGCCCACCGCCGCCCAGTTGCAAAGGATGAAATTGCTGGAGGAAAACCGCCTTCGGAATCTGTCCTGCAACGCTATGTCGGCGACGGCAACGCTAGATGCCAGACGCGAGTCGTTATCCTTGTACGAGAGCACATTCGGACCCGATCACCCTGCCACGGCGCGCCCACTGCTGGCGCTGGCCTGCCACCTCGCTTACACAAAAAGTCTTACGGCAATGGCCGAGCGAGAGTCGATAGCTGAACGTTTGATTCAGATCGGGAGAAAGCGAAGGCAGAAGATGGCATTGCTGCTGGGACTAGACACGCGAATCAATCTGCGAATCGAACGCGAGAACACTGGACTTAATGTAGCCGATGCGACGGAGGCGCATGCCATCGCTGGCGAGCTGGTACCGGTAGTTTCGGTGATCATCGCGCATACGGCGCGAGTGCTCGCCTCTGCGTTGGAGGCGGCAGGCAGGGTGGCCGACGCTGAGCCCTATTGGCACGAAGCTGAAACCCACCAGGAGGCTGTGAGACCTGAAAATCCGTTCCGATTAGCTGCCCTCTATGAACGCCACGGAGACAACCTCATCGCTCAGTTCCGTGCGGATGATGCTCGGATTTGGTATGACAGGGCGGTAAAGATCTACGAGAAGGCAGTTTCCGGGGCGTCCCCCGACCAACTATCCGAAATCGCCGCCTACGCGCAGCGCCTAGCCGGTAAGGCGCCTACTCAGATCGAGGCACTTTATCGGGCGGTACTTGCGGGCCAAGAACAACTTCCAGCAAGTAGTGACGCGGCGAATTGGATGTCTCTCTGGAATCTAGCCAAGTCAGCACGGGTCCGAGGGGATCTCAAGACCGCCATCATGTACCAGCGGAGGGTAATCGCGGCACTGGGTCCGAAACAGCACAAAGATTTTGAGCTGGAACTCGCCGGCATGCTCCAGCAACGTGAGGAAGCACCTGAGGCCGAGCGAATCTACCGGCGCCGCCTTGAGACCGACAGCGACAACCCTGCCGTCCTCGAGAGTCTCGGCGGAGTTTTGCAGAGTCTGGGCCGAACTGATGAGGCGTTTTCAATCCGTAGAAGGGCAGTGGAGATTGCGACACGACGTTTTGGTCCGAGCGATCGTGAGACGGTGAGATTGAACCGCAACTTGGGCGTGAGCCTTTGGATGTTGAATCGGCACGGCGACGCACTGCCGTACTTGGAGGCGGAACTAGCGGGATGGCGCTCCGAACTTGCGTCAATCCGCGAGTCAGCCAATGAAGAATACCGCCATAACTTGAGGAACTGGGTCAGCGAGCGGGCCAGCTACTTACTGAAGCTGCATTGGCAAAACCGAAACGACGCCTCGAAAAGCGGGCAGGATGATAGCCGCGCGCGAGGCTTTGAGATCGCGCAGCTCGCACACCCTTCGGTGTCGAGCGCTGCCTTCAACGAGACGTCGGCGCGCGAGCTGGCCTCGCGCGCAGGTAAAACTGACGCTTTCGCTGCTTGGGCGAAGGCAAGGGATGGTGTTGCTGCACTTGATAGTGCAATTAGCTTGGCTACCAAACGCGGCGCCGAAGGCGACGCTGAGAGGATCCGACTGTCGGCAGAGCGTCTGACGGCCTCCGAGCGGTTGACCGCACACGCCGCGGCTCTCCGCAGGGCCTTGCCGAGTGTATTCGAAAGGATTAGGCCCGAACCGGTGTCAATTGCCGCCCTCTCAGATGCGACTAGTGCGGGCCCCTTGCGCGACGACGAAGCCGTGGTGCTTCTTTTCCCCGGAATGCCGAAGTTCGGTGGTGAAGTGAGCCGGGGTGTCGTGTTCGCGGTCGCCCGTGGTCAATCGGCATGGGCGGAGATCCCCATAGACGGTGCGGATATGTCGCGACACGTCGACGAGCTGCACGAGGCACTCGCGAACCCCGCCGAAGGCGGGAAGACTCTGCCGCTCGGAAGTCCGAAGGACGCGAACGAGTTCCTTCGCTACGACCGCGCGCTTGCGCATCGTCTGTATCGCGCCTTTTTCGGTCACCGCGAAATCTCATCCGTGCTTGCAAACAAGAAGCGATGGATCGTCGTCCCTGAAGGGCCGCTGCTGGCGCTCAATTTCGCGGCGCTCGTCAGCCAACCGCCCCCCGGTGGCGTGGAGGGCGACGTGGATCCGTCGTTGCTACGCCAAACTGCGTGGCTTGGACTTGACAAGGTAATCGCGGTGCTTCCCTCAGTGAATGCGCTTGAAATTGCGCGGAAGAGCCCGCCTCCAGCGATGCCGAAGCTGAGTTTCTTCGGCATCGGCGATCCGGCATTTCGTGGTGTGGCCGATCCTCCTCCCGCGCCGGAACAAGCCGGAAGCCTGAGTCGCCGCGGCGCGGTCTCCTCTTCACGAGAGCCAAGGAGCCCGGCAGCGGCTCAGCGGTTCTACCTCCGCGGGGCGGGGCAAGCGAGCGCGTTGGCGGAATTGAATCGTCTCGAATATAGCGATGGCGAGGTTCGCAAACTGGGTGCATTGCTGAAGGCCGCGCCCGAGCATCTCTTGTTGCAGCTCGACGCAACGGAACGCCAGGTCGAACGCCACAACGCCGCCGGCACAATGGCCAATGCTGGCGTCGTTCTATTCTCCACGCATGCCCTGCTTAGTGGTGACTTCGACGGCGCGCTTGTTGAACCCGCGCTAGCTCTCACGCCGGGCCGCAGGCGCGCCGACGGCATGCTCGATCCGTCCGACGATGGACTTCTGACTTCGTCCGAAGTGGCGCGGCTTCGATTGAACGCGTCGCTGGTTATCCTCTCCGCGTGCAACACCGCCGCGGCCGGAGCGAACGGCGGGGAGGGCTTTAGCGGGCTCACGCGTGCCTTCCTGCAAGCAGGCGCTCGGGCAGTGTTGGCGACACATGCGCCCGTACCCGATCAGGCGGGAGAACGATTGACGACGTACACCGTGGAGAGAATGGTGCAGAGCGGCGGGAATGTGGCCGACTCCCTGCGAAATGCGATGCGCTCGCTTGCCGCGGACCAGTCCCTTGACGCAAGAGGGACATCATTCGCGCATCCTCACGCCTGGGCCGCTTTCGTGGCGATCGATCCGTATTGAGGAAAAGGAGAACCTTTACTGTGCAGCGACGCCAATTCTTCTTCGAGGGCGGCCTCGTTGCCGCCGGCTTAGCCGCCCATACAATCGCCTGCGCCGCAAAGGGGTCGGACCCTCTCTTCGGGTTGCTAGAAGAAGTAGCGTCCGATTCGCAATTAGTGGAGGACGCTTGGGGATTCCGAAGACCGAACCCTGACCCGTCAGAACTCAAAGGAGTTCCACGGGGAAAGCGATCGACGCGGAAGCTCTCGCAAGCCGCCATCGACACTATTATTGCTTTCGAGGTCGCGAGCCCCGAAGCATATGTTGTTCGCTATCGGAAGCCGATTTGGCCGGGTGGCGGGTCGGGCGTCACCATTGGTGTCGGGTATGACCTACTGTTTGCTAACAGGCGCTTCATCGATCGCGATTGGCCATTAATCTCGCAAGATCGCAAGGACCTGCTCTACAGTGTAGTCGGGTTATCGGGCCAAGAGGCACGCGATGCGCTACCGTCTGTGCAGTCCGTCGACATTCCGTGGGAAGTGGCCAATAGCCAATTCCTCGATTTCTTACCCTATCCAACGAATGAAGCGGAATCGGCGTTTCCGAATTGCGGGGAGTTAAGAGACGACGCATTTGGCGCACTGGTCTCGCTGGTATACAACCGTGGCACATTAATCTCGAAGAGCAACCCTAACCGGGTAGAAATGTACGAGATCCGAGAGTTGATGCGCGCGAAAAGGTTCAGGGATGTACCAGAGCGGATCCGGGCGATGAAACGACTGTGGGAGAAGGATCGGAACGCTCGAGGGTTGGTGAAGAGGAGAGAGGCTGAGGCGCTGTTGTTTGAGAGGGGATTGGAATAGCGAGATGGCTTCCTGCAATCTTGCCGGTACGAGCCCGTCGCACACTGGAACAGAGATTCAAAGGTTCTACTCGCCCGGTAGATCGATTGGCAGAGGCGAGAGAAACGGGGGGGGTGTCGTCGGCTGCATACCTCGAGTTTGCGGCCGTTCGTCAGCATCTGCAGGGCCGGCAGTGTGAAGCTCGCGAACGACCGGTCTCCGAAGATCGCTACGACAGCAAGGGGTCGGTTGCAGCCGGTCGCGGGCCGCGGCTCTACTCACGCTAGCTGGCACCAAGCAGTCGTCGGGCCGCAGGACTCCTGCCGCAACATTGGTTCGGCAAAAGGGGGCAGGTCAAACTGTCCTTTCCCTCCCCTTTCCTTCATTCATACTGATGGAATGCCCGGCGACTCGCGGAATTCCCTCTAGCCCGGCGTGCGAACCGTGGCGAAGAATCCAAGCACGTATCTCACTGGCCCCCCTACACTTAGGGGAAGATGTGAAACCGGGATAAGAGGATGCTGCGAAACGCGCCGTCTGCTCGGGCAGGGGACTTGTGCACGCAAGGTTCGGCACTAAACAACACAGGGAGGATCAAATTGGAACTCTGCGTCAAGTCACCTCGAAACTCGGCTCTTGTTCTCTGTGTCTACGCAAATCCGCCGGAATGGCGGTAGTGGGTTGGACAGTCTCCGCAGTGTGCGCCATTGTCTTCGGCCATCCAGCGTTTGTCCTGGCGATCGGCTTCGGAGCGGCGTGCTCTGTCTTGTGGATCACGCACCTGGTGGCGTACGCATGGCGCACTCGTCCCGCTGTGACGTTCGAGCGGCGTGATGCTCTGATCAAGTTCGGCAGGGGGATCATGTTGGGTATCGCGGCCAGTATGCCGATCATGGCTTTCGCACAATCGCCTTGCGGCGGATCCGACAACCAGCGATGCATGGACAACTGTTCGCGCGTCATCAACGGAACCTGCACGCGCTGCCGCAGTTGCGGAGATAGCTGCGGTAACACCGTGTGCTAGCAAACAAGACAAAATCACGCTGGCGAACCATCAGTGCGTCGAGAGCCAGTTTGCGAGTTGCGCCGATGCCTTTAGGAGAAGCGCGCATCCTCCTCGCCTAGTTCAATCGGGCGACGTGCCGTATAGGCGCTGATGTCCACGGTCCCGCTGACGAACGATCCTAGAGATTGGGTCGGCACGATGTGCACGATCTCCCCGTTCGCGCGTCCGTAGTCTTGCGCCACGTGAGCCGACATCGCCTAATGCCTTTCGTCGTCGGACCACGACTCTCGCAGTGTGCCTCCTGAACAAGGCTTTCGTAAGTGCGATCACAATTGGGTGCGGCCAGCCGTCGAAGCTCGGGAAGTGAACCAAGCTGTGCCCACAGCTCGTCCGGATCGGTAAGGCGCCGGCCATCCGCCTTGGCCTCGCAGTTCCGGTGGGGCCCTGCTTGTTGGCGCCGACGACTACACGAAGGGGTTGCGATCGAGGATCTTCCTCGCACTCCACACGGACGCCGCCGACAACAAGTGCATCGTGGGCCCAAGCGTGGGCTGGCTCTGCGCGGCGCGCTTTTCATCCTGCTGTTTGTCGCGTCGGCCCTGTGCTGCGCCTCTACAGCGACGAAGCCGCACCAACTTTCGGATCGCGGCGGGCTGGATGGCTTGATCAGTTTGATGCTGAGCAGCGACGCGCGGATCGGTGTGGAATATCAGTTTGACGAGCGAGGAGTAAAACTAAAGCTGCTGGTCCGCTCCCACCGCTCCTCGCCTACCGTCATTGATGAGAATGACAGCCGCTGCACCGCCAGCTCCCTTTTCCGAAAGGTGGTGTGCGACCTCGGGCTCATCGACTCCCTTACCAAGCAATTCGGTCTCACGGGCCGATACAAGTTCCTGTCGCTGAAAGACTCCCGGGCGCTTTACAAGAGAGTTCTGCTTAAATGGATGATCGCTCATGAGATCGGCCATATTGCGCTTGAACACGCTGAGAGCGACTGGGACGATCCGCCACGTGGCCTGTTGATCTTTGACAACGCGCAGCAGGCCAAAGAGCTCGCGGCCGACAAATATGCAATGGACCTGGTCGGCAACCTTGAAACCGCCGGTCTAGACGAGTACGCGGTCGTTCTTCAGATTGCAAACGCCCTCCTCGCCCAGGCTCTTTGCCCAAAGGCGTATCCGAAACCTTGCGAGAAGTTGCACCCCGGCGTCGGGCTGATCTACAACTCGGCGACCGGTGCGGCGATAAGAATCCAGAGCGGGGGCAAGCATCCAGCGTTCGTGGCGCGATTCGTCAGGCTGCTCTACCTCGCGGGCGAAGGGACGAATCAGAATTCGATAAATTACCTCGCCAAGCAGGTCCTCAACCAACTGGAAGTTGAGCGAGAGCGTGGCTCATGGGCGTCGGCAAGGGAAGCGCTCTCACGGTGACCCCCAAGGCGCCCAGCACGCACCAACACGAAACAGGACCCAACGCGTGTTCACTTCCCTAGTTTGAACGATACAACGAAAGACGAGGAGGCCTAGCATCCGGCTAACCCAGAGAGGCGACCCACGAGTCACAAACGTGACCTGCGCTATTCCAATCCCCGCGAGGATCGAATGCAGAAAGCACAAATTCTGACCATTGCCCTATGCCTCTGCACCGTCGGCTGCACCACCACCAAACAGCCCGGATTCGAGGAGCGCGATAGGTTCGTGGTCAACACCCCCAGCTTCTACGACAACAGGGTGTTCTATGTGTCGGCCAATCTGGAGCAGGCTGAATATCCTTTGAAACGCGCCGACCAGCTGAAAGATGATCCCAATTTGACGATCGTCCATGGCAGTCCGCTCTCGCTCATCCTGAACAACGTGACGCTGCCGCCGTCGCAGGCCAAAGGTACGAAGGACATTGCGGTCGTACTGGAGATTGGAACGGCGAGCAGCGGCGATTCTGCCCCTGTTGTCGCCTGGTACCAGCGGGGCGTGCGTGCCGATCAACCGCTGAATTTCTCCAACCTGCTCATCCACTTCGAACCGCGCTGGGACGCGCGCGTTGCGCCCTTCGTCCGCATCCGCGTGGTGGACGTGAGTTCCGAGAAGAACGAGGAAGCGCGCGACGCGCTCGCGCAGGTGGGCGCTTTGGCGCAAGGTGGCAGCCCATTCATTCCGGGCGCGAGCCAAGCCGCAGTGAGCCTCGGCATCAAGGCAGCATCATTGGTGATCTCCAACCGCGCCAACACGCAGCTCCTTGACTACACGGTGCAGTTCTATTCCGAAGAGGCCATTGCGGCCGCCAACGGCTCCGGCCTCACGCCGCTGCGCCGTGGCCGGATTCTGCTCGTGGGACGCCCGCTTGACCAATCGAGCGCATATTGGGTCAGTTTCAAGGGCAGTCTTGATCCTGCCTCCACCCAGGTTTACTCAAACGGCAATCCGGTGGTGTCACCAGTGGTGACGCTGACGGTTTCCGTCGCCCAGTCGATCGTGCCAGCGATCGTCGCGCAGCGATCGAGTTACCTGACCACGCTGTTGACCGCCGCGCAGCAAGCCGACCTCACCGCCGTGAAAGCCGCAGGCAGGTCTGTCTACGATGGTGCAAGGACGTTTGCCGTCATTGAAAGTGTGCGACGCAACCGTGATCCGGGCAGCCTGGAGGAGTTGATCCAGCTTGAGCAAAACGCAGGTTCCGAGAAGGTCGCCGACGATGACAGGGCATTGATCCGATCAACGCTCAAGGAATTGACCCATTGCAACGTGGCCTCGTCGGCGGCGGTGCTCGCCTGGAAGAAAGCGAACCCCAACGGCTTCGTCTTCGAAGATCGCACGTTCAAGCTGAAGGGCGATGTATGTCCCAGCTGACGCTGTCCCGGACCCGATGGTCCTGCGTTGGCCTTCAGTTCCTGATCTGGGCCCTGCCGCTGGCCACCGCGGCCGATGTGACGACCAAAGGCTTCGTCAACATCTACCCGGTTCAGGGCACTCCCGTCAGGGCCAAGGCGAACCAGGCGCTCGTCACGCTTCGTTTCGACGAGAACGCGCTAGGAGCGGATACCGACTCAGTCTCCACCGGTGAGCAGGGCCAGTTCTTGTGGCAAAGCACCCCCGCCAGGCCCACCGTGGTCCGGCTCAGCGCTAGTGTTTCGGACCAACCTGGGCAATACCAGCTCAAAAAGCCGCGTTCGTTCTCGCTCGACTCGGCCGATGTTGATCTGAAGGAAGTTCGCTTGTTCGATGTCCGCCGCGTGGCGCAGGAACTCTTTGCCGAGGAGCAAACGACGCTCGCTGCCATGAGGGCGGAGTTCACCTGCCTCCGACTTGGAAAGACACTCGAGCAGATCTGGAGGTGTTGGTCGGCGAACCCACCCGGCGCGGAATCGGCACGCGCCCAGGTCCAGGACTCCCTTGCGCGGCTGCAGGCCATCACTAACCACCCTCAGCAGACGGGTGTCGTCCGCGAGAGGCTGTCGGTGATGACGAGTGCGGCCATGTTCTGCGCACAAGCCGATCTGGGTAGCGACCAAGACTGGATCGATCTTCGCGACGGCATGGTGCAGGACCAGGCCGAGTCGCTTCTGTACTGTGCACAAGGACTGAGCGTTGATCCAACGCCGCTGAGCTTCTCGGAAGTGCGGGCGTTCGTGAAGACGCATGTCGACCGGGTGGGCGCCGCCGTGCGACGGCGGCTGCTGGCCATCTGGTTGGACTCCTATTTCCGGGAAGCCAAAGAAACCGAACAGTTCGAGCTTGCCGCCTGGATGAACAACGCGGGGCTGTCCGAGGAATGGCGCGCCCTGCTGGGTCAAGCAAGCCAGACGGTACCCAATTTTCCACCGTTCTTTGAAAGCACGGTCACCGCTGCTCAGATCGCGGCTGTCAAGAACGCGCTCAGCAGTTGAGTCACCTGGACTGCGCCAGCGTGCTGCGCGATCGGATGACGGGGCCACGCAGCCACCCGCAGCGAAGCCCGTCATTCGCGCACCAGTCCAAGGAATCCCCGGACACCGGCAGGCTCGAGCACCGCGTGCGATGGGGGCGTGGGCAAAGGTCGGGCAACGGCGGCGCTCAACTTGGTCAATTGGGGGCTTCAAGATGATGCGTCAACGTAAGGCACTGTGCCACGTCGCCGAAGACGGGCTCCTAGTGAATGACTCACTCCAGGTGCACTCGGCTTATCATCCGCCAACGCCTACTTCAGTCGGGTGTTCGGAGCGCGTATGAGAGCTTTCGTGACGATTCTTTTCGGGCTGTGCTTTTCCCTCCCAATATCCGCAAGCCCCGACCTAGGGGGCCCTGCCGCGACCGCTTCGGCCGCCGTGGCTGGAATTGGGAGCGCCGAGTTACAGGATGTCCTGTCCTCTCCCTTGCGCCGCCAACTGCGCGCCCCTCCGGCGCGGGCCTTCTCCGAAGACGACCTAAAGTTTTGGGCCGATAAAGCGCGACAGGCGCATCGCGCGGCTCCAGTAGCCCGGGGGGATGCCTCCAGGGGATATGACATCATCATTCAGATCGGTCATTACCCGCGCAAGAAGGGCAAGACCGGCGGGCAAGGAAAACTCGTGAACGAACAGGAGGCCGCGGCACTGGTCGCAGTTGGTACGGTTCAAAAGCTCTCGGGCCTCTCCGCGAATGGAGCAAAGATACGCGCCTTGCTGGTCGGCGCCGATGACTACACACCGAAACTAAAATCTAAGATATTCCTCGCGTTGCACACCGACTCCTCCGGCAAGAGCTGCTCACTCGGCCCGAGCGTCGGATACCAGAAGGTGGGCGACGCTTCGGGCATGCACGGCATCGCGCTGGCACTGGCGATCACGCTTGGTCTAGATGCCGAGAAGTTCATGCGAGACAATTACACGGCGGCGCTGGCCGGCTACTACGCGTACTCCGACTTTCAAACGGAGCGTTTCAAAGGCATCCTTGAAATGTCCGAGCTCACCTGCGAGCGGCAGGAAGCAAAGCTGCTAACCGGCGCTGCCACCCTGTCCGCAAATCTGGCTACTGCTATCCAGTTCGCGCTGCGCGACAAGTGAAACGGGCGCCGATCCTGCGGCAGTGGGCCCCGGTCTTCGCGGCGGCCATCGGTTTGACCATGCCGGCAATTGCCGCCGGCGCTCCGCCCCCGCGCGCCGGTGGGCTCGACGCGCTTGTGTCACTTGTTGCAAGCGGCGATCGGCGATGGACGCAGTTCGATTTCTCTGAACGCGACATAAGAATGCGGATACACGTCCGCGGATTCCGCTCCACGCCCAAGGTCATTGACGAGGCGGATAACCGATGCGTCGCCAATGCCGCCGAGCGAACAATCTCCTGCGACATGCGGCTCATCGACTCGCTCGTGATCCGCTTTACAAGAGATGATCCATGCTGCGCTCGTTCGGCGCGAATTGACCGAGCCTTTGGGAAAGCAATCCTTAAATGGATCCTCGCCCACGAGGTGGGGCACTTGGCGCTGGGCCACCTAGAAAGCGACTTTGACGAGCCTCCTGGCGGGCTGCTAGTGTTTAGCAACGAGAGGCAGCGAAAAGAACTCGACGCCGACGTCTTTGCAATAGCCCTAGTCGGGAAAAGTGGACCGGACACAGATACGCTGATGCAAGTGTCGAACGCTCTGGTCGCGCAGGCTGTGTGCCCTGACACTTATCCGCGCTTGTGCTCTAAGCTGCTGGACCACGGGGCGGGCCTGCACTACAACTCCCGTGATAACGAGCCGATCCGCGTTCGCAGCGGTGGGACACATCCAGCGCTTGTCGCGCGTTTCTTGCGCCTCCTGTACTTGGCGGACGAAGGCAAAGGGATAGGACACCAAGCCGGAAATGCGATTAGGCGCATGCAGATCGAGAGGCAGCCAGGCCATTGGGTGCCCGCATCGGACGCGCTTTCTGGCCGCAAATGATTTTCGAAACATTGCGGGCGGTAGCCAAGTGGCTTGCCAAGAGTTTTCTTCCCAACGCCGGCGCCTCCGCAAATCAAAAATATGTCATTTGAAACGACTGCCCGACTGCCTTGTGGTAGGTGATGTTCCGCCGGCAACTCCCACTCGGGGTCGGATTGTTGAGGCCACACTGGGCAAGAGCGGCCGTCCGCCTTGAGCTAGCCTGCCGTTTCGCGTCCGTTCGGTTTGTGCGATCAGCGTGCGTTCGTCGCGGTGGCGCCCAAACGACCGGTCTTGGCCGGTGCTGACGTTCGGCGCGCAGAATCGAATGCGTCAGTTCAGTCTAGAGCAGCCGCCCAGGGGCCGGGCGGCTGCTGTGCAGCGGGTACGGTCGGTCGCCGGTGCGCAGGCAGATGGCGTTGTCGGCCGCGTTCCGGTCGGTGAGCTGTCGTGCCCAGGGCGGCGTGAACGACCGGTAGCTGAGGTGCTGCTGACGTTGGCAGCAACGGATGCTCGGCAGGCTTTGCTTCGGCCAGACCAGCGACCGCTGTCCCAAGCGCCGAACTCACGCACACGACCCATTGCGGTCATAGAACGGCGAAAGCCGCCAGCATCGAAGCAGACAACCATCTCAGTGCGGCCGCACTGAACGCGCTGGAGGCCAGAAGTGGGCGGCTCGCTTGCGCTCGCAGGTGCTCTGCTCCACTGGTGACGACGAGGCGCTGCCGATGTCTTGGCGCGAGGCCTGGAACTGGGCTCGCATCAAGGCCACCTGGTCAGCATCGAAGCGCGCAAGGAGCTGCTGATGCTCTCGCATCGTCGCAGAGACTTGGAGAAGGTGCTCGCGCAGCAGTATGAGCAGCTCGTGGCCAAGTCGGCCTGGCTGCAGACCAAGGCTCAGGCCTCGGCCAGAGTACTGTCAGCGCTGGAAAGTTACCGCGTGGCTATCCGAAAGATCGGCCAAGGCACGGGCCCCAACGCCACGCGCTACCGGCGAGACGCCCAGAAAGCCATGCTCGACGCGCAGGGGGCGATTCCGTGCTGGGTGATGAGCCACGCCAAGGTCTCGGAGAGCATGCCTGCGCAGCTCGGTGTCTTCGACCTGGTCATCGTCGACGAGGCGAGTCAGTCCGACCTCTGGGCACTGCCCGCCATCCTGCGTGGCAAGAAGATCTTGGTGGTGGGTGCGTAATCCAGTGCTCGTGATCACCCAGTCCGGCGACGTGATCAGCGAGTCCAGTGGTCATGAACACCGGAATTCCAGTGTTCGAAGGTCTTCAAACTGCGGATAACCCCGCGCGGCGCGAGATTGTGGATAACTCAGCGTGCCGCGATCCCGCGGACTTGCCGACCACCTTGATCAAGCAGTTGGCTCCAAACGCAGCGGAAGGTGAACCCCTCCGGATCCGGGGGCCACTGGTACACCGCGGGCGCAAGAACGCACTCTCCCCATTCACGCGGAAGCGCGAAGATGCCCGCGTCGGCTTGCTCGTCCAACCAGCACAACAGGTACGGCTCGATTTGGTTCCAGATGCGCTCGACGGTGAGCCTCGGGAGCTCTTCGGCCAGCTGTGGCGAGACTTGAATTCTCCAGTTCAGACCCGGCAACCAGTCGGTGATGAGCACGAGACCGCCTTCCAGCAGGACCGACGCGCCGAAGGCGAGTACCAGTTGCTGCTGCATCGCTGCGGCGTCACAAGATCCCACGCACCGAAGGCTGCCGCCTGGCTCGACCATGAAGGAAATTTGATCGGGTGACAGCGCGCTTGCAGACATCGCCACGCGTCGCAGTCAGTCGGCGCCCTTGAAGACGGTGCGAAACTTGACGAAGCCGATGCCATTTCGCTGGTACTCGTCCATGCCCATGTCGATGAACCCCGCCTGCGAGTCGTGAATGTAGCGATCGAAGAACGTCTGGATCTCAGGCGTCACGGCTTCGACGTTGATGCTCTGCGCCACTTCGAAGGCGTGCTGCATCGGGTTCTTTCCCACGGCCACGAAGGCGGGTTCTGCGTTGTCGACCACGGTGCCCAGGCGAATCGGTCCGATTGCGATCGAGCGCCAGGCCGTGGACCACGCCTTCTCCCACAATGACGGCGCCGCGCTGAGTTCGTCCCAACTGCGGCGGGCGCCATCAACGATCTGTCCATACAGCTTGAGGAACGGCCAGCTCGCCGCATACGCCGGCTCTCGCGCGGTGACCGTGTCCATCAGCTTCGCCATCTGCATGAACAGCGTGCGCTGCGTCTTGTAGAGATAGCCGCGGTCCTTGGAGTTGGCGTTGTGGTACGGCGGCGTGGCGTAGTACTGAGCCGAGTGCAAGTGCTTGAAGCGGTAGCTGAAGTACAGGCTCATGTGCCGTCGGCCCATGTCTTCGACTGGTGCGCTTCCGAGCTTGGCCAACCGCAGGTAGTCGTTGAAGTCTTGGATCACGGTGCCAGATGGCGTCAGTGACTTCTGAAGCTCTGGTTCGAGCGAATCGAAAGGTCGCAACGGCACACCGGACTTTCGCGCCTCGTGGTACATGTTGACGCCGGGGATGATGCTGAGGAACGACTCCTGACTGGGAGAGACGCCGAGGGCGTTGGGCGCGTAGCCGCCGCCAACGTCAGAGTGCGCGCCTGGGTACATCACCTCCATGGCGTTGGAAGGGTACTTCGACTTCACACGCACCGAGTCGAGCGGAAAGCAGGCCCGGATTTCGTGACCGGCCACGTAGTGCACGCACTGCTCGACTGCAGGGTGGATTTCAAGGTTTCCATCGGCCCACGACTGATGCCCGGAAAGTACGCCGTTGTCGTACAGGTTGGCCAAGCCGACCGATGCGACCGTGTCGAAGATGCCCAGGAATTGCAGGCGAATGGGGATCCCGGCGAACGTCCAGCCTCCACCCTCAGGCTCGCAAGTCTCGAAAAGCCAGTTCACGAAGGCTCTGGCCTGTGCGGCGCCGCGGGAGAAGCCGAAGACGGACAGGTTGATCTGTTCGACGCGAGGCTTCTTGTCCTTCAGCGCAGCTTTGAGCTTGTCCTGCCAAGTACGAAATACAACGCGACGCATCGCGCCGGGCGTCCCAGTGGACGACACGTTGGCTGCGATCGTCCTCGCGTCGGCGTCCGAGATGAGCGGCGCGTCATCGAAGACGTACTGATGGGGTGCGTTGACCAGCCGAGTGAAACCCCAGAGGACGCGCTCTTCTCCTCCTGCCGCGAAGCCAGACCCGAGTTGGCCGCCTTTGTCGCCGATCTCGGGGAACGGGGTGCCGACACCTGGAACGTAGAACCGAAAGTGGCCCGGCCGCCTTGTCGATGGGGGGTAGGTTAGAAACAGCCTGACCACGTTGCTGTGCTTACGCAGCTCCGGTGGGGGTAGCTCGTAGTCGGCCCTCATGTTGTTGCCAGTGCCGTCAAAGAACAGGCCTACAAAGACCTGACCTGAGCAGGTAGGTAGTCGCTCAGCGGGCAGTGTGCACGCGAGGGCCTTGGCGCGTTGGAGTTGCTCCTTGGTCGAGAGCCTCCGCACGCCACCTTCAGGGAAGGGTTGGGGTGAAGTGGTCGTCATTGCGGCGCTCTGGCTGGCGTAGCTGGCTCGTTGGTGAGGGGGATGGGGTAGTCGCGGTGAGTCGGACCGTACAAGCTCACTACGGCGCGGACTTCTCCGGCATGCAGGAAGTGAATACGGAATCGCCCCAGTGGTTTGCCGTACTTCGGAATCTCAACCGTCGCTTCTTTGTAGGGCCGTTCGATGACGACAGGCACTCCATCGACCCGGACGATTTGTCCCCGCTCGTCGCGCTTGAAATCACCAGACTCCCTCCACTTAATCGTCGCCTTCAAACCCGGACGCCATTCGTTCGGGATCACAACGCAACACATTTCACCGCCGCCGTCGTGCGCAGGCGCATTGAGGATCCCACCTTCGCCGTTGATGATGATGTTGATGATGCTTCGATCGGTGTGGTTGTAGGCCTCGTAGCTCACGGCTGTCTTCTCATCTTCTCCACAGGCCACAAGCATGGCGGCGCCTGCCGCCAGCAGCAGCCACCGGGCAGCCCTCGGCCCGTGCACGCGCCAGTTCATTCGATCGACTCCACAAAATCCCCCAGTGCTTGCGCGAAGTCGCCGGACGCTGTCCATGACTTCGCCCGAAGCCATGCGGCGAGCCGCGGGTCGTCTTCGATGTTCCGCCCAGCGCTGCGGCAGGCCACGAACAAGTACAACCTGTCCACGGGCGCGTCGAGGTGACACTCATCCGCCAGATCGCACACCCGCGCTGCTTGCGTGTAGACGGCGGCGCGGTTCTCCGACGGAAGCAAGTCCGCGAACTGGTCGCTCAGCATCGCGATGAGCGAATCTGGTTCGCCGGCGCGCAACAAGGCGCACAACTCGCCGTCGGAAAGCCGAAGCCGGCCGTGCCCAGTTGATGCGCCTGAAGTGGTGGTTGCTGCCGCCATAGGCAGCCTCACCAGCGCACCGTGACGATCGATGACCTGCCAATCGGCGAAGTGCGATGCCAACGATGACCAGTGCTGTGGGCTGAGTGAGTGAGGCAGGCAAACCGCCACGCGGGTATCGGCCCAACGCAGCACGAAGGCTTGTCCATCTGCCGTCTCGACCTCGATGAACCTTCGCATCGCCGATGCGAGGTCGGACGCTGACAGGTCCGAGCGCACGAAAGACAGCATCGGCCGGGCTGCCGCATAGCGGCTCATCGTCTGCGCCTGGCGCTTCAGCAGTGCAGGCTCGCCTTGCGCCAGTTCCCAGAACACCGGGGACACCTGCGAGAACGCTTCCCACCGGCCTTGGTCATAGACCGCGATCGGTGGTGACGACATCGGCCACCGCGGGCTTCCTTCGTCGAAGGCCAGGTCTACCAGGGCGTGCCAGTGCCAGCCAGGTTCCGTGTCGCTGACGAGCCGCACGACGGACTCCAGGGACTGTATGGAGGCTGGATCGGACGCGATGAGTTCCATGGCATGCCGCCTTACACGCTGGCGAGCGCCGAGCCCGACTTCAGCGCCTTCAGCAGGCACGCCACGCAAACCTGGCTTGGCATCTGCGGCATGGCGTAGCTGGCTTGCTGCGGCCCCGTGAAGCTCTTCTTGCCCGCCCAGACCGAGATCTTGCCGGGGCACTCCACGATGATGTTGCCGCCTTCCAGCGTGATCCTGGCACCGCCCGCGGTGGCGAAGTGGATCTTCTTGGCGGCCGCCCAGTCCACATGCGCACTGGCGCTCTGGATGCTCACGTCCTGCTTGGCCGCGACGCGCATCGTGTCGCTCTGCGCCTGCACGCTGATGTCGCCCTGGCCGGCGATCAAGGTGATGCCCTTGCCGGCGGCCTGTTCTCCAGGCTTCACCGCCCCGGCCAGCACGCCGATGTTCTGGCCGGTGTGGATGCGCAGCGCGCCGCCGCTGGCGAGTTCCAGGTTCTGCCCCGCCGCCAGCGTG
>NZ_NRRU01000089.1 GCF_016583785.1 Rubrivivax gelatinosus | reverse complement strand
GCGGCAGCGGCGCCAGCGGCGCGCGCACGAGCGCCAGCCGGCCGTCGTGCGCCAGCGTCAGCCGCAGGCGCTGGGCGAGGCCCCCGCCGGCAGCCGCGGCGGCTTCGAGTGCACGCCGCGCCGCGTCCGGGTCGAGCGCAAACCCCAGCCCTTCGGCGCTGGCCCTCAGGCGGGCGAGGTGGCCTTCGAGCAGCGGCATGCGCCCGTCGCCATCGGCGCGCACGGTCTCGATCAGCTCGAAACCCGGGTCCAGCCCGGTGAGGAAACGCGCCTTCAGCAGGCACTCGTCGTATTCGTCGTCGGCGCGGCTGTCCTGCACGATGCCGGCGCCGACACCCAGCGTCAGCGCGCGTGTGCCGTCGGGCCCGGGCGCGGCCAGCACGAGCGTGCGGATCGCGACCGACCAGCACAGATCGCCGAACGCCCGCCCGGGCGGCGGCGCGTCCAGCCAGCCGATCGCGCCGCAGTACAGGCCGCGCGCTGTCGTCTCCAGCGCGGCGATCAGGCCCATCGTCTGCAGCTTGGGCGCGCCGGTGATCGAGCCGCAGGGGAAGATCGCACGCAGCAGCGCCGCCGGGCCGATCTCGGGCCGCAGCCGCGCCTGCACCGTCGAGGTCATCTGGAACACCGTCGCATAGGGCTCGATCGAGAACAGCGCCGGCACCTGGACCGAGCCGATCTCGGCGACACGGCCGAGGTCGTTGCGCAGCAGGTCGACGATCATCAGGTTCTCGGCGCGGTTCTTGACGTCCAGCGACAGCAGCCGCGCGGTCTCGCTGTCGCCTTCGGGCGCGCCGGTGCGCGCGGCCGTGCCTTTCATCGGCCGCGCGGTGACGGCACCCGCCTCGTGACGCACGAAGAGTTCGGGCGAACACGACAGCACATGCGTCGCCGGTCCGCCCGGCGGCAGCACGACATAGGCGCCGTAAGCCACCGGCTGGCGCGCACGCAGCGCGCGGTACAGCGCCACCGGCGCGCCCCAGGCGCGGCCGTGCAGGCGGTAGGTGTAGTTGACCTGGTAGGTCTCGCCGGCCGCAATAGCGTCGTGGATGCGTGCGATCGCGGCGCGGAAGTCGGCGCGGGTGACGCTGGGTTCGAGCCTGCCGACGCCGGCGGCATCGTCGGCGCCGGGCTGGGCGGCGAGCCAGGTGTCGGCCTGCGTGCGCGACAGCCGGTCCAGCCGGCGGAACATCAGCACACGCAGGCTGGAGGTGTCGCCGGCGTCCAGCCGTGCCGTGCCGGCACGCTGCAGCTTCGCGCCCCACTCGTAGTCGGCCAGCAGCAGCGCGTGCAGCCCGGCGCGCTGGTCGGCCGCGACCGCGTCCCAGGTCGCGTCCAGCGTCGCCGGGTCGGTGCAGCGGTGCTCGCGCACGAAGCCGGTGTAGAGCCGGCTCGTGGGCGACGCCGCCGTGGCGTCGCGGTCGTCGAGCAGGGCGCAGACCTCGTTCATCGTGGGCTCAGGTACGGGGTCCGGTAGCCGTCATGACCAGTCGTCCATGTCGTGTTTGATCTTGTGGCGGTTCGCGATGAGCTCCTCCACCGACGGCTCGTTGTTCAACGCCCGCTGGATCGCCAGTTTCGTCGCCTCGTAGTTGGTGCGGTACATGTCGCGCTTGTCCAGGTTCGGGTCCTGGGCGCAGCGCGGGTCTATCCAGACCAGGCTGACGATGCAGAGCTCGTTGGCCAGCTCGCGCGGGATCACGTTCTCGATCAGGCAGTCGACCACCGCGTCGGCGGTGGCGCTCTGCACGACGCCGCCGAAGAGTTCGATGTTGGCGCTGTCCTTCAGCGTCACCTTGGGCACCATGATCGTCGCCGGCCGCACGAGCTGGTTGCAGGCGCGGATCACGAACATCGCCGTGTGGCCCTTGCTCTGCGCCATCATGTTGGCGAAGGCCTGGCCGACCGGGCCGTCGCTGCGGCCGATCAGGATCTCGGGCATCGCGTCGGTGAACTGGCCGTCCCGGGCCAGCACGGTGGCTTCGCCGGCGTGGAAGAGGTAGTCGCGGGGCATCGTGGTTCTCGCGGGTGGTGGCAAAACGGTTCAGCGCGGGACGATCCATTCGCCCAGCCCGCCGGCGGCGAGGTCGCCGCGGTGGCGCACGATGCGGCGCCGGGGCAGTTCGGCGAAAGCGCCGCCGTGGCGGGCCAGGTCGCGGGCGAGCAAACGCCAGAATACCGTCACGTCGTCCTGTGCCGGCACGAAGCTGGCGGCGGGCGGGCCGGCGTCGGGGTCTCCCATCACGACGACGCTGCCGCGGCGCATGCCGTAGCCGGCGTGTGCGCCGACCCGGCCGGCCACCGCCAGCGTGCCGGCCACCAGCCGCGAGGCGGCCCAGTCGCCGGCGTCGCCGAAGACGATGACGCTGCCGCGGCGCAGACGGTCGGCCAGGCGTTCGCCGGCGTTGCCGCGCACGAGCAGCGTGCCGCCGCGCATGCCGTCCAGGCTGCCGGGCAGCGCGGCGGCGGCGAAGTCGCCGACCGAGCCGTGCACGTCGAGCGTGCCGCCGCGCATCTCGCAGCCGGCCAGTGCACCGGCCGGCCCCAGCACGCGCAGCTCGCCGGCGCGCAGGCCGGCGCCGGCGTAGTCGCCCGCCGGGCCGTCGACCAGCAGCCGGCCGCCGTCCATCTGCCAGCCCAGGCGGTCGCAGCGGCCGCAGTCGCCGGCGATCACCAGCGTGTCGTCGCTGCGCGGCGCGAGCTCGAAACACTCGGCCAGCGCCAGCGTGCCGCGGCCGTGGCCCAGCGGCAGGCGTTCGATCTCGGCCGCGCCCAGCGCCGCCAGCGCCGCGGGCTGCAGCGTGCGCAGGTCCAGGCGCAGCGGCGGCGGCCGGCGCAGCGTCAGCGTCCAGCCGCTCATCGTGCACCTCCGGCCAGCAGCTCGTGCAGATGGAAGTGGAAGGGCCCGAGCTTGCCGCCGTAGTTGCCGGCCGAGATGCGCAGCAGGCCGCCGTCGGCGCCGATGGCGATGCCGGCGTCGAGCCCGGCTTTCATCGCCGCGGCGACGTCGCCCGCGCTCAGGCCGTCGATGACGATCTCGAGCACGCAGCCCACCTCCGGCGTCAGTTCGGTCCGGGGCACGAGTCCGACCAGCGACGGGCAGAAGGCGTCGTTGGTCGACGCCGACAGCGCCGGGTACTTGCTGCCGACCTTGGAGCCCGAACGCACGACGCCGCCGGGGAAGGGCATCACGACGTTGGGCACACGCCGCATCGCGTGCACGGCGGCTTCGGCGACGGCGAGCGCGCTGTCGGTGTCGCGCGCCAGCAGCAGCAGGTTGCCGCCGCCGACGGCCTTGACGACGGCGGTGCTCTCCTCGGCGACGAACTCGCCGTCCATCACCGGCACGCGCCAGTGGCGCCGGCCGGCGATCTGCTTGGCGATCTGCCAGCCGTCGCCGAAGAAGCGCAGGTTCCGGCCCAGCGCCGCCGGTTCGCCGTCGGCCAGTCCCGCGTAGACCGCCGTCGTCGGGCAGGTCAGGATGCACTGGCCGACGCGGCGTTCCAGCTGTTTGGCCAGCTCCTTGCCCGACATCGCGAACAGCAGCAGCGCGACGCCGGGGCGGCCGTCGGGAGTTTCGTCGGGCGCGAGCCGGCGTTCGATGCCGGCTTCGCAGCCGCAGCCGATGACCGAGGTGGCGAAACCGGTGGCCGCCAGCCCCGCCTGCTCGGCCCAGTGCGGCGTGTGCGCGGTGACGACGATGCGTGTGGCCTTCATCGGGAAGGCTTCGGCGAAGGTGGCGTCGATGGCGACGCCGTTGTGCACGACGGCGGCGCTCACGAGCTTTCCCTTTCGAACAGCGCCGCCGGCAGCAGCCGGCCGCCGCAGCTGCAGCGGCAGAGTTCGTCGTGCGAGATCGCGACGTGCTCGAAACGCATCGAGGCGTTGTGGTCCCAGTGGCGGCGCAGCGTCTTCTCGATGATGGGGTCGTAGCCGGGTTCGACGAAGTGCACGCCGCCGGTCGGCAGCGCGACGATGCGCCCGGCGCGTGCGACTTCGACGCCGTCCTTGTAGACCTGCTCGGGCGTCGCGAACATCGCCTCGCGGTCGGCCTGGTCGCGGTAGACGGCGACGTCGGCCGCGGCGCCGGCGCCCAGGTGGCCGCGGTCCGTGAGCCCCAGCAGCCGCGCCGGGCCGGCGCGCGTCAGCACCGCGATCTCGTCCAGCGTCAGCTCGCGTGTCATCGAACGCAGCGCGCAGTTCGCCGCCACCTCGGGGTGCAGGCGGGCGATCTGCTCGTCGCGGAACGAGCGATCCATCAGCAGCCGGATCAGATGCGGGTAGTGCGTGAACGGGCCGCCGTTGGGGTGGTCGGTGGTCAGCACCACCTGCCAGGGGTTCTTCACCAGCAGGAAGAGCTCGAGCCCGATGACCCACTGCAGCGCGTTGACGTAGCTCTGCTCGCGGTAGCGGAAAGGCACGACGCCGCATCCTGCGGTGCATTCGATGTCGGCGCCGACCCATTTGCGCGGCGAGGCCAGTGCCGACTGCGCGTGCTGGCGCATCGTGTCGCCGGAGGCGGTGACGGTCTGGCCGAAGATCACCTGGCCGACGTCGATGCTGACGTTCGGGTTGCCGTTCACCGCCTCGGCCAGCTCCAGCGCCGCCGACGAGAACTTCTTCGGCCCCTCGGTGCCATAGGCGTGGAACTGCACGTGCGTCAGGTGCGCCGGCAGGCCTTCGAGCGCCTGGATGGTCTCCAGCGTCGACACGATGTTGCCGGCCACGCCCAGGTTGCTGCCGTGGATGTGCAGCGGGTGCGCCATGCCCAGTTCGTGCACCGCGCGCGCCAGCGTGCGCACCACCTGGCGCGGCGTCACGCCCCAGTGCACGTGGGGCTCGTCGACGTCGAGCTTTCTCTGGTTGAACTTGAAGGCCGAGATGCCGCCCGGGTTGACGACCTTCACGCCCATCGCCTTGCTGGCGTTGACGGTCCAGGCGACGTAGTCGCGGATCTGGGCGAAGTTGCGCGCCTCGGGCCCGCCGGTGGCCAGCAGCTCCAGCATCAGCTCGTCGCTGCCCAGCATCACGTAGGCGCCGTGGTCCAGCACCGGCATGTCGCCCATCTCCATGTGGGCGTGGCGTGCGTTGCTGGGCACCATCGCCGGCTCGAACGCGGCGGTGTAGCCCATCTCGACGTAGCGGTAGGCGGTGGCCAGCGTGCCGGGCGCGCACTGGCCGCAGGACGGCAGTTCCAGGTCGTTGGTCGGCAGCGCGATCGGCCCGGCTTCGGCGCGGTGGTCGTCGGTCATCAGGAGCCGCGCCAGGTTCACCTTGCCGCCGCCGATGTGCGTGTGCAGGTCGATGCCGCCGGCCATCACGACGCAGCCGGCCGCGTCGACGGTCTCGTCGTAGCGGCCGCCGGGTATCGGCTCGCTGATGCGTCCGTCGACCAGACCGATGTCGCGTACCGTGCCGCTGCCGGGATTCGCCGGGTCGATGACGCGGCCGTTGCGGATCAGGACGCTGCTCATCGTGGGTTCCCGGGGAGTGCCATTGCTGCCTGTCCTGCGCCGGCGTGTTCCAGCGGTCTGCGCGTGGCGATCGGGGTGAGGGAGTGGCCGGCGTGCGCAGGCTGCAGCGAGCCGCGGTCGCCGGGTGGCCGGTTCCGTTCATGTCCCCCGGCCCGGCAAGCCGGGCCTCCTCCTAATACTTCACTCCACCGGCCACCCGACGCCCGCGGCCCCCACCCGAGGTGGCGTGCCACGCGTGGTGCGCAAGCGTCGTCTCGGAGCCGGCCGGTGGGGCGTGTCCCGGAGTGAAGTATTAGGAGGAGGGCGGGCGCAGCCCGCCCGGGGGACATGAACGCAGGGGCACGCCCCGCCGGTCGGCTCTCGCGCCGCTGCGCGCGGACGTGTTCCAGCGGCTGGCTCTTGCGCCGCTGTTCGCGGGCGTGTTCCTGCGGCAGCCTCTTGCGCTCTTGTTCGCGAGCTTGCTTCAGCGGTTTGCGCGTGGCGATCGGGGAGAGGGAGCGGCCGGCGTGCGCAAGCTGCGGCGAGCCGCGGCCGCCGGGTGGCCGGTTCCGTTCATGTCCCCCGGCCCGGCAAGCCGGGCCTCCTCCTAATACTTCACTCCACCGGCCACCCGACGACCGCGGCCCCCACCGGCGGTGGCGTACCGCGCGTGGTGCGCCGCCTTCGTCTCGGAGCCGGCCGGTGGGGCGTGTCCCGGAGTGAAGTATTAGGAGGAGGGCGGGCGCAGCCCGCCCGGGGGACATGAACGCAGGGGCACGCCCCGCCGGTCGGCTCTCGCGCCGCTGCGCGCGGACGTGTTCCAGCGGCTGGCTCTTGCGCCGCTGCTCGCGGGCGTGTTCCAGCGGCTGCCTCTTGCGCCCTTGTTCGCGAGCGTGCTCCAGCGGTTTGCGCGTGGCGGTCGTGGTGAGGGAAATGCCGGCGTGCGGAGGCTTCGGCGAGCCGCGGCCGCCGGGTGGCCGGTTCCGTTCATGTCCCCCGGCCCGGCAAGCCGGGCCTCCTCCTAATACTTCACTCCACCGGCCACCCGACGCCCGCGGCCCCCACCCGAGGTGGCGTGCAACGGGTGGTGCGCCGCCTTCGTCTCGGAGCCGGCCGGTGGGGCGTGTCCCGGAGTGAAGTATTAGGAGGAGGGCGGGCGCAGCCCGCCCGGGGGACATGAACGCAGGGGCACGCCCCGCCGGTCGGCTCTCGCGCCGTTGCTCGCGGACGTGTTCCAGCCGCTGCCTCTTGCGCCGTTGTTCACGGACGTGTTCCAACGGTCGGCTCTCGCGCCAATGCTCGCTGACGTGTTCCTGCGGCCGACTCTCGCGCCGGCTGTACAGCGTGTGCGTGGATGCGGTCACCGCCGCGCCTCCAGCACCGCCTGCAGCAAAGCCTGGGCGATCTTGGCGACCGAAGGCAGCGCGTCGGGGCGTACCGCATGCAGCGGCATCAGCACCGTGCCGTCGGTGCGGAACAGGTGGCCGTCGTCGGCGATGCCGGGGGTGCTGACGGGGATGAAGACGCAGCCCTCGCGGCGCCAGGCGGCAGCCTGGGCGGGGTGGCCGAGCACGACGGTCGGCAAGTCGGTAGGCGGTGGTACGGCTTCGGCGTCCCAGCTCGATACCCACAGCAGCGCGTCGACCGCGCCGTCGGCCAGCAGGCGATCGGTGGCGTAGAGAAAGGGTTCGTGCTCCAGGCCGAGCGCGCTGGCGCGGGTGCGCAGCGGCAGGCCCGAGAGCCAGGTGAAGACCTGGTTGGCGGTGGCGGCGCCGTCGCCGCCGCCTATCCACAGCGCCGCGGCGCGTGTCTTGCGGTTCAGGTGGCCGACGATGGCGTGCACCGCTTCGATCGCCAGCGCCGCCTGCGGCGCCAGCAGCGCCGGGGCGCCGACGAAGACCGCGTAATGCGCGGCTCGCAGGCGCGTGGCCAGGGCCGACAGCGGGCTGTTGTCGTCGGTCTGCGGCCGCGGCACCCGCGTCAGCAGGCGCTGCAGCGTCGCGGCGAGGTCCTCGCCGTCTTCCGCGGCCACGGTCTCGACCGTCACCTGCTCGGATGCCCAGGCCGCCAGCGCCGGGTCGTGGCCGCCGGGCGGCGCCAGCGCGACGACGTGGCGCTGCGGGCGCCCGGCGTCGCCCAGGCCGCAGCGCTCGGCGATCAGCGGTGCCAGCTCGACCGGCAGGCCGCCGACGAAGACGATCAGGTCGGCGCGCGTGCGCAGCTCGCCCAGCGTGGTCGTGAACTGGCCGCGGTCCTGCAGCGCCCGCAGGCCCGCGAACAGCGCCTCGCCGCCGGCGGCGTCGGTGACCGCGCCGGTGGCGCAGGCCAAGGGGTAGAGCGCACGGGCGCCGGCGACGTCGCAGCCCAGGCCGGCGAACAGCGGCTGGGCGGCGCCGGCCAGCAGCGCCGCGGCGGCGGCGAGCGCGGCGTCGGCCGATGCCGGGCGGCCGGCGATCTCGGCGCGGGTCTCGACCGGCCGGCTGGCGAACGAGGCCAGCCGACGGCTGGCACGGGCGCAGTCGCCGCCGTCCAGCGCCAGCACCTCGTCGCCGGCGCCGACACGCACGCCGAGGTGGTCGCAGGCGAGCGGGCAGAAAGGGCAGGTCCACGCCGGCGTGGCCGCGACGGTGTCGGTCATGCGGCTCGTCACGCAATCGATGTGCCACCGCGGCCCGCCTGGGAGCTGCCGGCCCGGGGCAGCCAAAAGCGCAACACTGTGTCGCACATTTCGCAGCGTTGCAGGCCCGAGCGGCACCGGCCGGGTGGTCGCGCCGGGGGTGGGTAAACGCCGAGAGGGGCGCAGCCGGGGCCGGTGGGGCGGGCGCCAGCCGGTTCCAGCCTGCCCACGGCGCCGTCGCATGGCACGAATCGTGATCGACCCGGCGCATGCCGGCCTCGATCCGCCCTGCCTATGCCACCGGCGCCAGCCGTCCGTCGTGCAGCGCGCTGGCGACCAGCCAGGCGTCGGCGCCGGCGGCGCGGGCCCGTTCCAGGTCGGCCGCGTCGCGTATGCCGCCGGCGCCGATGAAGCGGGTGCCGGGCGAGCGCGCCTGCAGCGCGCGCAGCGTCTGCAGCTCGGGCCCGTCGCCGCTGCCGACACGCTCCAGCGTCATCACGATGACCTGCTGCGGCCACAGCGCCGGCCGGTCCCAGGCGCCGGCGGCGTCGAGCCGGGTGGCGCCGCGCCGGTCCAGCGACAGGATGCCGGCGCCGGGGGTGGCGAAGCAGCGTTCCAGCGCCGTGGCCGATGCCAGCGACTCGCTGCCGAACACCGGCCGCACACGCGCCGCGGCGGTGCCCAGGCGCGCCAGCAGTGCGGTGGCGGCGTCGGCGTCGGTGAAACCGGCGTCGAGCCAGAGTTCGGTGCCGGGCAGTGCCGCCAGCAGCGCCGCGATGAGCGCGTGCTGCGGCCGGCCGTCGACGATGGCGTCGAGGTCGGCGACGTACAGCAGGTTGGACGCGCAATGCCGGCACAAGGCGAGCGCGACCGTCACCGGGTCGTGCCCCGGCACCAGCTGCGACACCAGCGGCCGGTACGCCTGGCGCTCGCCGCGTTCGGCGCGAACGGCCGCGCCCTGCATCAGATCGACGACGGGGATCAGCCGCATGGCAGGGCTCCGGGAAAGGACCGAGGTGGCGTGATGACACGCATATTCGTTTACGAGTATCTCAGCGGCGGCGGCAGCGTCGAAGGCGACCCGGCAGCCAGCGCGACGCTGTTGCCGATGGGGCTGGCGATGCGCGACGCGATCGCACGCGACCTGCAACGCGCCCGCATCGGCCCGGTGACGGTGGCGAGCTGCGCCGCCGCCGGCCCGGTGCCGCCGGGCACCCGGGCGGTCAGCGCGCGGCCCGGCGAGACGCCCGAGGCTTTTGTTGCGCGCCAGGCGGCTTTGCACGACGCGGTCTGGGCGGTCGCGCCCGAGTCCGACGGGCTGCTGGCCGCGATGCAGGCCGCCGTCGGCCGCGCGCGCTGGCTGGGCTGCGACGCCGCCGCGATCGCGCTTGGCTCGAGCAAGGGTGCGACGCTGGCGCGGCTGCGCGCCCACGGCATCACGACGCCGCACGACCTGGCGGCCGAAGCGACCCGCTGGGTCGTCAAACCCGACGACGGCGCCGGCGCGGTCGCGACCCAGGTCTGGGCCAGCCGCGCCGCCGCCGACAGCGATGTGCTGAGGCGCGAAGACGTCGGCGCCAGCGCCTGGATCGAACCCTGGGTCGACGGCGAGGCGATGAGCCTGTCGCTGCTGGCGCGTGCCGGCCAGGCCGAGCTGCTGTCGGTGAACCGCCAGCGCATCCGCCTCGACGACGAAGGCCGCGTCGCCTACGACGGTGTCGACCTGGACTGCATGCCGCCGCCCGACCCGCGCCGCGGCGTGCTGGCGGCGCTGGCCGCGCGCGTCGCCGCGGCGATCCCCGGGCTCTCGGGTTTCGCCGGCGTCGACTTCGTCTGGCACGCGCGCCTGGGCCCGGTGGCGATCGAGGTCAACCCGCGCACCACCTGCGCTTTCGTCGGCCTGTCCGAACGCCTGGGCCGCTGCCTGGCGGCCGAGATCCTCGCCGCGCGCCGGGAGCCGCTGCATGCCTGAAGCGGTGTTCGGCTGGGACATCGGCGGCGCCCACGTCAAGGCGGCTTGCTGGGCCGGTGGCCAGGTGCGCGACGTCGCCCAGTGGCCCTGCCCGCTGTGGAAGGGGCTGGAGCATCTGGACATCGCGCTCGATGCCGCGTTCGCGCGTTGGCCGCGGCTGGCGCAGGCCGCACACGCGGTGACGATGACCGGCGAGATGGCCGACTGCTTCGCCCACCGCGAAGACGGCGTCGCACGCATCGCCGCGAGGCTGGCGGAGCGCCTGCCGGCGCCGCGGTTTTTCGCCGGCGAAGGCTGGTGCGGCGCCAGCGACGCCGGCGCGAACTGGCCCGCGGTGGCCTCGGCCAACTGGCTGGCGACGGCGCGCCACACCGCCGCGGCGCTGGCGCCCGAAGCCGGGCTGCTGGTCGACATCGGCAGCACGACGACCGACCTGATCGCCTTCGGCGGCGGCCGTGTCGCCGGCGCCAGCCGGCGCGACGTCGACCGCCTGGCCAGCGGCGAACTGGTCTACCACGGCGTCGTGCGCACGCCGCTGTGTGCGCTGGCGCGGCGCATCCCCTGGCGCGGCCGGCCGCTGAACGTGATGAACGAGTTCTTCGCCACCACCGCCGACGTCTACCGACTCAGCGGCGAACTCGACCCGGCGCACGACCAGCACCCGGCCGCCGACGGCGCGGCCAAGGACGAAGCCGGCAGTCGCGCGCGGCTGGCCAGGATGATCGGCCTGGACGCACGCGACGCCGACGATGCCGAGTGGGACCGCTTCGCGCTCGCCTGGCGCGCCGAACAACTGGACGAACTGCGTGGGCAGTTGGCGCGGGTCGCTGCCGCGAACGGTCTGCCGGGCGACGCGCTCGCGGTCGCGGCCGGCTGCGGTGCCTTCCTCGTGCCCGAGATCGTGCCGCCGGGCTGGCGCGTGCGGCCTTATGTCGGCGCGGTCGCGGCGCTGGCGCCACAGGCGCCGGCCGAGTCCGCGGCCTGGGCCCAGGTCGCGGCACCGGCGGTGGCGGTGGCGGCGCTGTACGAACGGGAGGCCGGCCGATGTGGGTCGTGAAGCTCGGTGGCAGCGTCATCGACGACGCCTTGTTCCCGCAGTGGCTGGCGCTGCTGAGCCAGCTCGGCGGCGGCCGCGTCACGCTGGTCTGCGGCGGCGGCGGTTTTGCCGACCAGGTGCGGCGCGCGCAGGCGCGCTGGCAGTTCGAGGACCTGCCGGCGCACAACATGGCGGTGCTGGCGATGGCGCAGACCGCTTACCTGGCGCAGGCGCTGGAGCCGCGGCTGCGGCTGGCGGCGAGCAAGGCGCAGATCCGCGCCGTGCTGCACGCCGGGCAGACCGCGCTCTGGCTGCCGCTCGAATGGGTGCGCGACAAACCCGGGCCGCAGACCACCTGGGAGACCAGTTCCGACAGCCTGGCGCTGGACCTGGCGCGCAAGCTCAACGCCGAGCGCCTGGTGGTCGTCAAGTCCTGCGCCGTCGACCCGGCGGCGACGCTGGCCGAACTGGGTCAGCGTGGTGTGCTCGACGGCATGTTCGCGACGGTCGCCAAGGACGCGGCCTTCCCGATCGACGTCGTGCACCGCGCCGAGCTCGAGCGCATGCGCGCGCTGCTGCTGGACGAAGGGCGCGCGGTAGGCGTCTAGGAGTCGGGGCGGCGGCAAGCCGCCCCGACTCCAAGCCTGCGGTTGAACGCACGGCTCCCCCGAGCCCCCTCCGCGAGGGTGCTCCAGTTCGTTCGACCGCACCGTCCAGCCTCCCTCCGCGAGGGAGGCTCCAGCCAGTCTGACGACGGCTGTACCGCTTTCAGCCGGCGCGCTTTTGCTCACTTGGAACGCCGGACCCGGGCACGCTCTTGATCCTGCGGCATCGGCCACGGCCGGGTTCTGTCGCGCAGCCTCCTGGTTCAGCCGGCCGCGGCTAACGCCGCCGGCCGGCCCAGCGCCTGCGCCAGCGCCTGCACACGCGCTGCGTCCAGCGTGCCGGCGCGGTCGCCGGCGCAGACGGCGCTGCGGAAACCCGCGAAGTCGGGCGCCAGCGCCAGCAGCCGCGGCAGGTCGGCGCTGCGCAGCGCCCCGGCCAGCCCGACCGGCACGCCGGCAGCACGCGCCGCGGCGACGAAGGCCGCCAGCTCGGCCGCCGGCACGGCGTCGAACAGCGAGCCCGAACGTTTGTCGGCGGTGTCGGCCATCAGCGCCGGGAAGCTGAGATCGAGCGCGCGCTGCGTGAGCGCCGCATCCAGCCCGCGGTCGGCGACGAAGACCGGCACGACGGCGTGGCCGCAGCCGGCCAGTGCCTGCAGCAGCGCCGGCGCTGCCGGGCCGGATTCGACGCCGACCTTGACGAAACCGATGCCGGTGGCGGCGACCTGGGCGACGCGTGCCAGCACCTGCGGCAGCGCTGTCGCCGGCCAGTCGCCGATGGTCGCGCTGGTGGCGCCGTCGAAACGCTGCGCGGCGAGCGTCCGCACGACGGCGGCGATCGTCGTCGGCGCCAGCGCGCCCAGCGCGCCGGCCGCCGGCTCCTTGCAGTCGACGAAGTCGGCGCCGGCGGCGGCGGCGAGCCGGGCTTCGTGCGGGTCGCGAACGCTGACGAGCAGCCGCATCAGGCGGCCTCGGTACGGCTGCGCCAGGTGGCGACGGCGTCGAGCAGCCAGCCCCAGGCCTCGAGTTCGCCGGCGCCGGCGGTCTTGTCGACGGCGATCTGCAGGTAGCGCATCTCGGCCTCGACCTTCTCCGGCGCCAGCATGAACAGCCGGCTGACCAGCACCGCGGCCTCGACGACGGCGGCCTGGGCCCGGTTCAGGCCGACGAAGGGCGCGTGTGTCGCTTCGTGCACCGGCAACAGCGTCAGCAACGGGCGCTCGGCGTCGTCGTCGGCCTGCTCCAGCCGCAGCTCGACGTGGCGCAATGCCGCCGCCAGCCGCAGACCGCGGATTCGTTCGGCGCGCTCCAGCGGCCAGTCGCGGCGGCCGGTGACGCAGCCGGCGAAGATGCGCACGTCGGCGACCAGGTTCAGCACCGCGTGGCGTGTGTCCAGGATGTTGTCCAGCGTCGCCGACGGCCGGAACGGCATCAGCACGACGCGGCCCTCGCGGTAGCGCACGCCCATCGGCGCGACGTGTGCCGCACCGCTGGCGTCGACGGTCGTGACGACGGTCTCAAAGATCGCTTCGTTCATCGTTTCGTGCGGGTGGTGCCGGGCGCGCAGGCGGCGTCGCGGGCCGGCGCACGCTCGACGGCGCAGCCCCAGTCCAGCGGCTGGTCCTGCACATACCGTTTGCCCAGGCGCCAGGCGATCTCGGCCTGGGCCAGTTCGACGCCCATGTAGAAGGCGTGCGCGGCGTCGCCTTCCAGCCCCAGCTGCGGCCAGAGTTCGAAGGCGCCACGGCCCTGGCGCAGGCCGTCGCGGTTGTAGACGTGCAGGCCCTCGGCCGAGACCTGGATGCGGAAGTTCGGGTCCTTCACACGCGCCGCGGTCTCGGCGATCTCGTCGGGCGTGTCGGGGAAGGGGCGGCGCTCGTGCACCGTCGTCAGCTCGTCCGACAGGCCTTTGGGCAGCGACTGCTGGCGCACCGCGGCACGCATGATGCGGCGCGCCCAGTCGGCTTCGCGCACCGCACGCCGCGCGTGCGGGCTGACCTGGGTCGTCAGCACCGCGGCCACGTCGAGCTCGGCGGCGATGCCCAGCAGCAGCGCGTTGATGCCGCTGGTGTCGGCTTCGGTCAGTTCGGTCAGGTTGCCGATGCCCATCAGGATGGGCGCCTGCGGAAAACGCTGGCGCAGGCCGTGGTAGCGCACGATGGACGCGGTGAAGCCGAACGGGATGGGGTCGAGGATGGGGTCGGCCAGGAAAGGCCGGCCGCGTGCCGTCATCGCCTCGATCGCCGCGTCCAGCGAGGCTTCGTCGCCGGGCGTGCGCGACACCAGCACCGGGGTCGAGGGCACCTCGTCGGCGATCCACAGCGTGTCGAGGTTCAGGCTCAGCAGCCAGTCGGCGCCGGCACGGCCGCCGCGCAGCAGCTCGTCGGGGTTCATCGAGTCGACGCTGACCGACATGCCCTCGCGTTTGAGCGCGCGCACCGCGTCTTCCAGCTGCGGGAAGGGGGTAGCCGGCAGGCAGCCGATGTCGATGACGTCGGCGCCGTCCTGCACCAGCGCCCGCGCGCGTTCGACGATCTGCGCCAGCGTCAGGCGCGGCGCGTCGATGATCTCGGCGAAGATCTTCGGCCCGGGGTCGGACAGGTCGGGCGGCGCGGCTTCGAGGTCGAAGAACCGCGGCAGGTCCTTCAGTTCCTCGGGCCCACGTTCGACCGGCAGGCCCAGGCCGGCGGCCACCGGCTCCAGGTCGCCGCGGCAGCGGCCGGGCACGACGACGCGGTCGGCCAGCGGCGGCGGCAGGCGCCGGCCGATCATCTCGGCCGTCATCAGCGCCGCGACCTGCAGCCCGAGTTCACGCACCTCCCAGGTGAAGGGCGCGCCGGCCATCGAGGCCAGCACCTTCTCGAGCTGCGGCTGGGCCAGGCGCCCGGTCAGGAAGAGGATGTGTTCCATGCGAGCGCCAGCGCTTGCAAGCGCCCTGCCAGCGCCGCTTCGAGTTCGGCCGGCGACGCGACCACCTGGCAATGGTCGATGGCGCGCAGGCGCTCGACGTTGTCGAGTTCGATGCGGCGCGGCCGCAGCGTCACCCAGTCGTGCGGTGCCTTGGTCACGACCACCGGCTCGGTGTCGCACGCGAAGACGATGCCTGGAATGCCCAGCTTGCCGGCCTGCGCCAGCATGTTGGTCGGCAGCGTGTCGCTGATGCCCCAGGCGCACTTGGCGACGGTGTTGCTGGTGGCCGGCGCGATCACCACCGTGTGATAGACGTCGGTGTAGAGCATGCCCACCGGCACCGCGCTCGCGCTCTTGTCGCGCACGATGCGCAGGCCCGGGGGGAAACGCTCGCGCAGCGACTCGAACGGCAGCTTGTAGATCGCCAGCACTTCCTCGGCGGCGCGCGACAGGAACAGGTCGAGCTGTGGCAGCCGCGCGGCCAGCGCCAGCGATTCTTCGAGGTAATGGCCGGAGCCGGTCAGGCACCAGGCGAAACGTGAACGTGCAGGCTGCGGGCTGTCGAAGTCGTCGCCGTCGTCGGCGGCGGCGGCCAGCGCGTCAATCGGGGTGGGAGACCTCGATGTGGAGCTTGTGCAGTTTCCGGTACAAGGTGTTGCGGCTGACATCGAGCGCCTTGGCGACGTTGCTGACGTTCCAGCGATGCTGCTCCAGCAGTTGCAGCAGCACCTGGCGTTCGTTCGCCTGGATCGGGTTGAGTTTGATGGGCGGCGCTTCGGCCGGTGCCGCGGGGGCCGCCGGCAGCGCCACCATCGTCGGTGCGGGTGCCGGTGCCGCCATCGTGTGCAGCGACGGCAGGTGCTCGCGTGTGATCGGCCGGCCGTCGGCCAGCGCGCAGGCGCTGCGCATCACGTGGCGCAGCTGGCGCACGTTGCCGGGCCAGGCGTAGTCCAGCAGCAGGCGTTCGGCGTCGGGCGAAAGCTGGCTGCTGCCGTCGGATTCGGCCGCCAGCACCGCGTGCAGCAGCTCGCGCCGGTCGCTGCGCTCGCGCAGCGGCGGCAGCGCCAGTTCGATGCCGGCCAGGCGGTAGTACAGGTCTTCGCGGAAGCGCCCTTCGCGTACCAGCGTCGGCAGGTGGCGGTGGCTGGCGCTGACGAGCTGGAAGTCGACCGGCTGCGTCTCTTCGGTGCCCAGCGGCGTGACCTGGCGCTCGTCGAGCACGCGCAGCAGCCGCGCCTGCAGCTCCAGCGGCATGTCGGCGATCTCGTCGAGGAACAGCGTGCCGCCATCGGCCTGCAGGATCTTGCCGCGGCGGCCGGTGCGCTGGGCGCCGGTGAAGGCGCCGGCGCGGTAGCCGAAGAGTTCGCTCTCGATCAGCGTCTCGGGCAGGCTGGCGCAGTTGACGGCGACGAAGGCGCCGCCGGCGTGCGGGCTGGCTTCGTGCACCGCTCGGGCGAACACTTCCTTGCCCGAGCCGGTCTCGCCGCACAGCAGCACCGGCGTCCCGCGGGCGATGACGCGGCGGGCGGTCTCGAGGTGGCGCACCAGGCGCAGGTCGCCGAAGGTGGCGGCGCTGGAGGAGGCCGCGCCGCGGCCGGCCGGGCGCGGCAGCGCGACCTGGTTGGCCGCCGCGGTGGCCGCCGGCGCCACCGGTCGCGCCGGCGCCTTGGCGTCGCTTGCCGGACGCCGCGCAACGGCGAAGAAACGCAGCGCCGCGTTCGCGCGGTACATCACCACCGGGTGGAACGAAGCCGAGCTGCTGCGCTGCAGCATGTCTTCGAGCGAGGTTTCGAAGAGTTCGTCGATGCGGCGATCGCGCACCTCGTCCATGGCCTGCAGCCCGAGCTGGAACAGCGCGCTGCGGTTGGCCGCGAGGATGCGGCCGTCGTCGCCGACCGCGAGCTTGCCTTCATGCAGCGTGTAGACGAACTCGGGCCGGCTGTGGAAGTGCAGCGGGTGCGCGTTGCGAAAGCGTGCGTCGAGCAGCCGGTTCTCGATCATGCGGGCCGTCATGCCCAGCAGCACCAGCAGGTGCTGCTGCATCAGGCTGGACCGGCTGGTGACGTCGAGCACCGCGGCGATCTCGCCCTGCGGGTCGTAGACCGGCACCGCCGAACACGTGAGCTGGGCGAACTCGGGGAAGAAATGGTCCTCGCGCCGCACCGACACCGGCCCGGCCGCGGCCAGACAGGTGCCCATGCCGTTGGTGCCGGCGGCGGCTTCGCTCCAGCGCCCGCCGACCCGCAGCCCCAGCGGGCCGACCTCGGTGCCGAACTCGGGTGTCGAGACCATGTGCACGATGACGCCGTCGGTGTCGGTCAGCACCACCGCCGACTCGGTGTCGGCGAGCTGCTGGAACAGCGTCGTCATCTCGTAGCGCGCGCAGGCGATGACGTCGGCGCGGCGCGCGCGGCGTTCTTCGAGTTCGACACGCGAGACGACGGCGGGCTGGTGCCGGCCGGCCGGGTCGAGCCGGTGTTCGTTGACGCAGCGGTTCCAGGACTGGGCGACGAGTTCGTCGCCGTCGTGCAGGCCGCCGCGTACACGTTCGAGGATGCGGTCGGCATGACGGTGGGCGTCCCGCAAGCTGAGGCTCATGCGCTGGTCTCCTGGCGCGTGGTGTGCCGCGGTCGCTGCCGCGGTTTTTGAAGGCCCATTCTCGGCAGTCGGCCGTGCCCGGTCACCGGGTAAAACACGGGTGGCGCCGGTAACGGGCCTGCAACTTGCAGCCGGTACAGCGACACTGGTTTTCCCGGAGATCGCCGCCGATGCTGCCGCTGCCCGCCCCCCGTCCGCAGGCCGATGCCGAGAGTTCGGCGCCGCTGGACATCGTCTTCATCGAAGGTTTCACCGGCAGCACCGTGATCGGCATCGACGACGGCGAACTGCACGCGCCGCAGCCGCTGGTGATCGACCTGCACGCCGGCGTGCCGCGTTTTCGCGCCTGCGACACCGACCGCATCGCCGACACCATCCACTACGGCGTCGTGCGCGAGCGCCTGCTGCGCCTGCTGGCCGAGCACCGGGTGCAGCTGCTCGAGGCTTTCGCCGAGGCGGTGGCCGGGATCCTGATCCACGAGTTCGGCGCCGCCTGGGTGCGCGTCAAGGTCGCCAAGCCGCACAAGTTCGACGACGTGCAGGCGGTGGGCGTGCAGATCGAACGCCGCGCGCCGCCGCCCGACCGCACGGCCGCGCTCGTGCACCTGCTGGGCACCGGGCTGGCGCCGGCGCGGCGCTGAGACCCTCGAAACCATGCAAAAGGCCGCCCGAGGGCGGCCTTCTTCGTGGCGTGCTGCGGGGTCAGGCCGCTGCGAAGGGATGCTGGGCGGTGCCCTTCTTCGCCACAACCTCGGCCGCGGTCGGCGAGCCGGCGACGGCGCGCTGGATCGACTCGCGCGTGGCGCGGTAGTTGTAGTCCTGGATCTTCTTGTCGTCCTCGGCGAGCCAGTGGATGAAGACGCCGACGCAGATGAACAGGTTGTCGGCCTCGTCGGCCGGGATCGTGCCGTCCTCGACGCTGTCGGCCACCGCCAGCGCGACGCCGCGCTGCGCCGGGCCGAACATCTGCACCGCCTGCTTGGCGCCCTTGATCGTCACCTTGTTGAACATCACGGTGGCGGGCTTGGTCAGCAGGTTCGGCGCGACGACGGCCAGCAGCGAGGTGAAACCGTCCTTGTTGTTCGTCAGCGCGTGGGCGAACGCCGATTCCGCCGGGGATCCGCGCGGGCCGATGATCAGGTCGATGTGGGCGACCTCGTTGCCGTCGCCGACCAGGGATTCGCCGACCATCATTCGATCGATCTTTGCCATGAGGGGTTTGTCTCCTAGGAAGTGATTCGTTGAAACAGCGGGGGTACTGGCCGTGGGCATGCCCGCCCGGCTTTTGCACTCACGTTCCATGCCACTGACCGGGCCCTTCCCCCAGGAGTGCGGCGGTGAACAGCGCGGCGACCGTCAGATCGGCGCTGGTGCCCGGGTTCAGCCCGGCGGACTTCAGCGAAATGTCCCAGGCGGCGAAGCCCGGGTCGGTGTCGGGTGCCGGACGCCCGCGCCAGCGCTGCGCCGCGTGCAACACAGTCTGTGCCACGGCCGCGCCGTGTTTGCGAACAATGTGTGAATCGGGCCAGCGCCCCAGGCATTCGACAAAAACCTGCTGCACCGCGGCCGTGGTCGCCGCGTCGGGCGCATGCGCCTGCAGACCCGCGCGCGGCACGCCGGCCACACGCAGCAGGCCCGCGAGTTCGAGCACGTCGGCGAAGCCCCGGGTGTACTGCCAGGCGATGCGGTCGCGGTCGGCGGCCAGCGCCATCGCCGCGCGCAGGTCGAGTTCGGGCGCGCTGTGCACGTCCTGTTCGGGCGCTTGGCCCAGGCCGCCCGGGTTGGCGTGTGCGATCGCGGCGAAGGCGAGCGTGGCGTCGGCGACGTCGAGCGCACCCAGCACACCGGCGAGTGCGTCGGCCAGCGCCGCCATCGAGCGGGTCGCACCCGGCGCTTCGGCGGCACGCGCCAGCGGTGCCGCCAGCAGCACGATGCCGAGGTTGGTGTTGCAGCCGGCGGCGGCCTGGCTGGCCCGCACCGCGGCTTCGATGCGCGTGCCGACGCTGGCGCCCGGCTGCGTCACCGGCCCGGCGGCGGCGGCCGCGGCGGCGAGGAACTGCTGCGCCTGCATGTGGTGCCCGGCCGAGGCCATGCTGACGTTGCCGGGTTTGCGCACTGCCACGTCCAGCGTGCAGGCGAGCACGAAGGCGTCGCGGCTGTTCATGCTGGCCTGCCGGGCTCAGGCGCTGCGCGCCGCCGCTTCGTGCCGCGGCGCGACCCGGCGCGTCAGCAGGTCGTCGACCAGGGCCTGGGCGATGTCGAAGGGCGTCACGCGCTGCAGCCCCTGCCAGGCGGCGACGCCGTTGACCTCCAGCACCTGCAGCGGCGCGCCGCTGGCCGCGGGGATGATGTCGACGCCGGCGTAGTCGAGTTCGAGCGTGCGCGCCGCGGCTTCGGCCAGGCGCGCGAGATCGGCGTCCAGCGCCGCCGGCTCGCAGCGCGCGCCCTGGGCGACGTTGTGGATCCAGTGCGTGCTGACGCGCCGCATCGCGCTGACGGCGCGGCCGCCGACGACGAGCACGCGCCAGTCGAAACCCGGCTCGCCCAGCGCCGGCACGTGGCGCTGCAGATAGGCCAGGCCGGCGTAGCCGTGCGCCAGGTCGGGCAGCGCGCAGTGGAAGCCGTCGACCCGGCCGACGAGTCGCAGCCCCTTGCCCTGCGAGCCGAACAGCGGCTTCAGCACCAGCGCGTGGCCGGCGGCGCTCTCGCGCATCACGATGCGCTGGGCCTCGACCGGCGACTCGATCGCCCAGGTCGGCGGCGTCGGCAGCCCGGCGGCGTGCAGCAGCAGCGTCGTCATCGCCTTGTCGACGCTGCGTTCGATCGCACGCACGTCGTTGTAGACCGGCACGCCCAGCGCCCGCAGCGCATGCAGCACGCCCAGGCGTTTGGTCACCTGCTCGAAGCTGCCGCCGGCAATGCCGCGCACGATCGCAGCGTCGGGCAGTTCGCGGCCGAAACCCGGGATCACCAGGCCGTGCCAGGCGGCCGTGGTGTCGACGCGGCAGTCGGCCAGGTCGACGCAGCGGCCGTGGGCGCCGCGCGCGCGCAGCGCCGCCTGCAGCCGGCGCGTGTGCCAGCCGGTCTCGTCGGCGAAGATGGCGACGCGCAGGCCTGGCGCTAGAGCGGCCAGCGTCACTGGAGCACCCTTCGGCCCGCCGGCCGGTCCCGCCAGGCGGGAATGAGCCCCGGACAAGTCCTGAGGTCTCATGCGCGCGCCTCCAGCCACAGCGTCTCGAGCAGTCCGGGGTTGGTCGCGCCGGCGTGCCAGCTGCGGCCGCTGTCGAGATTGCTGACCCAGACCTCGGCCGGCGCGAACAGCGCCGGGTCGATCTTGTAGAAGTCGAAGCCGGCCTCGCGGAAGGTCTCGGCGAAGGACTTGCCGTAGTCGCGCGAGCCGCGTGAGGGCAGCGCCAGCGCCAGCAGCCGGGCGGCGTCGTCGCTGCCGCGCACCGACAGCTGGACACGGCCGCCGTAGAGGATGGCGTCGTTGGTGCGGCCCATCGCCTCGACCGCGTCGGGGTGCGGCGCCGGCAGCGGTGCCCAGCCGATGCCGTCGACGATGTCGGCGAGCGCGAAGTGCAGCTCGTGCGCCTTGTGCAGCGCGACCTCGAGCACACGCGCCACCACCTGGGTCGTGCCGGCGGCGCTGCGTGTCGGCGTCAGCACGAGGGTCAGCGCCTCGGGCGCGAGCGCGCAGTCGCGCAGGATCTTGTCGACGACGACGGCCGGCGGCGGCCGGTCGACCTCGAGCACCAGCACGCCGCGTGCGCCCTGGTCGCGCCAGCCGAGTTCGGCGTACAGCGGCTCCTTGGCCGCGAGTGCACGTGCCGGGCCCGAGCCGAGCGCGAAGAACTTCTTGCCGCCGGTCTCTTCCTTGCTGGCGGCCAGGCTCCAGCCGGCGTACTGCGAGCCCAGGCAGGCCAGCACCGGCATCGAGCTGCGCACCTGCACCTGGGTAGGCCAGTCGCTGCCCGGCACCAGCGTGGCCTCGCCCAGGCCGCCCATGCAGATCTCGGCGATGCGCAGCCCGGCGGCGACGCTGCCCGGGGCTTCGATGCCGGCGTCGACCAGGCGCACGCCGCCGTCCAGCGTCGAGATCTTCAGCCCCAGCGTCGCGGCGTCGGCGCACAGGCGCTCGACCGCTTCGGCCACGTGTTCGTTCAGCGCGATGGCGCAGCCGGCCAGCGGCAGGGGGGAGGTGGTGCTCATCGGTTCTCCAGGAATTCGAGCAGGGTCTCGCGGCCGGCCGCCAGGCGCGCCAGCACCTCGGCCGCGTCGGCGCCGGCGGCGGCCAGGCTGCAGACCGGGTCGCCGGCGTCGAAGCGCTGGCCGGCGCGCGGCAGGTCGCGCGCCAGCGGCGTCGCGGCGATGCGGGCCGCCGCGGTGGCGTCCAGCGTCAGCGTGCGGCGGGCGAAGACGATCTCGTGGCCGTGCACGCTGCGCGCCAGCGGCGGCGCTGGCGGCAGTTCGCCGGCGATGGCGGCGCGCAGATGGG
>NZ_NRRU01000088.1 GCF_016583785.1 Rubrivivax gelatinosus | reverse complement strand
GGGCGACGGCGCGGCGGGCGCGCTGCCCCAGCCCGTCCAGCCCGGCAGCGATGCGCTGCTCGCGTTCGACCAGGCTGCGGGTGGCAGCCTCGATGCGGGCGTCCAGTTCGTCTTCAGGCGGCGGCACCTTGCGCCTCCCCGGTGGGCTGCGCCGGCGTGCGTGCCGCACCGGGCACGAGGTGGCGGCGCGTGCCCGGCAAGGCCAGTTGCGGCAGCAGCGAGCGCACCCGCGCCAGCGCCAGCAGGGCCGCTGCCAGGTTGGCCGCCAGCACCAGCAGCAGCGCCGGTGCCCAGTGCAGGCCGGCCTCCAGCAGCGCCAGCGTGATGCCGGCCCACAGCGCCAGCCAGGCGGTGACGCCCAGCACCGCGGCGGCGACGATCAGCGCGACGATCTGCGCCAGCGCGCGCCCGGCGCGCTGCAGTTCCAGCGCGAACAGCTCGACGCGGTCGCCGATCAGGCCGGGCAGCTCGGCCAGCACCGACTGCAGCGTCTCGAACCAGCCTTCGTGTGCCGGCGGCGTGTCCGTATCCATCGGCGCTTCAGCGCGTCAGGCGCGCGATCAGCACGCCGACGGCCAGCGCCGTCGCCACCGCGGCGATCGGGTGCTGGCGCACGGTATCGCGCAGGCCATCGGTCCAGTTCTCCCCCAGGCCGCGCAGTTCGTCGGCCTTGGCCTGCACGCGTTCGCCAGCGTCCTGGGCGCCGTCGTGCAGCTGGCGCAGGCGCGGCGCGGCCTGCTCGGCGATGCGGTCTATGCCGTCGTGTGCGCCCTGCACGACACGCTGCAGCAGCTCGTCGGCGGGGTTGGGCGCGGGGGCGGGTGCGTCGGTGGTCGCGGGGCTGTGCTCGGGCGGGGTGGTGCTCATGGTCGGGCTCCTGTGAAGAGGGGCGCGGCCAGCAGCCGCGCTTGGGTTGTACATCGGCCGGCACGACACGCCGGCGAACCGCTCGAGCCTACCCGGCGTTCATTCGCCCCTCGGTCGGCGGGCACACCGGGCGGTGCGCTCCGGTGCCTGCCGGCCGCCTGCTGGTGGAACTACCTAATCTAGTCCTCTAGAGGACTGGATAGACTGCCGGCATGCCTTCGAATCCCTCGCGCCTTGCCCTGGTGCAGCCCGAACCGGGCCAGAGCCGTTACGCCGCGCTCGCCGCGGCGCTGCGCCAGCGCGTGGTCGACGGCGAATGGCCGCCGGGCACGGCGCTGCCGGCCGAGACCAGCCTGGCCGCCGAACACGGCGTCGCGCTCGGCACGCTGCGGCGCGCGCTCGAGCTGCTGGCCGAGCAGGGGCTGATCGAGCGCCGCCACGGCCGCGGCACCTTCGTGCGCGGCGGCATCTCGGGCGCGCCGATGCTGCGCTTCTTCCGCTTCGGCGAGGGCGACGGCGAGCTGCCGCAGTCGCGCATCCTGTCGCGCCAGCAGGTGCTGGCGTCGGCCGAGGTCGCGCGCCGTCTCGGCGTCGCCCGCGGTGACCCGGTGCTGCGCCTGCATCGGCTGCGCTCGCTGGGCGGGCAGCCGCGGCTGTTCGAGGAGATCTGGCTGCCGCTGCCGCTGTTCGAGGCGCTGGCGTCGCTGCCGGCGGCCGACTGGGGCAGCCTGCTGTACCCCTTCTTCGTCGAGCGCTGCGGCGTCGCCGTGGCCCGCGTCAGCGACGAGATCGGCTTCGCGCCGCTGGCCGCGGCGCACGCACGCTGGCTGGAACTCGCCGCCGGCCACCCCGGCGTCGCCGTCACGCGCCAGGCCTATGACCTGGCCGGCCGCTGCGTCGAGCTGCGCGTCACGCACGGCGACGCCTACGCCTTCCACTACAGCGTCACCATCACCTAGGAAAGCTGCCGATGCCCCTCGAACACCCGACCCGCCGCGGCTTTCTCGGCGCCTCGGCGGCCTGCGCCGCGAGCTTCTCGCTGCCGGCCTTCGCCGCGGCCGGCATCGCCGGCGGCAAGACGATCACGCTGGTGGTGTCCTACCCGGCCGGCGGCGGTGCCGACGCGATGGCGCGGCTGGTCGCGCCCAAGCTCGCCGCCGCGCTCGGCCAGCCGGTCATCGTCGAGAACCGCCCCGGCGGCAGCGGCACCATTGCCGCCGGGCAGGTGGCGCGGGCCGAGCCCGACGGCGCGACGCTGCTGCTCGACGCCTCCTCGTTCGCGGTCAACCCGGCGCTGTTCCCCAAGCTGCCCTACGACAACGAGAAGTCCTTCGTGCCGATCGCGGTGATCGCCCAGTTCCCGAACGTGCTGGTGTGCACGCCGGGTTTCGAGGCGCGCTCGGTGGCCGACGTCGTGCGCCTGGCGCGCGCCCGGCCCGGCGCCATCGCCTATGCGTCCTCGGGCAACGGCTCGGCCCAGCACCTGGCCGGCGCGCTGTTCGAGCAGATCGCCCAGGTCCAGCTGACTCACGTGCCCTACCGCGGCGGCGGCCCGGCGCTCAACGACGTGATGGGCGGCCAGGTGCCGCTGTTCTTCGCCAACGTGGCCTCGTCGCTGGGGCTGATCCAGTCGGGCCGGCTGCGGCCGCTGGCGGTGACGGCGGCGCTGCGCTGCCGCGCGCTGCCCGATGTGCCGACGATGGCCCAGGCCGGCGTGCCGGGGCACGAGGTGCTGGAGTGGAACCCGATCCTGGCGCCCGCCGGGCTGGCGCCGGCGGTGCGCGACAAGCTCGTCGCCGCGTTCGCGCGCACGATGGCCGACCCCGAGGTGCTGGGCCGCGTGCGCAGCCTGGGCGGCGACGTCTTCAGCGGCTCGCCGGCCACCTTCCTGAAGGCGCAGCAGACGCTGTGGGCGCGTGTCGTCAAGGAGCGGGGCATCACCCGTGACTGAGCCCGGCGCCGCCGGCTGGGACTGCCACGTGCACGTCTTCGACGCCGCGCAGCCCGTGCCCGGCGGCCACTACCGGCCGGTGGACCGGCCGCTGGCCGAGATCGAGGCGCTGGCCCAGGCCCACGGCGTCGGCCACCTGGTGCTGGTGCAGCCCAGCGTCTACGGCCGCGACAACACGCTGCTGCTGCGGGCGCTGGCCCAGGCGCCGGGGCGCCACCGCGGCGTCGTCGTGCTCGGCGACGAGGTGGACGACGCCGAACTCGACACGATGCATGCGCTGGGCGTGCGCGGGTTGCGCTTCAACCTGGTGTCGCCGGTCGGCGAGCGCCGGGCGCCGGCCGCGCGCCTGGCGGCGCTGGCGCCGCGGCTGCACCGCCGCGGCTGGCATGTGCAGTGGTACGCGGGCGCCGCCGATCTGCCCGAACTCGCCGCGCTGCACCGCGGCCCGGGCCCGGCCTGCGTGCTCGACCACCTCGCCGGCCTGGGCACGCGCGTCGGCGACGAGGGCCCGGCATGGCGCGCCGTCGAGGAACTCGCGGCGCAGGGCGCCTGGATCAAGCTCTCGGGCTGGTACCGGCTCGACGCCGAGCCGCCGTACGCCGCGCTGGTGCCGCGCATCCGACGGCTGGCGCGGTTGTTCGGCGAGCGCATGGTCTGGGCGTCGGACTGGCCGCACACCAGCTTCGAGCCCGGGGCGCTGCCCACCTACGAGTCGACCTGGTGGCCGGTGGTCGAGGCGCTGGGCGCCGACGCCGCCGAGGCGCTGCGGCGGCGGCGGCCGGCGATCTACGACTGAAGCCGACGCCGGTGGACGTGCCGACCGGCATGGCGGCCCGTGCTGCGGCGCTCAGGGCAGCCCGAGCGTCTTCATGAACGCTTCCACCTGCTCGGTGTAGCGCGTGTCCTTGCCCAGTTCGGCGTTGATGCCGCCGTGGTTGAAGTCGATCGGCAGCACCTGCACGCGGGCGCCGGTGGCCTGAACCTTGGCGGCGAAACGGTCGGCCTGGCCGCAGCTCTCCTGGCGCCGCGCCGAACACACCAGCAGCATCGGCCGCGGCGTGCCGGCCAGGCGGTGGTAGGGCGAGTTCTGCTGCCATACCGCGCGGTCCTTGCCGAAGACGCGGTCGTAGAAGCGGTAGTGCTGGCCTTCCATGATCTGCACGACGTCGAGCGCGGCGCTGTCCAGCGCCACCGTGCCCAGCCAGGGGCGGGCGCCGCGGCGTTCGGCGATGCGGCCGTCGGCGGCCAGCAGCGCCACCAGGTGGGCGCCGGCCGAGTGCCCCATCAGCAGCACACGTTCGGGGTCGCCGCCCCAGCCGGCGGCCTTCTGCTGCACGAAGGCCAGCGCGCGCGCGACGTCGTCGGCCTGCTTCAGCGGGTCGGGTGCCTGGCGGTCCATGCGGTAGTTGGTCGAGACCACGATCCAGCCGCGCGGCAGCCAGCGTGCGACCTTGGCCGCGGCGACGGCCTGGTTGGCCTTGTCGCCCACCATCCAGGCGCCGCCGTGCACCATCAGCAGCACCGGGTGGCGTTCGCCGGACGCGGCCGGCAGGTAGACGTCGAGTTTCTGCGCCGGGTCCTCGCCGTAGGCGAGGTTGAGTTCGGAGCGCGCGCCGGCCGGCAGCACGACGCCGGCGCGGCTGTTGTCGTCGCGTTCCAGTTCGTTGTCGCCCTCGGGCTGGCCGCGCAGGCGCCGCACCAGGCCCATCATCAGGCCTGCACCCTCGGCCTGCGCCGCGCCGGCGGCAGCGCCCAGCAGCAGCGCCAGCAGCGCGCGCCGGCCCGGGGCGGCGCCAGGAATCAGGGGACGCTGGCGCAGGAAACGGCGGGCTCGAGCAGGCATCGGCGGCGTGTCAGTCAGGGGATGACGCATTCTGGCCGAGCGTTTCGTGACGCCGTTGCAGGGGGTTCGTAAAGAAGTGTGGTCGGCGCCCACCCAGGGGGGCGCGCCGCCGCTCAGGCCGAACCGACGCCGCGCCAGCGCGCGATCGCGTGCGCCGCCATGCCGCGTGCGAGTTCGGTCTCGCCGACGAAGACGCGGGCGACGCCGGCCGACTGCAGCAGGTCGTCGGCGTCGGCACCGGCCGAGCGCGCGACGATCTCGATCGAGGGCCGCAGCGCGATCGCGGTCTCGGAGACCTTGCGCACGTCGAAGGTGTCGGGCGTGGCGATCAGCAGCACGCTGGCACGCGCAACGTGGGCCTGCACCAGCACCGTCGGGTCGGAGGCGTCACCCCAGACCGCGTGTTCGCCGGCCTGGCGCAGCGCCTCGATGCGTTCGCGGTTGTGGTCGACGACGACGTAGGGCACGCCGGCGTCGCGCAGGCGCTCGACGACGGCAGCGCCGACACGGCCGTGGCCGACGACGACGATCAGGCCTTCGAGCCGGCGCGTGTCGACCGAGTCGGGCAGCGCGGCCAGCGGGTCGTCGCGCGCCTCGAAGCGCCGCAGCGCGGGCGACTTCAGCCGCATCCAGGCCATCGCCGGCTCGATCGCGGCGAACAGCAGCGGGTTGGCGGCGATCGAGATCAGCGCCGCCGCCAGCACCAGGCTGTTGCCTTCGGGCGGCAGCACGCCGAGCACGACGCCCAGGCCGGCGAGGATGAACGAGAACTCGCCGATCTGCGCCAGGCTGGCGCCCACCGTCATCGCGCTGCCCAGCGGGTAGCGGAAGGCGAGCACGAGCGCGATCGCCGCCAGTGTCTTGCCGATCATCACGATGGCGACCACCGCGAGCACACGCAACGGCTCGTCGACCAGGATCGCCGGGTCGAAGAGCATGCCCACCGAGACGAAAAACAGCACCGAGAACGCGTCGCGCAGCGGCAGCGACTCGTCGGCGGCGCGGTGCGCGAACTCCGACTCGCGCATCATCATCCCGGCGAAAAAGGCGCCGAGCGCGAACGAGACGTCGAACAGCTTGGCCGAGCCGTAGGCCACGCCGAGCGCGGCGGCGACGACGCACAGCGTGAACAGCTCGCGCGAGTTGGTGCGCGCGGCCAGCCACAGCAGCCGCGGCAGCAGCCGCCGGCCCACCAGCAGCATCAGCGCGACGAAACCGCCGACCTTGGCCAGCGTCCACATCAGCGTTTCGCCGAGCTCCTCGCCGACCGGCGTCTGCCCGTCCAGCAGCGCCGCCAGCGGCGGCAGCAGCACCAGCGCCAGCACCATCACCAGGTCTTCGACGACGAGCCAGCCGACGGCGATGCGGCCGTTGACGGTGTCGACCTGGCCGCGGGCCTCGAGCGCACGCAGCAGCACGACGGTGCTCGCGACCGACAGCGCCAGGCCGAAGACCAGCGCCGCCGACGGGCGCCAGCCCCAGTACAGCGCGGTGGCCGCACCCATGGTCGTGGCGACGGCGATCTGCAGGATGGCACCCGGCACCGCGATGCGCCGCACCGCGAGCAGGTCGCCGAGCGAGAAGTGCAGGCCGACGCCGAACATCAGCAGCATCACGCCGATCTCGGCCAGCTGGCCGGCGAGGGCGACGTCGGCGACGAAACCCGGCGTCGCCGGGCCGATCGCGATGCCGGCGAGCAGATAGCCCACCAGCGGCGGCATCTTCAGCCGCACCGCGGCGAAGCCGAAGACGAGCGCCAGGCCGAAACCCGTGGCGATCGTCGCGATCAGCGAGGTCTCGTGCGGCATGCGGCGAGTCTATCGACCGGCTGGCATCGATTGCCCATACCCGGGGGCAGGGCGGGGATCAGGCGGGCGTCGTGGCCTGCAGCCCGCGGAAGTACGCGTCGACCAGGGCCTCGCCGGTGCCGACGAGGTCGAAGGCCTGGGTGTCGAGCATCCAGTTGTGCAGCAGGCCGTCGAGGAGCGCATGCAGGCCGAGGGCCGCGGTCACCGCCGGCAGCGCCAGGCGGATGTGGCCGGCGGCCTGGGCACGTTCGAAGATCGCCGCCAGCTGCTGGATGCGGTCGACGAGGCAGGCGATGCGGCGCTCGCGCACGCCTTTCATCTCGTCGACGTATTCGACCTTGTGCAGCGCGATCTCGAGCACGCGCCGGGCCTGCCCGTCGTCGACCGCGGCGCGCAGCGCACCCATCGTCGCCTGCCGCACCTGGAGCAGCGGCTCGGTGATATCGGGGTCGCCGGCGCGCAGCATCTCGGTTTCCAGCGGCAGCACGACGCGGTCCATCATCGCCTCGAAGAGCGCGCCTTTGTCACGGAAATGCCAGTAGATTGCGCCGCGGGTCACGCCGGCGGTGCGCGCGATGTCCTCCAGCGAGGTGCCGGACACGCCATGATCCTGGAACTCGCTCTCGGCGGCGTCCAGGATTCGGCTGCGGGTCGCCTCGGCTTCCTCTTTGGTTCGTCGTGCCATCGCTTAAGGCGCCAGAAAAACATACATCCGCGATTGTATGTATAGTCCGGCGCCTTGGCCCACGGGTTGCTCCGTCTGGTCGTTCGGGATGTGGTCATCACCACCCCGGTTATCGAAGAAGAAAGGTTTTCCGCATGTCCTCGACGCGTCGTGTCGTGAAGTCGCCGGGCCGCGCGCTCGCGTGGCCGCTGCTTCTGGCCGTGCCGGCCGCCGTGATGCTCGCCGCCTGCTCCAAGCAGGATCCGGCACAGGGCGCCGGCCAGGCCCCGCCGCCGCCTGAAGTGGGCGTCATCACCGCCGCGGTGCAGAACGTGCCCGTGGTCACCGAACTGCCGGGCCGCACCGAAGCCTCGCGCATCGCCCAGGTGCGGGCGCGTGCCGCCGGCATCCTGGTCGAGCGCCGCTTCACCGAGGGCAGCGACGTCAAGGCCGGCCAGGTGCTGTTCCGCATCGACGCCGCACCCTATGAAGCCAGCCAGGCCAGCGCGCGTGCCCAGCTGGCACGTGCCGAAGCCACGCTGGCGCAGGCGCGGGCCCAGGCCCAGCGCTACGAGCCGCTGGTCAAGGCCAACGCGATCAGCCAGCAGGACTACATCGACGCCGTCGCCACCGCCAAGGCGGCCGAGGCCGACGTCGCCGCCGCGCAGGCGGCGCTGCAGACCGCCGGCATCAACCTCGGCTACGCGACCGTGACGGCGCCGATCTCGGGCCGCATCGGCCGCGCGCTGGTCACCGAAGGTGCACTCGTCGGCCAGGGCGAAGTCACCCAGCTGGCAACCGTGCAGCAGATCGACCCGATGTACGTCAACTTCACGCAGCCGGTGGCCGACGTGATGCGGCTGCGCCAGGCAATCGCCGGCGGCAAGTTCAAGGGCGCCGGCGGCACCGTGCCGGTGCGGGTGCTGCTCGACGACGGCTCGGTCTACCCGGTGGCCGGCAAGCTGCTGTTCTCGGACCTGACGGTCGACGAGACCACCGGCCAGATCACGCTGCGCGCCGAACTGCCCAACCCCAAGGGCACGCTGCTGCCGGGCATGTACGTGCGCGTGCGGCTGGAGCAGGCGCAGGCCTCCGACGCCATCCTCGTGCCGCAGCAGGCGGTGACGCGCAGCAACCAGGGCGACACCGTGCTGGTGGTGGCGCCGGACGGCAAGTTCGCGCCGCGCCAGGTGAAGATCGCCTCCGGCCGCGACGGCCAGTGGGTGGTGCTCGACGGCCTGGCAGCCGGCGACAAGGTGATCACAGACGGCTTCCAGAAGCTGCGCGGCGCGACCACCGTGCGCCCGGTGCCGTGGAGCCCGGGCGGCGCGGCCTCGCAGCCCGCCGGCGCGGCCGCGTCGGCCCCTGCCGCCGCACCGGCTTCGGCGCCCGCGGCTTCGGCCCCGGCCAAGGCCTGAGGGGCGTCTAGATGGCCAGATTCTTCATCGACCGCCCCGTCTTCGCGTGGGTGATCGCGCTGTTCATCGTCGTCTTCGGCGGTGTCGCGATCACGCAGCTGCCGGTGGCGCAGTACCCGACGGTGGCGCCGCCGTCCATCGTCGTCCAGACCACCTACCCCGGCGCCTCGGCGCAGACGCTGGAAGACAGCGTGCTGAGCGTCATCGAGCGCGAGATGAACGGCTCGCCGGGCCTGATCTACATGGAGTCGGTGGCCCAGGCCGACGGCTCCGGCTCGATCACGCTCAGCTTCGAGCCGGGCACCAGCCCCGAACTCGCCCAGGTCGACGTGCAGAACCGCCTGAGCCGCGCGACGCCGCGGCTGCCGCAGGCGGTGACGCAGCAGGGCGTGCGCGTCGACAAGTCGCGCTCGAACTTCCTGCTCTTCACGATCCTGTCCTCGGACAACCCGGACTACGACCCGGTGGCGCTGGGCGACTACGCGTCGCGCAACGTGCTGCCCGAACTGCAGCGGGTGCCCGGCGTCGGCCAGGCCCAGCTCTTCGGCACCGAGCGCGCGATGCGCATCTGGATCGACCCGGCCAAGCTCGTCGGCTACAAGCTGTCGACCGCCGACGTCACCGCGGCGATCTCGGCGCAGAACGCGCAGGTCGCCTCGGGCACGATCGGTGACCGGCCGAACGTGCCGGGTCAGCCGATCTTCGCCACCGTCGTCGTCGACGGCCAGCTGAGGACGGTCGAGCAGTTCGGCAACATCGTGCTGCGCGCCAACGCCGACGGCTCGGCGGTGCGGCTCAAGGACGTTGCGCGGGTCGAGCTCGGCGCCCAGGCCTACGCCACCCAGGCGCGGCTCAACGGCAAGGCCTCGACCGGCATCGGCGTGCAGCTCTCGCCTTCGGGCAACGCGATGGCCACCGCCAAGGCGGTCAAGCAGCGCATCGAGGAGCTCTCGCGCTACTTCCCGCCGGGCGTGAAGGCGTCGATCCCGTACGACAGCTCGAAGTTCGTCGACATCTCGATCAAGCAGGTCGTCGAGACGCTGGTCGAGGCGGTGTTCCTCGTGTTCCTGGTGATGTTCCTGTTCCTGCAGAACATCCGCTACACGATCATCCCGACGCTGGTGGTGCCGATCTCGCTGCTGGGTACCTTCGCGGTGCTGCTGGGGCTGGGCTTCTCGATCAACGTGCTGACGATGTTCGGCATGGTGCTCGTGATCGGCATCGTCGTCGACGACGCCATCGTCGTCATCGAGAACGTCGAACGCATCATGAGCACCGAGGGCCTGTCGCCACGCGAGGCGACACGCAAGGCCATGAGCCAGATCTCGGGCGCGATCGTCGGCGTCACCGTCGTGCTGGTCTCGGTGTTCGTGCCGCTGGCCTTCTTCAGCGGTGCGGTCGGCAACATCTACCGCCAGTTCTCGGCGGTGATGGTGGCCTCGATCCTGTTCTCGGCCTTCATGGCGCTGTCGTTCACGCCGGCGCTGTGCGCGACCTTCCTGAAGCCGGTCGAAGCCGGCCACCACATGGAGAAGGGCGGCTTCTTCGGCTGGTTCAACCGCGGCTTCGCGCGCACCGCGCGCGGCTACGAAGGCCGTGTCGCCTGGGTGCTGCGTCGCGGCGGGCGCATGCTGATAATCTACGCCGCGATCGGCGGCGCGCTGGTGCTGTTCATGGCGCGCCTGCCGACCTCGTTCCTGCCGAACGAGGACCAGGGCACGATGATCGTCAACGTGCAGCTGCCGCCGGGCGCCACCACCGAGCGCACCAGCGAGGTGATGACCGAGGTCGAGAACTTCATGCTCAAGCAGCCCGAGGTCAACAGCATGGTCAGCGTGCTGGGCTTCAGCTTCTCGGGCAGCGGCCAGAACGCGGCGCTGGGTTTCGTGACGCTCAAGGACTGGAAGGACCGCGACCTGAAGGGCGATGGTTCGGCGCAGGCGCTGGTCGGACGTGCGTTCGGCGCGCTCTCGCAGATCCGCGACGCCTTCATCTTCCCGGTGAACCCGCCGCCTATCCCCGAACTGGGCACGGCCAGCGGCTTCGCGTTCCGGCTGCAGGACCGCGGCGGCAACGGCCACGAGGCGCTGATCGCGGCGCGCAACCAGGTGCTCTACATGGCCTCGCAGAGCAAGGTGCTTGCCGGCGTGCGCCCCGAGGGCCTGGAAGACGCGCCGCAGCTCAAGCTCAACATCGACCGCAACAAGGCGGCGGCGCTGGGCGTGGGCTTCGCGGCGATCAACAGCGCGCTGTCGACCTCGCTCGGTTCGTCCTACGTCAACGACTTCCCGAACAGCGGCCGCATGCAGCGTGTCGTCGTCCAGGCCGATGCGCCCGCGCGCATGCAGCCCGACGACCTGATGCGCATCAACGCGCTCAACAGCGCCGGCAAGCCGGTGCCGCTGTCGGCGTTCACGACCACCGAGTGGATCACCGGCCCGATGCAGACCGTGCGCTACAACGGCTACCCGGCGGTGCGCATCGCCGGCGCCGCGGCGCCGGGCTACAGCACCGGCGACGCGATGGCCGAGATGGAGCGCCTGGCCGGCCAGCTGCCGCCCGGGTTCGCCTACGAATGGACCGGCACCTCGCGCGAGGAAAAGCTCTCGGGCTCGACTGCGACCATCCTGTTCGTGTTCTCGCTGATGGCGGTGTTCCTGTGCCTGGCGGCGCTGTACGAGAGCTGGTCGATCCCGCTGTCGGTCATCCTGGTGGTGCCGCTGGGCATCGTCGGCGTGGCCTTGGCGACCTTGCTGCGCGGCTTCGAGAACGACGTGTACTTCAAGGTCGGCCTGATCACGATCATCGGCCTGTCGGCGAAGAACGCGGTGCTGATCATCGAGTTCGCGAAGGACCTGCACGCGCAGGGCAAGACGCTGGTGGAGTCGGCGCTGGAGGCGGCGCACCTGCGCTTCCGCCCGATCATCATGACCTCGATGGCCTTCATCCTGGGCGTGCTGCCGCTGGCGATCTCGCGCGGCGCGGGCTCGGCGAGCCAGAACGCGATCGGCACCGGCGTGATGGGCGGCATGCTGACGGCGACGCTGCTGTCGGTGTTCTTCACGCCGCTGTTCTTCGTCATGGTGCGCAAGTTCTTCAAGGGCAGCGAACGCCAGCGCCGCATGTACGCACACGAGTCCGACGAGGGCGCGAAGCCCGCGGCCAACGAGGAGAAGAAGTGATGGGCGCGCGTCGTCTGTTCCCGGCCCTGACGCTGGTCGCCGCGGCGGTGCTCGCCGGCTGCGGCACGCTGGCGCCCGACTACCAGCGCCCGGCCGCTCCGGTGGCCGAGGCCTTCCCCGACGCCGGTGCGGCGTCGTCGGCCGCCACCACGGCCGCGGCCGATCTGCCCTGGCAGCAGTTCTTCCGCGACGAGCGGCTCAAGGCGCTGGTCGGCATCGCGCTGGCCAACAATCGCGACCTGCGCGTGGCGGTGCTCAACATCGAGCAGGCGCGGGCGCAGTACCGCGTGCAGCGTGCCGACCTGTTCCCGACCGTCGGTGTCGGCGTCAGCGGCGACCGCGTGTCGACCGACACCAGCATCAATAGCACCTACCAGGCCGGCCTGGCGGTGTCGAGCTACGAGCTCGACCTGTTCGGCCGCGTGCGCAGCCTGAAGGACGCCGCGCTCGCCAGCTACCTGGCGACCGAGGAGGCGCGCAAGTCGGTGCAGATCAGCCTGATCGCGTCGGTGGCCACCGGCTACCTGGCGCTGCAGGCCGACGACGAGCTGCTGCGCGTGACGCGCGAGACGCTGGCCACGCGCGCCGAATCGCTGAAGCTGACGCAGCTGCGTTTCGACGTCGGCGCCTCGTCGCAGCTGGATCTGCGCCAGTCGCAGTCGCTGTACGAAGCCGCGCGTGCGACGCAGGCGCAGCTGGTGCGCCAGCGCGCGCAGGACGAGAACGCGCTCGTGCTGCTGCTGGGCCAGCCGATGCCGGCGGACCTGCCGGCGGGGATCGCGCTGGCCGAGCAGAGTGCGCTGCCGGAGCTGCCGGCCGGGCTGCCGTCGCAGGTGCTGGTGCGCCGGCCCGACGTGCTGCAGGCCGAGCAGCAGCTGATCGCGGCCAACGCCCAGATCGGCGCCGCGCGTGCGGCCTTCTTCCCGCAGATCACGCTGACGGCGACCGCCGGCAGCGCGAGCAGCGAGCTGAGCGGTCTGTTCAAGAGCGGCAGCACCGGCTGGACCTTCATGCCGCAGCTGCTGCTGCCGATCTTCGACGCCGGCCGCAACCGCGCCAATCTCGACTCGGCCAACGCCGGGCGCGACATCGCCGTCGCGCAGTACGAGAAGGCGCTGCAGTCGGCGTTCCGCGAGGTCGCCGACGCGCTCGCCGGGCGTGCGACGCTGGGCGAACAGCTGGCCGCGCTGCAGGCCCAGGTGCGCGCCGAGCAGGGCCGCTTCGAGCTGGCTGACCTGCGCTACCGCAACGGCGCCGCCAGCTACCTGGACGTGCTCGACGCGCAGCGCTCGCTGTTCTCGGCGCAGCAGACCGAGGTGCAGGTGCGGGCGCTGCACGCCCAGAACCTGGTCTCGCTGTACCGCGTGCTCGGTGGCGGCTGGCGCGACGGCGATACCGCGGCCGTGGCCGATACCGGGGCGACCCCGTCGCGGTGATGCCGGGGGGCTGATGTCGGTGCGCTGAGTCCGGCGCGCTGACTCGGCGCGCTGACTTTGGCGCGCCGATATCGGGCGCTGACCCCGGCGCGTTGAGATCGGCTGCCGGTGTCGGCTGCGACCTGGGGCCACCAGTTGGGGCCGCAGATGCCGGCGTCGGGCTTAGTCCGCAAGGCCCGCGGCAGGGCCGGCTGCAACTGCTGGCCGCAGCTGCTGGCCGCAGCTGCCGCCGCCCGTGCTGGCCGCGTTTGCGGCCGACGTGAACTCAGCCGCCGCTGTCGCCGGCGCGGCGCGTCAGGTCCAGCGCCTGTTCCAGCCGCGCCAGCGTGCTGTCCTCGGCCAGCACCTCGCGCAACCAGGCGTGCAGCGGCAGCTCTGCCCAACGAGCTGCCTTGTCGGCGAGGTAAGCCGCCGGGTTGTGCGGTTCGACCCGGTGGAAATACGAAGCGACCGCACGCAGCTGCGCGATCGCTTCGGCGCGCCCGGCCGGCCCGGTGCAAGCGAGGTATTCGGCGGTCGTGCCGCAGCCGGCGGTGGCGGCTGCCGCTGTGCCGATTCCGGGGCTGTGGCCGGTGCCGCGATCGGTGCCGGCTTCTGTGGCGGTTCCAGTGCCCGCGTTCGTGTACGCGATCGTTCCGGTGCCGGTGCTGGTGCCGTTTGCCGGGTGCTCCATCAGGGCGAGGTCTGCCGGCGTGCCATCGGCGGCGCGGTGTCGTGCGGCAACGGGTGGTCCGTTGTCCGGACTCGGCCGGGCCTGAACGCCGGTCGCCAATGTCGGCGTGCCGTGTCCGGCGACCGTGCTGCACGCAGCCTGCACGTCGTTCGGCCCCGGTGTCGTGACGGCGACAGCGTCGACACCTGCGAGGCGCTTGAGCTCGGCCGTCGCCTGTTCCAACGCTTCTCCGGCGGCGGCGAACGAAGGTGAATGGGCTCCCAGTTCGCGATCGCAGACTGCCTGCAGGCGCCCGAGTGCGGCCAGCGCGCGCTCCATCGCCGCCGCATGCTCGGTGAAGGCTGCCGGTCCGGCCGCGGCCACCGCGGCCAGCACGCCGGCCGGTGCCGCCGCGCCGTTCGGGACGACCGTGGCGCCGCCGACGTCGGCACCGCCATCGGCATCGGGGCGGCGCCGTGCGGCCGCGATGTCGGCCAGTGCGATCGGGCGGCGTCCCAGCTGCAGCAGGGGCGCACTCCCGGCCAGCGAGGCGCTGCGCGCCAGCAGCCAGCGCAGCGCGCCGACGCGCGCATCGGCCTCGTCGTCGTCGGCGCGTGGATGCAGGCCCGGCCACCAGCGTTCACACAAGGCCGCGGCCAGTTCCAGCCCGTCCGCCAGCCCCGCCGGGCCCTGCGTGTGCGCCGCCGCTTCGGCCCACCAGCCGGCCAGGCGCAGGTCTTTGCTGCGGCTGCGCAGCAAGGCCTCGGTATCGCGCATCACCGCGGGCCAGTCGGCCTGCCGCGGCGGCCGCCGCCACTCGCCCTGGGCGAGCGCGGGATCTTCCTCTTCGCGCAAGCGGGCGATCGTGTCGAAGTCCGGGCTGAACACCAGGTCGGGCCCGCAGTCGGCCAGGCCGGGCAGGGCTGCGCAGAGGTCGGCTGTCGGCATCGTCGTCTCGGGGCGTCAGTGGGTTCGGGGCCGGGTGCCGCCGGCGGTTCAGTCGAGCAGGCGCACGCGGATGCGCCGGTTGCGTGCCCGGCCCTCGGGCGTGCTGTCGTCGGCCACCGGTTCGTCGGGGCCGACGCCGCGTGCGCCGATGCGTCGCCCGGCCAGCCCCTCCTGCGCCAGCAGGTGTGTGCGCACGGACTCGGCGCGGGCCTGCGACAGCACGAGGTTGGCCTCGCGCGCACCGGCGGCGTCGCTGTGGCCGACGATCTCCAGGCGCCGCGGGGCGGTGCGCCGCAGCAGCGGCAACAGGCCGTCCAGCACCCGGCGGCCGGCCGGCGTCAGTTCGGCACTCGCCGGCTCGAACTCGACGCGTTGCGCCGCCAGCATCGCGTCGAGCGCCGGCTGCAGCGGCTCGGCCAGCCGCAGCTCGGCGTGCACCGCCCAGCCCTGGGGCGCCTCGACTAGGGCCGCGGCAACACGCCGGCGTTCGGCCTCGTTCGCCACCTCGCCTTCGAGCCGCAGCTCGCGACCGCGCAGTTCCAGGCGCCCGGCATGCACGCCGAGCAGCGCCGGCGTCAACCAGCGCTGCAACTGCAGCACCCAGCCCGCCGGCACGGCCTGGGCGCCGACGCCGAGGCGGTCGTCGACCCGATCGCCACCGAAGACCTCGCGTGTGCGCGCCAGCACGGCCTGGCGTGTCGCATCGTCGGCGACCAGGCCTTGCACGACGACGATGCGGGCGTCGGCAGGGGCGCTTGAGCCTGAACCTGAGCTTGGGCCAGGGCCAGAGCCCGAGCCCGCGCCCGCGCGGGAGCCGGGGCCGGCTCTGGTGCCGTTGGCGGCGGCAGTCGCCGTGGTGCTGGCGGCCGCTACCGCAACGGTTCCTGCGGTTGCGGCTGCCATCCGCGCCGGCGTCGGTGCCGGGCGGGCAGCTGGCGATGCGAATGCCAGCACCAAGGCCAGGCTGGTCGCGAAAGCGCTCGCCGGCGAGAAGGGCGACCGGCGGCGAGTCATCGTGTGTCGGCGGCGAAAGCCTCGCGCCAGCTGGCGCCGGCCAGTGCGAGCGACATCGCGTCGTGTTCCAGGTAGCTGGCGAGCCTGTGCGTGCGCTCGTCGCGCGCCGCCACCGCGGCCGCCCAGGCGGGCGCCGTGAGGTCGACGAAGCGCTCCGCGCCCAGCTGCGGGTCCCAGAGCGCCTGCAGCGCCCTCGGCGTCGCGCCGGCAAGGCCGACCAGCAGCCGGGGAGCTTCGCCATCGGCCGGCTGCGGGCACATCAGCAGCCATTCGTGCCCGGCGGCGGCGAGCGCGTCGGCGATGAGGCCGGTCCACCAGGCCCCGACCAAGGCCTGGGCCATCGGGTCCTGCGGCAGCGGCAGCGACAGTCCGCGTGCCGGTTCCGCGGCGCCGCGCTCGGCCACGGGCTGCAGCAAAGCCCCGAGCCCGAGCAAGGCCCGGCTCAGATCGACCTGGGCATGGGCGGCACGCAGCTGGGCTTCGAGCCCGGCGACGGTCTGCAGCGCGGCATGGTCGGCACAGAGCGCGTCGTAATCTGACGGCGCCGGGGCGTGCAGCGTGCCGAGTTCGTGTTCGGTGGCCGACAGCAGCGAGCCGCCCGCCGCGCCGGCTCGGCGGCAGGCGTCGGCGCAGCGGCGCCAGACCCGCGCGAACACCAGCGGAGCACGGGCCAGGCGCAGGCGCGGCAGCACGGTGTCGCAGCGCACGGCGGCGACGAAGGGGAAGCGCCGGCCCGAAGCGTCTGCGCTGGGCCGCAGGTGGCCGGCGATCGCCGTCGGCGAGCCGGCGGCCAGGACTGCGAAGTGCAGCGCCGGTGCGCGGTCGTAGAGCAGCTTCCAGTGGGGATCGCCGGCGGCACCGTCGAGTGCCGCGCTGACCCAGCGGTCTATCCACCCGCTCAGCCCATGCGCGCCCGTGCCATGCACGAAGTCGGGCTGCGAAGGCAGTTTGCCGAAACAGGCTGCCTGCGACGGCGCCGTCTGCGTGCGGCTCAGCAAGCTGCTCATCGCGCCGGCTCCTGCAGCGCCGCCAGCGTCGGCGCCGGTGTTGCGGGACGGCTGGCGGGCGCCTGCGCCGGCGGGTCGACGCCGGCGATCTCGGCCGGCAGCCGCAGGCCGCGCAGCGTGCTGGCCGCTCGCGCCTCGACCGGCCCGCGCACGATCCGAAGCTGCAGCCGCAGCTGCAGCCCGTCGCGTGTCCACGCGAGTTCGCTGCTGCCGTCGGGCAGGCGGGTGCGCGTGGCGAGTTCGAAGGCGCGGTCCAGGCCGAAGGTGCCAGGGGCGTCGACGAAGCCGATGCGGGCGCCGTCGACCGTCGTGCCGCTGATGCGCACGCCCGGGGCGCCACCGTCGTGGGGCCAGACGAAGTCGCTCCAGGTGGCGGCGGCGTTGCGGTAGCGCAGCGTCTGGCCGTCGATCTGCACCGTGTACTCGGCCAGCCCGGCGGCCGCGAGCGGCTTGAGCTGGAAGGCTGTCGTGGCCGCGGCGGTGCTGCCCGGTGCCGTGCTGCCGGCGGCGAGCCAGCCTTCCAGGCCCTCGCGGAAGGCGGGCCGCAGGCGCAGCCCGAGCTCGCCCCATGTCCTGGACTGCAGGCCGTCGCTGCGGCGCACGACGAAGGGGGCCAGCATGCCGTCGGCGAAACGTGCGATGGCTCCGGCCGGGCCGAAGAGCTGTGCGATCTCGTCGCCCGCCGCTTCGACACGGGCCGATGGGTCGAACGGATACCGGGAGCGCAGCGTGCGTTCGTACGGCGTGCGCACCTGAGCCTGCCACGCCCGGTTGAGGTCGGCCTCGGCCGGCGGCAGCAGCACCGCGAAGGTCTGGAGCAGCGGCCGCACCAGCATCGGCCGCAGTGCCGCTCGCGCGGCCGGCGTGCTGCCGGCGAACATCTCGTCGACCAGCCGCAGCGCCGCGCCCAGTTCGGACTCGGGGCTGTCGGACAGCGTGGCCGCCAGCAGTTCGCGGGCTCCGGGGCCGGGCTCACCCTGCTGGTTGATCGCCTGCACCCGGGTGCGCAGCCGCGCCAGCGCCTGCAGGTAGCGAGCGAACGGCGACGGTCCGTCGCCGGTCTGCAGCCAGCGGGCGACGGGCTCGAAGCCCTCCGCCAGCGTGCCGGACGCCGGGCGGCTTGCGGCCGGCTCCGCGGGCGCGGCGTCGTCGGCCCGGTGCAGCAGTGCACCGCGCAACCAGACGAGCACGCCGGATGCCGGCGCGGCCGCCGGCTGCGCCGTGTCGCCGGCACGGTCCCAGGACGTCTGCCGGTGCAGCGTCTGCACGATGCGCAGCAGCGGCGAGCGCGCCGGGTCGGCGAGGCGGTCCAGGCCGGCCGCTGCCTCGTCCAGGTTGCCGAAGGGGGCCGGGCTCACGCCCTGGGCGAAGCCGAGCCAGGCGCGGGCGTAGTCGAGGCGGTAACGCTCGGTCAGCGTCCGGCGGATCTGGTCCGGGCTGCCGGCCAGCGAGAGGTCTTCGTCCGTGCTCGTCTCGAGCACCCAGTCTTGGCGCAGCAGCGCGCCGTTGGCGGCCTCACGGATCGTCGGTTCGACCCATTGCTGCCAGGCTTCGTGGGTGAACGTGCCCGGCACCCATTCGCTGCCGGCGATGATTGCCGCGGCCTGCCCGTCGACGGCGAGCAGGGCGGCCACCGTCACCGGCGCAAAACGGGTGGCCGCGCGCGCCCGGATCTCGGCGTAGACACGATCTTCGGCCGGCCTTGCCTGGTGCAGCGTGCGCAGCTGCTGCCTGGCTTCGTCGACGAGGCTGGGGCGGGTGCGGATCGTGGGGAAGGCCGGATCGCCGGCACGGGCCAGAGCAAAGGCGGCGATCGACTGCGCCTTCTGCAGCAGCTCGTCGTCGTTCAGCGCGCCGCGCCGTTCGTCCAGCCAGCCGCGCCAGTGGCGGGTCATCTGGTCCTTCAGGTGCGCCGGCTCGCGGCGCGTCGGCTCGGCGAGCATCAGGTAGGCCTTCAGCGCGTTGTAGGCGGCTTCGGCGTCCGCTGCCGGCGTGACGACGAAGCGCGACGGGCGGCGCCCGGGCGGCTCATCCGCGACTGCGACCGCGATGGCGGACGCGGGCAGCACGGTGCCGGCGGGTGGGGCGAGGGGCCTGGACAGCGCCCGCTCCAGGGCCGGCCGCCCAGGGTTCGCAGCCGGCTCGGTGTCGGCCCCGCCGTCTGCGTGGGCCCGCGCACCGGCTGCCACGAAGGCGGCGACCTGGCGCTCCAGCGCTTCGGCCACCGGCAGCACCAGCAGCGAGCGCACGCCGGCGAAGTACTCGTGCAGCAGCTTGTGCTCGAGCGGCGCGCGCTGGTCCAGTCCGAGGGCCGCGACCCAGCCGGCGCGCTGGCCGTGGGTGCCAAGGCGCTCCAGCGCGGCCTGCAGCCGCTCCAGCGCCTCGAGCCTGGCGCCGAGGTCGTCGCGGCCGCGCTGCAGTGCCGCCGCCTGGTCGAGCGCGGCGACGGCTTCGACGACGGCTCGGCGCTGGTCCAGATAGGCCAGGCTCCAGCCACCCAGTGCCGCACCGAGCGCGAACACGGCAAGGCCATAGCCGAGCGCCAGCCGGCGCCGGTGGCGGGTGCTGCCGGCCTGGCGCACGAGGCCGCGGTCGGCGAGCAGCACGCGTGTGAACAGCGAGCGCAGGAAGTAGCCGGTGTCGGCGTCTTCCGCTGCCGGTGCAGCATCGGCGGCGCCAGGGGGCAAGGCGAGCGCGAAGCGGCGCGCCAGGTCCTGCGTGGCGCGCTCGGGCTGCGCGCCGGTCTGCAGCGCGCTGGTGAGATAGAAGCCGCGCAGCAGCGGCCGCCACTGATACGGGTTGTCGTCGAACAGGGTGCTGATGAAGCTCGACAAGGCCGGCTTCAGCGCGGCGAACTCCAGCACGAAGCCGAGCGTGGCGGCCGGCGCCGCCGCCCCGCGTGCCGACGCCAGGCTCGCGATGGCGCGCTCGCGCAGGCCGCGCTGCAGTTCGTCGAAGGCCTCGCCGAAGCGCGCCGCCGCCTCGCCGCCGGCCGCCTGCGGCCGGTAGGGCAGCGTCGCACCCCAGACGCGCTCGCGTTCGGTGCCGTCGCTGTCGGCGAAGAACGCATCGAAGCCGGGCAACAGGTCGGCCTTGGTGAAGAGCACGTAGACCGGGGCCGCGACCTCCAGCCTTTCGGTCAGTTCCTGGACACGCGAGCGCAGGCTTCGTGCGAGTTCGACGACCTCGTCGCCGCGAGCCTGGCTCAGCTCGGCCAGGCTGGCGGCGACGATGATGCCGTCGATCGGTGCACGTGGCCGCGTGCGCCGCAACAGGCCGAGGAACTCGAACCACTCGCCGCGATCCTCGGTGCGCACCGCGTAACGCCCGGCGGTGTCGAGCAGGATGCCTTCGCTGGTGAGGAACCAGTCGCAGTCGCGTGTGCCGCCGACGCCGTGCAGCACGCGCCCGGTGTCGCCCTCCAAGGGGAAGCTCAGCCCGGAGTGCAGGATCGCGCTGCTCTTGCCGGCCGCGGGGTTGCCGATGACGATGTACCAGGGCAGTTCGTAGAGCGCGGCGGCGCCCCGCGCCTGGCCCAGCCGCGAGCGGCGGATCGTGCGCACCGCCGCTCGCAGCCGCTGCTGCAGCGCCTGCTCGTGTGCGTCCGCTGCCGGCCGTGGCAGCAAGCCGCGGTCGAGTGCATCGCCTTGGCGCCGGGCCTGGATGCGCTGCGTGACCACGACGGCGGCGGCCACGATGCCGACGCCCGCGGCTGCCGCGAGCGTCCAGCCGAGGCCGACCGTGCGGGCCATGAGCCAGACACCGGCGGCCAGCGCCAGCAGGGCGGCGGCCGTCAGGCTGCCGCGGCGCAGGTGTGCAAGCGCCGGCCTCATCGCCGTGCCTGCCGGATGTCGGCCATCGCGGCCCTCCGTTCCCCGGGACTGACCGGGGCTCCACGGGCCCGAGTCGGGCGGCGCCGGCCTCGGACGGCGCCAATGGCCCGCCGCATCAAACCGACCTGGGCTGTCCGGAACAGGCTGCTGTGCGCCATGGCTAGTCTCAGTTCGTCGTCGCCGACTGCGACGCGATCAGCTTGGCGCCGCAGGCGCAGCGGTCGCCTTCGCGGGCGGCAGGCAGGCCGTCGATCAGCAGCGCCGGGTCGCCACAGGCGATGCGGGTGAGGTGCCCGTGCCCTTTGCGCGGACAGCTGACGAGGTCGCCGACGCGGGCGATTGCGCGCCCGTGGCTGTCGGTTGCCGTGCCGCCTTCCAGCACGTTGCCGCCGTGGCTGGTGCGGTCGCCGACGACGATGTAGGGGCGATTCATGGGCTGATTCCGGGTAATCACGATGGCAGCGGTCAGCGTGCGGCGGCCATTGCGGCGGCCGGCACCGGTAATGGCGGATTGGCCGGCGGTGCTTGCATTTCGACATGACCGAGGTCACGAATGGATTTCCAGTCTCCACCCCATTCGAGGCCGAATGACTTCGCGATCTGGCCGTAATGAAGATAGGCCTGCCGGGTCCAGGGGTCGCGCTCCGAGACCAGCAGCCGGCCGTCGCGGCGGAATGCGACGTCGGCCGCCAGGCCGGCCTGGTGGCGGCTTTGGTCGGCGGCGGCCCGTGTCGTGGCTGGTCCCAGTGCCGCCAGCTGCGCCTGCCGCTGTGCGCTGCGATAACCCTCGAGCAGCACGAGCTCGTAGCCGTGGCGTTCGCGGGCGGTAGCGAACACCGCCAGCAGGCGCTGCCGGAACAGCGGATGCAGCAAATCCCAGTCGCGGTTGGCGTCGGCGGTGAACGGCCGCTCGCGCAACATGGATTCGGTGCGGAACAACGCCGGCGGCAGCGGCGCCGGCGCGACCAGGCGCTCGCCGGCCAGCAGTGCGGCCAGGTGGGCGTCGAAGGCGCGTGCCCGGGGCAGGGTGTCGGCGCTGGCGGACAGATGCTCGTGCAACAGCATCGCGGCGCTCGGCCCGGCGCCGACGACGGCTGCCGTCAGCAGTGCCAGCACACCGTGCCGCAGCGGCAGCGTGTCGGCGTCGAGGGCGGCGGCCAGTTCGACCTGCCAGCGGCTGGGCACCGATGGTTTGGGCGCGGCCGGCCGGAAGCGGCGCAGCGGCCCGAGCAGGCGGCCCGCGAGTTCGGCGCCGCGCTCGCGCCAGGACGGCAGGATGACCAGGCCCAGTACCAGGCTGACGACGCCGAAATAGGCCACGACGGCTGCAAGGACCACAGGGCTGGACATGGGAACCGCTCCGCGACGGCGAGGTCTATGGCCTCGGGACGCCGCAGTGTGCCGACGAGAAACAGGCTCACCATCCCCCGGCGGAGGGGCCCTTGTTCGGCGCCTCGTCAGAGGGACATTTGATGACGAATTGGATTGCCTGGGGCCATTAGCATGGTCGCCGGATTCGATCGACATTCGGCCTGAATTGCGTATCAGATGCCATGGCAGACCACCCGACGTCAACGTACCGCCGCCCGCCACCCTGCCTGTTCGAGACCTGTGGCGACACGCCGGCTGTCGGCCCCCGCCTGCGCGACATCGACGCGTCCGCGGCGTCGCCTCCCGCCCGCCCTGGCCGGCGCTGGCCTGTCGGCGCGCCGGTGGCGCTGGCCCTCGGCGTGCTGCTGCTCGGGGCGCTGGCAGCCGGCGCCCGCCCGGCGGTGCCCGGTGCCG
>NZ_NRRU01000087.1 GCF_016583785.1 Rubrivivax gelatinosus | reverse complement strand
GACAACGTCGCGTCGAGCAGGTCGGCGTCGTCGCCGGCCGTCACGGCCAGCACCAGCGCGTGCGGGCCCGGGCGGGCGAGTGCCGCGACGAAGGCCGCGTCGGCGACCACGTAGTCGCCTGCGGCGGCCCGGTAGCGCGCGGTCGCGGCCAGCGGGCCCTGTTCGATCTCGACGCGTGCGTCGGCGACGGGCTCGCCGCTGGCGTAGCGGCCGACCCAGAGCGTCAGCACGCCGTCGTGGAGCCGGCCCACGACCTCGAACAGGTTGGTGGCGGCTTCGAAGCGCGGGCCGGTGGCGGTGGTGGCGGGCGCCGGGTGCGGCGCGTCGCCGTGGGGTTCGTCTCCGTGCGCGCAGGCGCTGCCGGCGGCGATGGCCAGGGCCAAGGCCCCGGCGCAGGAAAGTCGGTTCATGGCATCAGTCCTCGTGCCTGTTGGAGCCGGGCGGCGGCAAGCGCCGCGGCCACGGCCTGGCGCCGCATCGCGGCCTCGGCTTGCAGCGCCTGCGTCAACGCGCGCAAGGCCTCCGGCAGCGGGCTCTGGCCCGCGTCGAACGATTTCTGGATCAGCACGGCGCGTTCGCGCAGCAGCCGGGCCCGCTCGGCTTCGTTGGCCAGCTGCTGCCGGGCGGCGCGCTCGTCCTGCACGGCGCTCGTCAGCGCGAGATCGAGCTGGCGCCGGACCTCGGTTTCGCTGGCTTCGGCCAGCTCGGCCTCGGCCAGCGCGGCGCTGAGCAGCGGCTCGTTGCGCTCGGCGCTGGCGAACGGGATGCGCAGCGCGACGCCGACCCCGTTCACATCGGGTTCGCCGCCGGCGCGCTCCTGGTGCGCACGGAGCACGAGCTCGGGCGCGTCGCGGCGCGACAGGCGCACGGCATCCAGCCGCTTGCGCGCCAGCTCCAGGCGCGCGCCGGCTTCGTGCAGCAGCGGGTGCGCCACCAGCGGGGCCGTCGCCGGCGGCACGTCGGCCGGAGCCGGCCGCGGCGGCAGCGTGGCCAGGCCGGTGAGGGCGGTCCAGCGGGCTTCGGCTGCCTGCAGCGCCAGCCGGGCGCGAGAGCGTGCATCCTCTCCCGCCAGGCGTTCAGCGTCGGCGGCGAGCGCGTCGGTGCGCGCCAGGTCGCCGGCGCGCACGCGGCGCGCGACGTCGTGCGCCAGGGCCTCGAACTCGTCGGCCTGGATCGCCGCCGATTCCACCTCGGCCTGCTGCATCCAGACCGCCCACGCGGCCTCCTGGACGGCGCCGGCGAGCTGCAGCCGCGCGGCGTCGGCCGCCGCCGATGCGGCCGCGGCCTGGGCGTCGGCCGCCGCCAGCCGGGCGCCACGCTGGCCCGGCAGCCACAGTGGCAGGGCGATGCCGAGTTCGGTCTCGCGGCTGCTGCCGCCGGGCTGCTGGCGCTTGCGCAACTGCTCGAGTTCGAGCGCGGGCGACGCGGCCCAGAACGAGGACGCGGCGCTGTGCTCGGCCTGCGCCGAGCGGCGCTGGCCGGCGGCGTCGACGGCCTGGACGCTGCGCGACCAGGCGGCCTCGACGGCGCTGCGCCAGTCGGGCGAGGCCGGCGCGCCGCCCGTCTGCGCCGCGGCTGGCAGGGCGACGGCCAGCCCCAGCACGCCGAACGCGTGCCGCAGAAGGTGCCCGGCCATCTCAGCGCGGCCCGGGGATGCCGACGATCGTGCGGCGACCGGCCGGCCCGGTGCGGCGTGTCATCGCACCACCACCTTGCCGACCATGCCGGCCTCGAAGTGGCCGGGCAGCAGGCAGGCGAAGGCGATCTCGCCGGCCTGGGTGAACTGCCAGACGATCTCGCCGTGGTGGCCGGGCTCGACGTGCACCATCTGCGGCGCGGCGTGGACCATGCCCGGCATCGCGCGCATCGCGGCGGCGTGCTGCTTGAAGTCTTCCGGCGTGCCCAGCACCAGCTCGTGCAGCACCTGGCCCTTGTTGCGCACGTTGAGGCGCACGGTCTCGCCGCGTTTGACGTTGATGACGGCGGGGGCGAAGCGCATCTCCGACATGTCGACGATGAGCGAGCGCGTGACCTGCTTCGGGTCGCCCTGGCGGCCGAACGGCGTGTCCTTGACTTTGGCGGCGTCGTAGGCCGGAGCCGGCTCGACGCCGTGCGCGCCGTCGCCATGGGCGAGTGCCGGCAGCTGGAAGAAGGCGAGAGCGCAGAGCGCGGCCGCGACGGCGGGTGCACGCAGGTGTGACGGATGCATGTGAATCCTCGAATACGGTGTGACGCGCGGACCGGGGTCCACGCAGCGGCCCGCGCCGTGGCGGCACGGGCGATCACGGCCTCGCACGGAGGCCGGGCCGGGTCAGATGCTTCGAGGAGGGCGCTCCTGGCCATCGGTCAGATGGCTTGGAGCGGGTGCGTCGCGCAGCGACGCGTGTCGCTGCGGCAGCGGCAGCGGTGCCGGCACCGTCGGGGCGGTGCCGAGCAGCGGAGACATCGAACAGCTGGCGGTGCAGGTGTTGCACTTGACCACCGCGCCGTGATGGCCGGCGTCGGGGGCGGCGCCGTGATCGTCGGCGTCAGCGGCCATCGCCGCCGGCTCGCAGCCCGCATGGGTTGCGGCGGCCGCCTCGTGCCCGTCGACGGCGGCAGCCGCTTGGCCCGCATGCCCGGCGCACAGCAGCACCTCGGCCACCGCCCCCCGGAAGGGGAGCAGCGCGGCCAGGACCAGCAGCACCAGGATGCGCAGACGTTTCACGGCGGCGAGCTTAGCACCGCGCCTTGGCGGGGCACGTGCCTTGCCGCCGACGCCGTGGCCCGCGCCGTGAACGCTGCATAGTCGCGCCGGCACCCTTGTGCACGCAGCGGCGCGGGCTGGAGGAAGCACCATGCACACATTCGACGGAAGCTGCCGCTGCGGCCAGGCCCGGGTCGTGGCCCGGGGCCAGCCGCTGCGCGTCGGCATCTGCCACTGCACCGACTGCCGCCAGGAGAGCGGCTCGGCCTTCACCTTCTACGGCGTCTGGCCGGCGGACCGGTTCGAACACAGCGGCGAGACCGCCGAGTTCATGGGCCGGCGCTTCTGCAGCCGCTGCGGCTCGCGCCTGTTCGCGCTGGACGAGCAGGAGGCCGAGGTCAAGCTCGGCGCGCTGGCCGAGGCCCCGACCTCGCTGGTGCCGGGCTACGAGCTGTGGGTCAAGCGGCGCGAGCCGTGGCTGCGGCCGGTGGCCGGGGCCGAGCAGTTCGACGAAGACCGGCCCTGAGCCGGTGCCGGCTCAGGGCCGGATGCGCCGCGCCTCGAGGTAGAAGCGCTTCTCGTCGGCCTCGCCCATCGAGAAGCTCTTGCGCGGCAGCGGCCCGTGCTGCGCGACGCGTGCGATCAGCTCGCTCTTGCCCAGCGTCGCCAGGTGCAGCCCGGCGTGGCCCTCCTGGCCGGCCAGGCGAGCGAGCGCGTCGTCGCCGTGCACGTAGTCGACCTCGCGCGCGCCGCCCTGGGCCAGCAGGGCGTCGACGAAACCCTGGAAGCTGGCGACGTCCAGCTGCGCGGCCGGCGCGCCGTGCACCAGCACCAGCGCGTGGCGGCCACCCGGCTGCAGCAGCCCCGCGGCGTGCACCTCGCGCGGCAGCGCCGCGAGCGCGGCGCGCAGCGTGGCGGCGTCGGGCTGGTCGACGATCTGCAGCCTGCTGCCGAAGTGCGCCGCCAGCGCGGTGCGCAGGTCGGCCGTCACGCCCAGCAGCAGGCGATGGATGGGCGCGAACGCCATCGCCGGGTCGTGGATGTTCTCCACCTCCACCAGCGCCCAGCGCGCCGGGTGGTCGGCGCCGGCCGTGGCCTTGATGCGCTCCCAGCAAGCCTTGGCGGTGGCCAGCGAGTGGTTGCCGTCGCCGACCGCAAAGAGCATCGGCGGCGTGCCCGCCGGCAGCCCGTGGCGCGCGGCGAACGCGGCGCCGTCGCCCAGCGCCTGCAGCGCGTTCACCGCCTGCGCCTGCAGTTCGGTATCGGGCGCAAAACCGGCGACGCGGCCGCCGCCCAGCATCAGCGCCGTGTCGTAGAGCGGCGCCAGGCGCTCACGCTGCGCGGCCAGCGGTTCGATCACGGTGTGCGCGGGGTCGTCGATCAGGACCAGGATGTGCGGCAGCTCGAGCTCCGCGTCCTGGCGCAGCTCGATCCGCGGCGCGATGCGCTCGACGATCGTGCCCTCGGTCGGCCGGATCGGGCTGGCCGAGCCGGGCGTGTAGTCGTACTGCTCCAGGTCCAGCTCCAGCATCAGCCCGCGGCGCACGCGGCCGTCGGGCAGCGTGCGCTCCACCAGCACCGCTCCGTCGTGCGGGCGCAGCAGCCCCTGGTCGCCGTAGCGGCGCATCGCCGCCTGGACGCGGGCGATGCGCTCGCTCTTGTCGGGGCTGGCGAGATGGACCTCGGGGTAGATCAGCTGCAGCGCCGAGGGTGCGTCGCCGACCTCGTGCTCGACACGCTGCCAGTAGCCGGGGTCGCTGGTGTACTGGTCGCAGGCGATGACGCACCAGCGGGGCAGGGCGAGGTCGGGGCGGGGCAGCAGGAGCTGCGGGAGGCGGAAGCTGGAGGCGGCGCGCATGGCGGGATGATGCCGCAGGGCGATGCGCGGGCCGCCCGCATGCCGCCCTTATCCTGCCCGGCATGGCCATCCAGCTGACCCCGCTTCTCGACCGTTTCGACACCGCCATTGCGGCCCTGCGCGAGCAGCACGACGCCCGCGGCCCCGGCTTCAGCATCGCGCTGGTGGCCGACGGCCAGGCGCTGCGCAGCGTGCACCACGGCCAGGCGAACCTGGAGTGGCAGCAGGCGCTGGCGGGCGACACGCGCTACTACCTGGCGTCGGAGTCCAAGCCCTGGGTGGCGGCGCTGGTGATGCAGGCCGTGGCCGCCGGCCGCATCACGCTGGACGCCGACATGCGCGCGCACCTGCCGGCGCTGGCCGGCTGCACGCAGCCGGTGCGGCTGGGGCATCTGCTGCGCCACACCAGCGGCCTGGACGACTATCTGTACCTGTGGGGCATGCAGCTCGGGCACGACGAGGACGACCTCGTCACCCAGGCGCAGGCGCTGGCGCTGATCCGCCGGGCCGAAGACGTCGACTTCGAGCCCGGCAGCCGCCACGACTACAGCAACAGCAACTACGTGCTGCTGGCCGACTGGCTGGAACGCGACGCCGGGCTGCCGCTGGACGCGCTCGCCCGCCGGCGCTTCTTCGAGCCCTGGGGGCTGCACGACACCGGCTTCGAGAACGACCCGCGCCGCGTGCTGCCGCGGCGCGCACGCAGCTACCGGCTGGACCCTGCCCGCGGCTGGCTGGACCGGCCCGTCAACCTGGCGAGCTGGGGCGATGGCGGCCTGTGGGCGACGCTGGACGACCTGGTGCGCGCCGAGGCGCAGTGGCAGGACGACTGGCGGCGCCACGGCGCGCAGTCGCTGCTGGGGCGCTGCAGCGCCGACGACTGCGGGCGCTTCGGGCCGGCCGACCTGATGTACCGATTCGGCGTGGAAGTCGTGCCGCGGGACGGCGGCAGCCTGATGTTCCACGGCGGGGCGTTCGCGGGCTTCTCGTCGCTGGTGCTGCGCGGGTTGGACGAAGGCTGGGCGCTGGTCGTGATGGCGAATGTCGAGGGCTTTGACGCGTCGGCCTCGGTTTGGACCGGGCGCTTGCTCGGCGAGGGCCCCTGAGAGCGAGCGCGGACGCAGCCAAGGGCCGCGACGAACTGGGTGCAGCGAACACGGACGGCACGCCAACACGCAAAACAGCCGGGGCGTTACCCCCCGGCTTTTTAGTCGCGCCGCCGAACGGCGTGCGGCGTCAGGACAGCTTCATCAGCGCGATGCTCGCCGAAGCGGAATCCTGGATGCTGTCGGCGTTGATCCACACCGTCTGCAGCCCGTTGCCGAACAGGTTGGTGACGATCTTTTGCGGCGGCTGGCCGGTTGCCGGCAAGATCAGGCGCACCGGCACCGGATTGGTGTCGTCGCTTTGCACGACGTTGGCGGCCGGATTGGGGCCCGGATTGACGCAGTAGATTGCCATTGCATTACCGCCTGGGCCGAATTGCGCGCACATGAATTGCGTCACGTTGCTTTGAATGGTCAACGAATACCAGGTCGACGCCGGGACGTCGTAGAAGCGGGAGAACTTGCTGAACGTCATCACCTGGCCGTTTTCGGGAAGGTGGGTATTGGAGATGCCCCCGCCGCCCATCGGGAAGGCGACGCTGCCCAGGAACGCCTGCACCTGGGTGTTGGAAGGCGTCGACGGGCTCATCGACAGGGTGACGGTGTTGGTCGAGGCACCGTTGATCGCCACGATCGTCGCCAGCCCCTGGTTGCCGGTGGTGCCGGGCACGACGACGGTTTTCGGCGCCTGCATGTTCGTGGTGAACACGTTGACCGTGATGTCGTGGTCGTTCCCGGCCGAGTTGTAGAGGAACAGGCCGGTGGCCCCGTTCTGGATGTTTTCGCAACGGAAGGAGTTGTTGCCGGGGCTGGGGGTCAGGGTGACCAAACGGCCGTCGTTCCAGTTTGCGGTCGACGCGGCGGCTTCGGACGGGGCTCTCAAAAGGGCGACCATGTTTGATGCTCCTGGGTTGCCCGCGCGCCGGGATGGCACGCGAGACAGGAACAAGCTTACGTCGGCAGTTCGGCTTTTCAAGCGTCATGACAGCCTTTGTCACTGCGCGAACGATTCGATGCTAGGGGGCACGGAATTCGTTCCAGACCGCCACTGGTGGAGCGCTGAATAAAAGAACGCTGTCACATGCTGGTCACTAAAATGCAGTGCTGCGAATTCATCCAGTGCGTCGCTGCGGTGATATCGGCTTTCCGATGGTCTTTGAGGCGGCATTCGTCGCCTGGAGGGCGGTATTCCCGCCGTCATGGCCGTCATTCGCCCCTTTGCGGACGCCTGCGGCCAGGCGGCGGCGCCGCGTGAGATTGGCGGCCCCGTCGCCTATGCGTCGGCGATGGACCCGCCCCCGGCGCCTGCAACGACGCCGGCCCTGCCGCTCAGGCGTACCGGCCCACCAGCCCGCCATCGACGACCAGTTCGGTGCCGGTGATGTAGGCCGCAGCGTCGCTGAGCAGGAAGGCGCAGGCATGCGCCACCTCCCAGGCCGTGCCCATGCGGCCCATCGGCACCTGGCGGTCGCGCGCGGCCTTGACGTCCGCCGGGTCGGCGGCGAAGCGGTCGGCAACCGTCCTGGCGATGCGCGGCGTGTCGATCAGCCCCGGCACCACGCAGTTCGCACGCACGCCGCGGCCGGCGTATTCGAGCGCGATCAGCTTCGTGAAGTGCGACAGCGCGGCCTTGGTCACGCCATAGGCCAGGTGCGGGTAGCCGAGGTAGCGCAGCCCCGCCACCGACGAGATCGTGACGATGGCACCACGCCCGCGCTCGGCCATGCCCGGCAGCACCTGCTGCGCAGCCGTGAGCAGGCTGCGCACGTTGACGGCGTGGATGCGGTCGAAGTCGGCTGCGCTCGTCTCCATCGGCCCGCCGGTCTTGCCGATGCCGACGTTGTGGTGCAGCGCGTCGACCGGGCCGAAGTGCTCGGCGGCTTCGGCGAAGATGCGCACGATGTCGGCTTCCACCGCCATGTCGCCGACGAAGGTCTCGGCGCTGCCGCCCTCGGCGCGGATCAGCGCGGTGGTCTCGTCGGCCGAGCTGCGGTCGCGGTCGGCCACGCAGACCTTCGCGCCCAGGCGCGCATAGGTGATGCAGGACGCACGGCCGATGCTGAAGCCCGGCCCGGCCGAACCGCCGCCGGCGACGAAGACGACGCGGCCCGGCAGGCCCAAGGGCAGCGCCGTCGGCATGGTGCTCCCTGGAGCGGCGGCGGGTCCCGCCGAGCGGGCATGAGCCCCGGACAAGTTCTGGGCGCTCATGCTGCCAGCCCCACCGTCATGCCGCCGCAGACGTACAGCACCTGCCCGGTGACGAAGCCCGCGCGCGCGTCGAGCAGCGAGGCGACCATGTGCGCCACTTCGGCGGGCTGGCCCATGCGTCGCAGCGGGATCGCGTCGATGATCTTCTGCGTGGCCGGCGCACCCGGCGGGTTGACGCGGTCGAACAGCGGCGAGGCGATCGGGCCGGGGCCGATGGCGTTGACGGTGACGCCGTAGGGCCCGAGTTCCAGCGCCATCGTCTTCGCCAGGCCATGCAGCGCGGCCTTGCTGGCGGCATAGGCGCTGCGCGTGGCCTTGCCGACGGCGGCGCGGCTGCTGATGTGCACGATGCGGCCGAAGCGCGTCGCCTTCATGCCCGGCAGCAGCGCCTGCGCGCAGGCGATGGATGCGCCGACGTTGAGCGCCATCACGGCCTGCAGGTCGGCCAGCTCGGTCTCTTCGAACGAGGCCGGCCGCACGATGCCGGCGTTGTTGACCAGGCGCGTGATCGGGCCAACGCGTTCGATCACGGCGGCCAGCGCCGCCCGCAGGCCCGGTTCGTCGGTCAGGTCGGCCTGCACGAAGACCTCGTCGGCGTGGGGCGCGGCGGCGGGCTGCAGGTCGAGGTTGACGACGCGATAGCCGTCGGCCAGCAGGCGCTCGACCATCGCCCGGCCCAGGCCGTTGCTGCCGCCGGTGACGAGCACACGCTCAGCCATGGTCGACCACCGTCGGCATCGCGTGCTCCACCGTGTCCCAGATGAAGCGGCCCGAGGGGCTTTGCTGTTCTTCGACGATGTGCGCCACCAGCCCCGCGGCGCGCGAGATCACCGCGAAGCCGCGCATCACGCCGGTGGGCACGCCGATCTCGCCCAGCAGCGCGGCCACCGCGCCGGTGGCGTTGATCGTGATCGGGCGGCCCGCCACCTCGTCGACCGCGGCCGACAGCGTCATCAGCGCGGCGATCTTGTCGCCCTTCAGATCGGGCTCGGCGCGGCCCAGCTCCAGCAGCTTGTAGGCACGCGGGTCCACCGGCTTGTGCAGGTGGTGGCCGAAACCCGGCACCGCGCTGCGTTCGGTCTTGTGCTGGCGTGCGATGGCCAGCGCCTCGGCCTTCTGCGCCTCGGCGTCGCCCGCTGCCTGGATGCGGTCGAGCAGGCGCGAGCAGTTCTCCATCGTGCCGACGAAGCTGCTGCCCACTGCCAGCAGCCCGGCCGAGACGGCGCCCTGCAGGTTCTCAGGCGCACTCATGTAGATCAGGCGCGTGGCGATGGCGCTGGGCGTGAGGCCGTGCTCCATCAGCACGATCAGCACCGCGTCGACGATGCGCATGTCCACCGGCCGCGGCTCGCGCGCCAGGATCTGCATCAGCATCACCTCGGTGAACGTGCGCTGGCCGAGCAGGTCTTCGACCAGGTTCTTTTCGCGGTAGTGCAGGCTGGTCAGCGTGTGGCTGCACAAGCGGGTCTCGGGCACTTTCGTCGTCGTCATGTCGGGTCTCCTGATGTCTCTGCCGAAGCCCCCAGCGCCATCTCGCGCACCTCGGTCTTCAGCACCTTGCCCACCGGCGAGCGCGGCAGGCTGGCGTGGAAGTGGATGTGTTTGGGGGTCTGCACCGGGCCCAGCTTTTCGCGCACCCAGGCGATCAGTTCGGCCTGCGTCGCGGTGGCGCCGGCGCGCAGCTGCACCGCGGCCTGCACGGCCTCGCCCCACTTGTCGTCGGGAATGCCGAAGACGGCGCACTCGTGCACGGCGGGGTGCTGGCCGAGCGCGTTCTCGACGTCGATCGGGTAGACGTTGAAGCCGCCGGTGATCACCAGCTCCTTCAGCCTGTCCTTCAGGAAGAGGTAGCCGCGCTCGTCGATGAGCCCGCGGTCGCCGGTGTGCAGCCAGCCGTCGACCAGCGTCTCGGCGGTCTTGTCGGGCAGGCGCCAGTAGCCGCTCATCACCAGGTCGCCGCGCGCGACGACTTCGCCGATCTCGCCGGGCGGCAGCAGCCTGCCGTCGGGCGCCATGATCTCGACGTCGCTGAACCAGCTGCGCCGGCCCACGCTGGCCCAGTTGTCTTCGTCGTCGAAGTCCTCGGGCCGCATCAGCGTCAGGATCTGCGGCGCTTCGGTCTGGCCGTAGGTGGTGCCCAGTACCGGGCCGAAGAAGGCGCGCACCTGGCGGATCTTCTCCGGGGGCATAGGCGCGCCGCCGTAGATCAGCCGCCGCAGCCGCGGGTAGTCGGCGCGGCTGCTGCCCGGCAGGGCCATCAGCATGTAGACCAGCGTGGGCGGCATGAAGCAGCAGCTGCCGGCGCGGTCGCGAAAGGCCGCGCGCACCGCCTCGGCACCGGCCTGGGCCAGCACGACGTGGCAGCCACCCTGCGCCAGGATGGGCATCACGTAGGTGCCGGTGCCGTGCGTGATCGGCGCGGCCAGCACGTAGCGTTCGTGCTCGTCGAAGCCCCAGCCGTGGATCTGGTTCGTGATGTTGGCCAGCCAGGCGCGGTAAGGCTGCATCACGCCCTTGGGCGCGCCGGTGGTGCCGCCGGTGAACTTGATGGCCTGCGTGTCGCTGTCTTTCAGCCCCAGCGCGGCGAGGTCGATGCGCGGTGCGCCCGCGTGCTGCGCGACCAGCGTGCACAGCGTCGGCTGCGCATCGTCGCCGGGTGCTCCGGTCCAGATGCGCTGCGTCTGCGCCGTGGCGATCAGCGCCGCGCTGTCCGGATCGACGACGACGATGCTGGGCTCGGTGATGTCGACGATGCGCTGGATCTCGGGCGCCGTGCTCTTCACGTTCAGCGGCACCCAGACCTTGCCGGCGGCCAGCGTGGCCAGGAACGCGAGCAGGTGCTCGCGCGAGTTCCGGGCCAGGATGCCGACACGGCTGCCGGCCGTGCCGTCGAGCGCGCACAGGCCCGCGGCCAGCGCCGCCACCTCGCCGGCGAGCGTTGCATAGCTCGTCAGGCCTTCGGGCGCGTCGATCGCGCTGCGTTCAGGCCAGCGCGCCGCGGCACGCCAGAAGAAGTCGATGGGGAACATGGAATCCTCGTGTCGGCGCGGCCGTCAGTCCGCCTTGGCGCCCGAGGCCTTGACCACCGCGTTCCAGCGTTTGATCTCGGCGGCGGCGAACTTGCGCATGTCGGCCGGCGTGCCACCCGCCGGCGTGGCGCCCATCTCGGCCAGGCGTTTTTTCACGTCGGGCAGCGCCAGCACCTTGGCCAGTTCGGCGTTGAGCTTGTTGACGATCGCCGCCGGCGTGCCGGCGGGTGCGGCCAGGCCGAACCAGCTCTGCACGTCGAAGTCGGCGTAGCCCGATTCGATGAAGGTCGGCACGTCGGGCAGCAGCGGCGACCGCTGCGGGCTGGTGATGGCGAGTGCGCGCAGCCGGCCGCTCTGGATGTGCGGCATCGCCGACGGTGCGTTGTCGAACATGCTCTGCACCTGGCCGCCGATCAGGTCTGTCACCGCCGGCGCGCTGCCGCGGTAGGGCACGTGCAGCATGTTCAGCCGTGTCACCAGCTTGAACATTTCGCCCGAGAGGTGGATGGACGAGCCGCTGCCCGACGACGCGAAGGTGATGCCCTGCGGCTGCGCCTTCGTGTAGGCCACGTACTCGGCCAGCGTCTTCACCGGCACGTTGGTGTTGACGACCAGGATGTTGGGCACCTTGGCCATCAGGCCGATCGGCTCGAAGTCCTTCTCCGGGTCGTAGTTCAGCTTGGGGTACAGCGTCGCGTTGATCGTGTTGGCGATCGTGAACACGTAGAGGCTGTAGCCGTCGGCTGGTGAACGCACCACCGCTTCGGCGCCGACGTTGCTGTTGGCACCGGCGCGGTTGTCGATGACCACGGTCTGGCCCAGGCCCTCGCCGAGTTTCTGGCCGATCAGGCGTGCGATCACGTCGGTGGCGCCGCCGGTGGCGTAGCCCACGACCAGCCTGATCGGCTTGTTCGGGTAGGCGCCGTTCTGGGCCAGTGCGGGCAGAGCGGTGCTGGCAGCTGCCAGTGCAGCGGCGGCGATCCAGGTGCGGCGGGTGATCCGGGTCATCTATGTCTCCTTCGTATGGCGGCGAGCCGGCGACGTGCGGCGTTCCGACCTGCGAAAATTCTTGGCGATGGGGCCTGCCAACACGCCTTCAAACGTCCGGCCAGCGGACGAACATGGGGAAAGCCCCAGGCCGCCGGACGCCAGCGCGAACCAGGCCGACAGCGAAGGCCGCACGCTGCGCCGCGGCCTGCTGCTGCTGGACACCGTGCAGCGTGCCGGCGACGCCGGGCTGCGCGTGGTGGAGCTCTGCCGCGCCAGCGGCCTGCAGCGCGCCACCGTGCACCGGCTGCTGGCGACGCTGCTGGACACCGGCCATGTGCAGCGCGCCGGGCGCTTCCACTACGTCGCCGCAGCGCGGCGCGAACCGCAGGCGGCCGGAGCGTCGGACCTGGCACGGCGCATCGCGCCGGTGCTGGCGCGCGTCAGCAAGGCCTGCGGCGACGCGGCATTCGCCGTCGTGCGCGAGGGGCACAGCTCCTGGTGCATTGCGCGCCATGTCGGCAACTACCCGGTGCAGATGCTCACGGTGCAGGTCGGCGCGCGCCAGCCGCTGGGCGTGGGCGCGGCCGGGCTGGCGCTGCTGGCGGCATTGCCCGACGACGAGGCCCAGGCCGCCATCCATGGCCACGGCGTGATGCTCGCGCGCTACGGCGGCATGACGCCCGAGCGCCTGGAACTGCTGGTGCGCAACACGCGCGAACGCGGCTGGGCGGTGGTCGGCAACCACGCGGTGCAAGGCGTGCTCGGTGTCGGCCGCGCGGTGTGCGATGCCGAGGGGCAGCCGATGGCCGGCATCAGCGTGGCGGCGAGCACCGACCGGATGACGCAGCAGCGTCAGCGGTGGATTGCGGGGTTGATGAAGGAGGCGTTGGGCGACTGGGCCGGAGGCGCTGACTGAAGTTTTACGGAGTGCTCGGGTGGTTTACAGCAAGGTCGTCCACGCGGTCGCGGACCTGGTCGCGGCCCGCTACGTATTCCCTGAAGTCGCGGAGCGGGTCTCCGCGCAACTGCGTCGACGGCATGGCTGCGGCGCCTACGCCACCGCCGACCCCTCCGAGTTCGCGGCACGACTGACGGAAGACCTGCGACAGGCATCCGGCGACCTGCATCTGCGGGTTCGCTACGAGGAGCAGGCGCACGTTCCGGAAGCGCCCGGGGCGACCGTGCGCGAGCAGAACGACCGTGCAGAGCACTGCCGTCGAACGGGATTCGGCATTGCGTCCGCGCAGCGTTTCGCCGGCAATGTGGCGGTTCTCGACATCAGGGAACTCGTCGAGCCGGAGTTGTCTCGCCGGGCCTACGAGGCCGCGCTGGCGTCCGTCGCCGATGCGTCGGCGCTCGTCATCGACCTGCGGCAGTGCGTGGGCGGAGATCCGGACACGGTCGCCCTGGTGTGCTCGAGCCTGGTGGACCAGCGCACGCCGCTCAGCAGCATCGTGCCGCGCTCCGGTCCCGAAGAAACGTTCTGGGCCGATCCGGCGCTTCACGCCGTGAGCTTTGGCGGACAGAAGCCTCTGTTCCTGGCCGTTGCCGACTTCACCTTCTCCGGAGCCGAGATGCTGGCCTACGACCTGCAGGCGGCGCAGCGCGCCGTCGTCATCGGCGAAACGACCGGCGGCGGCGCCAACCCCTGCAACTTCCACTGGCCGTCGCCCCACTTCAGCCTGCTGCTGCCGGAGGCGAGTGCCAGGAATCCGATCACGGGTGGCAATTGGGAAGGGGGCGGTGTCGTGCCGGATGTGCGCTGCGATGCGGGGAATGCCTTGCGTGTTGCGATTGAGTTGGCGCGTGGGCGAGTGTCGGGCGGGGCTTCAGGGGCTGTGAACCTTGGGAACAGTTACCCGGTGAGTTCGGGGCTGGAACTGATCCCGCTGCAAACCCGCCATCGGGATGCCGGCGGCGGCTCAAGACTGAGGCTGGGTGAAAAGTCGGCCGACGCGCAGTTCCCAAGTCATCGAGCCCCTCCCGCGATGCCGATCGTTGATCCTAGGCCGATCTGAAAGGTCCACTCCGCGCCCGAAGCCCGAGTTTTCACACAGCCTCGTCTGGTTGCGGTCGTTCAGGATCTTTAGGCTAACGCCTGTTGCCGGGTGAGCCCCGACTCTGTAGTTCACGTAGCGTGGCGAAGCGTAAAGCAGGTGTAGCGCGCGCTGCCCAAGGAAAGGGTCATTGGCGAGCCATGCGTGCTGACATCATGAAGGCCTAGCGGCAGCAACATCAGCGAAGTGATGCACGACGAAGATGGCCGGCGAACAGGTGAAACGCCGCACCGTCACGCCTGGCCTGTTTCAGCGGCCGCGCGCGACGCTCTTAAGGACTTCAACGCTTCGAACAGACGCTCCGCATAAACGTACCCGATCCGCCTGACGGCATCAGGGCTGAAGTACAGCCAGGCAACGAGCATTGCCAGTGAGACGGCGCAGGTCACACCGCCGGCGGGCGTGATTCGGTCAAGGTCTAAGAAGAAGGGGTGAAGCTGCACGGTCTTGCTGAGGACCACGCCCGCGACCATACCAATTAGGCTTGCCACGACGCCATAGAGCCGCATCGCACACATGTTGCGATGAAACCCATAGGCGATGTTCTCTTTGAGAAGCAGCCCGTACGGCTTTCCCCGGGTTCGCTCTCGCAGAGCCCGCGCCGCAGCAATGTACGAAGCGTCAGCAGTCACCGGATCTTCTGCTTCCTCTACCTCGGAGGGCATCCGAATTCCTAACTTTTTGGCAATCTCCTCGTGGTACCGAGCCTTCGTCACGCGGTCGAGAAAGTCGTCGCGATGGCGGAGGACTATAGTGCTTGGCATGCCGCCCCATTTTCTAATAAGTCGCTCCTCTAGGAGCTTGCCGCGGCCGCGTGCAATGCTAGCTAGTCCATAGATCACGCCACAGCTTGTCACAAGGCCGAGGGATGCCGTCAGTAGGGGATTCCTTGCCCCGAAGGTCCACAAGATTGGGATGAGCAACGGCAAGATCACGAGCAGACCGGGCGTCATTCTCGCCTTGCGCTCATACGGATCTCGTACCTCTTTGAGAGCTTGGGCAAATGTCATTTCATCTCCCGTGGCCCATCGAGAACCCATGTGTCTGTCATTGTGCCTCAACGTTGCTATCAAACTCCTCCGGCTCTATGGGAACAACGCCTGGGTGACCATTTCCGGAATAATGCGAAATCCACTTCTCACGATTGGCGAAGACCTTAAACCCGCGCCGTATGAAGGCGTTCTTAACTTGACCGCGCGGATACTCGGGCTTGTTCGCGCCGACAGAGCAGAAGGCAGTTCCAATTACCGTGCCCTTGGCCTTGCGAGGCCCCAGCCACCGATCCAGCACCGCCGGTGTGACGTTATGCCGGCTACCATGGTGCGGCATTTGCACGAAGCCTGGCATTCGCAGGTTAAGCGCATTCGCGTAATCGGCTGCTTCGGTTAGGCCCTCAGGACCTACGTCTGCAGTCAGCAGGACGCCTCTGTTGTCGAGCTCGGCGTACTGTACGATGCAACTCTCGTTCGAAGCGGATGTTGGCGGCTGTGGATTATCTGATAGTGTTTCCACATCCCATGCCTCTTCCAGCCGCTTCATCGCCTGCTCCTTGAGCGAGCGCAATAATCCGAGTTGAGATGGCGCTCGATATTCGGCGCGATAGGATGTTGGTGTTTTTTCAAATTCCGATATCAAATCGACGTATCGGTGCCTGCTGGGTGCGAGTATCCGGAATCGGCCAATACAATTTCCTTGGAAAGCCTCGTGAATTTGCGTTCCCTTGGATTCTGCAATATTTTCCAGCTCAACCAAGTACGGGTGACGCTTCTTCATTTCGTCAATCAGTCCTGCGAGAGTGTAGTTGCCGTGAAAGTGCTGAATGACCTCGTTTGCGTATAGCCATGGCCTGTTCATCCAAAGATTCTTGACATCGAATCTGCGCAAGACGTCGATTAGACCACAGGCATGATCGTTGTCAGCATGCGACAGGATCATATGGTCGATGAAGTATCCAGGGTAGAACCGATCAATGTGATTAATGATGGTCTGGCCGGTATCGCTCCGACCACCGTCGACGACGTGCAGGTAATAACCGCTCGTCTCGTCACCGTAGCGGACAACGATGGCGTCGCCGTAGCTGTCCCCAACAGGCAGAAAATCGATTTCGTAGGCCAAGCACTCCCTCGCTTTCTCGGGATCGTTATGTACGCTGCAGGAAAATTCAGGTAATTATCGCCGCTTGCGAAGACTTTTTCGGGGCGCGGTGAGCAGTTCGGGCCTCCAAGAGAAGCCCCCGTAGTGCCTTGAGATGACATCTGTGGTCGGGGTTCAGCGGCTACCGCGCGTCGTTCGAGCGGAACCTTCAGACCAAGGCGGGGGAAGACTGCTGGCGCGCTCGTAGGCGAGGACTCGCGGTGGTCCCGTTTCCCAGTAGGAAGCTTCAGTGGGCCGTCGGGCACGCACAACGTTCAAGCGCTCGAGGACAGTTATGGCGCAGCGAGATTTGATCAATGTGTGGCTCTTCAAGGTCGACTGCTCACGATCTCAGCGGTCATCCGGAACGCAACGACCCAAATGCCGGCATGGCCTCGCCGATCCGCCGTTCGGCTCGCGAGCGCAGATGTCAGCGTACGCGGCACAGCAGCCTTCCCCGGGCTTGCTCATCGGCCGCTGCGGTGTAGTCATTCACACCACTACGACGCAGCTGTCCACGCACCCATGCTCCTTTAAGGTCGCCCAAAGTCCATCTCCGTGGCTGAACAGACCCGGTTGATCATTCAACCGCCGGCACCCCCAACGCATTGAGCGTCGGGGTGGTCATCTGCCCGCTCTGCGGCAGACCTTTCAGGTTCTGGAAGAACTCCAGCCCGAGCTTGGTGTCGGCGTTCAACTGACCGTCGACGGTGCCGTTGTACAGCCCGAGCTGGCGCAGCGCGATCTGTACGCGCATCACCTGCAGCCGCCGCTTTTCCGAGTTGGACAACGGCGGCGCTGCCTGTGCAGGCGGATGCGCGGTGGCCGGCACGACCGCCTGCTTGGCCCCGGTGCTGCCGCTGCGCTCGCCCGGCTTGGTCGGTTGTGCCGAGCCGTCGAAGGTGCCGGGGTCGTAGTCCTTTGGCCCGCTCGGCGTCGGCGCCAGGCTGCTTCCCGACGATGGCGGCGGGCTCGGTGGCTGGTAGCTGCCACTGGTGCCCGAGTAGTGCGACGAGTGGCTGGCGTGACTCGAATGCGAACTGTGGCTGGAATGCGAGCGATGCCCGGCGAACAGGTTCGCGCCTTCGAGGTTCAGCGGCCGCAGCGGCACGGCGGAGGCGTCGCCGCTCGTCAGCGGCATGCCCGCTGCAAGGCTGTCGCCGCTGCGGCCGATCAGCAGCGGCACGCCGGCCAGGAACAGCGCGATGTCCTTGACGAATCGACTCATGTCAGTCCTCCTGAGACCGGCTGGATGGCACCCGGCTTCCAGCCCGTCTGATGCCAGGCGAAGAGCCCGCAGCAGCGCTCGCGCACCTTGCAGCGTTCGCATTCGGCGACGTACTGCTGCTTCCATTCCGAGATGCTTCGGCACGCTGCCGGCCACAGGCGCGTCGGCAGCGTGCACAAGGGCGTGTTCATCAGCACGAACGGGATCCGGAAGCGCTCCAGTTCGCGGGTGCCGGCCAGCAGCGTGGGGTGTTCGGCCGCGAGGTCGACCTCGCAAAGTTCGCGGTTGGCGAGTGCGAAGCCGATCGGCTCGCAGGCCATCAGCGCCACTTCCTGCACGAACGGCAGGTTGCGGCCGATGAAGCGGCACAGTTCGACGAGCACGTCGAGCACCGGCCGGATCAGCACGATGCGCAACTGGACGGGCTGGCCATACGCCCGCAGCGCCAGCAGGCCGGCGATCGTCTCGTCGAAGGCGCCGGGCGCCTGGACGACGAAGTCGTGCACGAAGTCGGCCGGGCCGTACAGCGGTACCAGCCAGCTCACGCGCGCCGGCAGGCCATCGAGCAGCGCCGACGCGAGCGCGGGGTCGCCCAGGCGACGGCCGTTGCTCAGCACCTCGATGTGGGTGCTCGGGAAACGTTCGCCGATGGCGTCCAGCAAAGCCCGCAGCCGCGGCCCCAGCAGCAGCGGCTCGCCTCCCGTCAGGCCGATGCTGGGCGGGGCTGCCCGGATCTTCCTCAGCACCTCGAAAGCCTCGTCGGCCAGCCAAGCGTCGTCCTGCGGAGTAGGGGGCTGCGAGCACATCAGGCAGCCGTTGTTGCAGCGGTTGGTCAGCAGCAGCGCGTGGTGCCGGTCGCTCTCCCGGTACAGCACCTCGACGCGGGGGCGCCGCGGGTCGACCCGTACGACGTCGCCGTCGGCCAGTTCGTGCCAGTCGGTGGCGGACGGATGCTCCGCATCGCGGCTCACGCAGTGGATGCCCGGCCCGAGGGCCGGCCTGATGTCGACGATCAGGCGGCGCATGGACTCGCCTCCAGCTCATGCGGATGCGCCCAGCGGTGGAACAGGTCGAGCAGGGCCGGGTCGGCTTCGTCCAGGCGGCGGAACATCGAGTCGAACAAGCGCTGGTGGCGCTGGCAGTGTTCGGTGGTCGACGGCGGCACGTCGGGGCGCCCGTGTGCGGCGCAGGCTTCGACCGGGTTGGGCGCGCAGTACAGCTGGTAAGCGCAACGCTGGCAGTCGGGGTGCGCGGCCGTGAGGCTGGCGGCATGCAAGCCACGCTGGACGCGAGACGACAGCAGTGTGCTCAGCGGCTCGCCGATGCGCCCCAGTCGCAGCGACGGGTCGCCGGTCGCGGCCAGCATGCGCGCTTCGTCGCTGGGGTAGACGTGACCGTCGTGGTTGTAGACCAGCACGCTGGAGCCGGCACCGCACGGGCTCTGCAGGTCGACGAAGCCGCTGTCGAACGGCGACAACATCTTGTTGAGCAGGATGCCGGCATAGACCTCGCGGATCGGCACGCCGCGGCGGTTCCATTCGATCACCCGGTCCAGGCCGCGCTGGTAGAAGGCATCGAAACAATCCAGCGAATAACCGAGACGCGCCTGATTGCGTTTGGCAAAGCCGTAGGCGCTCAGCGGCCGCAGAAAAACGTCCTGCAGCCCGAGTTGCACATACTCGTCGACGATGGCCTCGGGGTGCGGCAGCGAGTGCGGCGTCGTCGTCATCAATGCCGAGACGCAGTCCGGATGAATGCGCTCGCGCGCCATGCGAATGCCGGCGACGGTGCGCCGATACGAATCGCGCCCCGGGGTCGGGCGGTTCTTGTCGTGCAGCCACGCGGGCCCGTCGATGCTGGTTGACAGAAAGACGTCGTGTTCGCGCAGGAAATCGCAGAGCCCGGCGTCGAGCTGGTGCAGCGTGCTGGCGACGACGAAACGCAGCCGCCGCCCTTCGCCGCGGTTGCGATCGTGGATGCGCCGCACGGCGCGTTCTACGAGGTCCGGCCGAAGCAGCGGGTCGCCGCCCTGGAACTCGATGGTCAGCGTCGGGCTGGCGCTTTCGAAGACCGTGTCGCAGGCGGCGTCCAGGTCACGTTCTGCCATCGTGAAGCCGGCTCCCTCGCGTGCGCGGCTGACCTGGCAGTAGCCGCAGCTGTGCTCGCAATGGAGCGTGGTGACGAGGATGTGCAGCGACGGGCCGGCCTGCACCGTCTCGCGCTTGGCCGCCAGCAGCGAGCGCGCCAGACGTTGCAAACCAGGGGAAGGCGCTTTGGCGAGCAGCAGGAAGCGCGACTTCAGCGTGGCCTGAAGCGGCAAAGGCAACGATGCCGGATCACGCTCTACCGCCTGCAATTCGGCGCCACTGAGCAGATGGTGGTCGCCGGTGCGGGACACGGCGAGAAAGCGGGCAGCGCCCAGTTGGCGCACCGCAACGGGCGAAAATTCCGAGGCGTAATAGTTCTCGTTGCTCACGACGAAGGCGCTCGAAACAACAGGCAGAACGGCACTAGCGCCGTGATGTTCCCGCCGTGCAGTGGGAGTTGGCTTAGGCATTGCGCCTGAAACATGTTGACATGATGTCACCAGTTGCTGCGTTCGATGCCGCCCAGGCACCGACGCAGGGGGCCGGATTACGAGCCCCACAACCCCGCCAGCCTCGCCAAACCGGCCCCAGGCGCTCCGCCGCTCGGATCCTCGTCGCCGTCACCGGCCTCACCCATCCGGGTGATACCGCCTCACCGCCCCATGTGATTCGCCCTAGTCGCGCTTATCCGACGATTGCCTCACCGAATCACCCGGAGACCTCGATGGCGCTTTACGAGTACCTGTGCAGCGAGCACGGCCCGTTCGATACGCACTGGCCGCTGGGCACGGCGCCGGCCGCCACCGCCTGCCCCCGGTGCGACGCGGCGGCACGGCGGGTGTTTTCGGCGCCGATGCTGAGAACTGGCCGCCGCCAGGCCTGGACGGCCACGGTCGAACACGCCGAGAAGAGCGGGCACGAGCCCGACGTCGTCTCGGCGCCGCCCGCCCTCGCGCGGGCGCCACGCGCCTCGCTGCCGCTGAACCCGGCACTGCTCACGCTCCCCCGGCCCTGAGCCCCCGCCGGCGGCCTCCGTGCTCCGCATCGTCGGAGCGGTTTCCCCACGTTCCTGAAAGGTGAGACCCATGCCTCAGAACCTCTTTCCGCTGGACAACACGAAGAAGTTCCGCGACCAGAAGATCGTCGGCCACAACCGCTGGCACCCGGACATCCCGCCGGCGGTGAAGATCAAGCCGGGCACGGTGTTCCGCGCCGACTGCCGCGAGTGGTTCGACGGCGCGATCCGCAACGACGACTCGGCCGACGACATCCGCCACGCGCCGCTGGCCGGCGTGCACGTGCTCTCCGGCCCGTTCTACGTCGAAGGCGCCGAGCCGGGCGACCTGCTGGTCGTCGACATCCTCGAGATCGACGCCTGCAACCAGGAAGACTCGGGCCCGCTGTCGGGCCAGGGCTGGGGCTATACCGGCGTCTTCGCGCGCAGCAACGGCGGCGGCTTCCTCACCGAACGTTTTCCCGACGCCTACAAGGTGATCTGGGACTTCCGCGGCGACGTCGCCACCTCGCGCCACATCCCCGAGGTCTCGTACACCGGCATCCACCACCCGGGGCTGATGGGCACGGCGCCGTCGGCCGAGCTGCTGGCCAAGTGGACGGCGCGCGAAAAGGCACTGATCGCCACCGACCCGATGCGCGTGCCGCCGCTGGCGCTGCCGCCGCTGCCCGACAGCGCGATCCTGGGCTCGCTCAAGGGCGCCGAGTTCGAGCGTGTCGCCGCCGAAGCCGCGCGCACCGCGCCGCCGCGCGAAAACGGCGGCAACCAGGACATCAAGAACCTCACCGCCGGCAGCCGCGTCTTCTATCCGGTGTTCGTGCCCGGCGCCAACCTGTCCTTCGGCGACCTGCATTTCTCGCAGGGCGACGGCGAGATCACGTTCTGCGGCGCCATCGAGATGGGCGGTTTCATGGACCTGCACGTCGACCTGATCAAGGGCGGCATGGCCAAGTACGGCGTCAAGGAGAACGCGGTCTTCATGCCCGGCAACCGCGACCCGCAGTACTCGGAGTGGCTGGCGTTCTCGGGCGTCTCGGTCGACTCCGGCGGCAAGCAGCACTACCTCGACTCGTGGCTGGCCTACCAGAACGCCTGCAACCACGCGATCGATTACCTGATGAAGTTCGGCTACACCGACATCCAGGCCTACATGATCCTCGGCACCGCGCCGGTGGAAGGGCGGCTTTCGGGTGTCGTCGACATCCCGAACGCCTGTTCGACGATCTACATCCCGCGCGCGATCTTCGACTTCGACATCCGGCCGTCGGCCACCGGCGCGCCGCACCAGGTCAAGCAGGGGCTGCAGGTGCCCCGGTCCGGCAACTGAAGACGCCGCGCCGGCCCGCCGCCCCGGCGGCGCCGGCGCTGCCCCCCCAACGAAGGAGACACGCGATGCTCGGTCTGGTTCTGTTCTTCGTCGGTGCCGTGCTGTGCCTGAACGGCCTGTGGCTGCTCGGGCGCATCGGCGACAACGAGATCTCGATCATCAACTACCTGGTCGGCGGCATCACGCTGGTCGCCTGCCTGGTGCTGGCTTTCGGGCCCGGCGCCGATGCGGCGTCGATCAAGGCCGCGGCGCTGACGCTGCTGTTCACCTTCACCTACCTCTGGGTGGCGATCAACCGGACCAACGGCGCCGACGGCCGCGGCCTGGGCTGGTTCAGCCTGTTCGTCGCGCTGACCGCGATTCCGGTCACGCTGCAGACCCTGTCCAGCGCCGACAGCACCTGGGGCTACTGGTTCGGCTTCAGCTGGGCGGCCTGGGGCGTGCTGTGGTTCCTGTTCTTCGTGCTGCTGGCGCTGAAGAAGCCGATCGCGCGCCTGGTGGGCGGGCTCACGCTCGCCGAAGGCGTGCTGACCGGCTGGGTGCCCGGCTACCTGCTGCTCAACGGCCTGCTGAAGTAGAGCCGCCCGCCATGCCGCTCTACGACTACCGCTGCGCCCGCTGCGGCGCCTTCCGCGCCTTCAGGCCGCCCAGCTGAAGCCGAACCAGTAGCCCCAGGTGCTGTCGGCGCTGGACAGGGTCTGCAGCGTGACC
>NZ_NRRU01000086.1 GCF_016583785.1 Rubrivivax gelatinosus | reverse complement strand
GCGCTGCGGGCGCCTCGGCTGCCGCCAGCGCGTCGGGGTCGGCAGCTGCGCGTGCGGCCGCCGCCAGCGCCTGCAGCGCCGCCGCCAGCGCCGGCGCCTCGCCGCGTTCGTCCGCACTCAGATAGGCGTTGCGCGAGCTCAGCGCCAGGCCGTCGGCGGCACGCACCGTCTCGCCGGCCACCACCTGCAGCGGCAGCGCGAACTGGCGCGCCATCGCGGCGATCACGCGCCACTGCTGGTAGTCCTTGCGGCCGAAGACCGCGACCGCCGGCTGCACGATGCCGAAGAGCTTCTGCACCACGGTGCAGACACCGCCGAAGAAACCGGGGCGGAACTCGCCTTCGAGGATGTCGGCCAGCGCCGGCGGCGGCGCGACGCGGAAGACCTGGGGCTCGGGATAGAGCTCGCCTTCGTCGGGCGCGAACAGGATGTCGCAGCCGGCGCCCTGCAGCAGTTCGGCGTCGCGTGCCAGCGTGCGCGGGTAGCGGTCGAAGTCCTCGTGCGGCAGGAACTGCAGCCGGTTGACGAAGATGCTGGCGACCACCGGCCGCCCCAGCGTCGCCGCCTGGCGCACCAGGGCCAGGTGGCCGTCGTGCAGGTTGCCCATCGTCGGCACGAACGCGGTGCCGGCCTGGCCGGCGAGCGCGCTGCGCAGCTCGGCAATCGTGTGGATCGTCTTCATCTCGTGGTTCAGTAGCCGTGCTGCACGGGGTCGGGGAAACGACGCGCCTTGACCTCGGCGACGTAGGCGGCGACGGCTTCGGGCACGCTGCGCGCGCGCTCGCCGTCGCGGCTGAAGTCGTGCACGAAACGCGGCCGGCGGCCGCTGGTCCAGCCCAGCATGTCGTGCAGCACCAGCACCTGGCCGTGGGTGTCGGGGCCGGCACCGATGCCGATCGTGATCAGCCCCGGCGCGGCCGCGCGCACCTGGCGCGCCACCGCCGAGGGCACGAGTTCGAGCACCAGCATCGCCGCGCCGGCCTCGGCCATCGCGCGCGCGTCGGCCACCAGGGCCTCGGCGCCGGCGGCGTCGCGGCCCTGCACCCGAAAACCGCCGAGCGCGTGCACGCGCTGCGGCGTCAGCCCCAGGTGGGCGCAGACGGGGATGCCGCGGTCGACGAGGAAACGCACGGTCTCGACCATGGGCCCGCCGCCTTCGAGCTTGACCATCTGCGCGCCGGCGCGCATCAGCGTGATCGCCGACTCCAGCGCCTGCTGCGGCGAGGCTTCGTAGCTGCCGAACGGCAGGTCGCCGATCAGCCAGGACGAGGCCAGCCCGCGCGCGACGCACTCGGTGTGATAGGCCATGTGGCCCAGGTCCACCGGCAGCGTGCTGGAGCGGCCCTGGACGACGTTGCCCAGCGAGTCGCCGACGAGCACGACGTCGACGCCGGCGGCGTCGACCAGGCGCGCGAGCGTCGCCTCGTAGCAGGTCAGCATGGTGATGGGCTCGTCGCGCGCCGCCATTTCGCGCAGGCGCACCAGGTTCAGGCGCGTGCGGGTGCCGGCGGCGGCGGTCTCGGTGGCGTGGACGCTCATGTCGTGGCCCGGTGGGGCAGGGTCGAAACGGGCGCGATTATGGGCGCCGCGCGGGCCCGCCGCGCACATCGCCCCGGCCGGCCGCGGCTACAGCCCGCCGAGCAGCTGGCCGAGCAGGATCTTGGTGATCATCGCCGCCGGGTAGACCAGGGCATAACCCTGGGCGACGCGGCTGTCGTGGCCGGTGCGGCCGTTGGCGAAAGCCAGCACCGCGGGCTGGGTCTGGGTGCCCGCCATCACGCCGGCGAGCCGGGTGCAACCCATCTTGAAGACGCGGCGCATCACCAGCCAGCTGCCGGCGGCGACGGTGCAGGTGACGACGGCGCCCAGGATCAGGATGTCGATCCAGGCGCCCGACGCGAAGGCCACGCCGAGCTGGCCGCCGGCCTTGGTGCCGGCCTGGGCCAGGAAGATCAAGAGGCCGAGTTCGGCGATCGCCTGCGCCGCCATGTGCGGCATCGTCGTCACGATGGGGCCGACGCGGCAGAGCTGGCCGAACACCAGCCCCAGCACCAGCGTGCCGGCGGCCGAGCCGATCGAGAACTCGACGCCAGGCACCGGGAACACGAACTTGCCCAGCAGGATGCCCAGCGCCATGCCCAGGCCGAGTGCCACCGGGTTGATGTCCGACAGGCCACGCTCGGAGTCGCCGAGGAAGGACGAGACCGCGGCCATCTTGGCGCGCGGCGCGGTCACGCGCACGCGGTCGCCGGGCTGCAGCACCAGTTCGTCGGCGGCCAGCATGTCGACGTCGCCGCGGCGCACGCGTGTGATGGTGGCGCCGAAACGCGCGGTCAACCCGAGCCCGGCGATGGTGTTGCCGGCCAGCTGACCGTTGGACAGCGTGATGCGGCGGAAGTCGAGCTCGCTGCGGTCGGCGTGCAGCGTGTGCGACGAGGTGTGGCCGAGTTCGGCAACGACGCTGGCGACCAGGTCCTCGGGGCCGACGACGGTGACGAGGTCGTTGCGGCGCAGCACGTCGTCGTCGGCCGGCGTCTGCGACGGGAAGCGGCTGCCGCCGTGTTTGACGCGCGAGAAGCGGATGCGGCCTTCGTAGCGGCGTTCGATCTCGCGGATGCCGGGTTCCTCGGAGGTCTCGACGCGCACGCTGCAGTTGACCAGCGGCGTCGGCGCGTCGGCATCGCGGGCGCGGTCGCGCAGCGCGAAGTGCGTCGCCAGCAGCATGCCGAGCACGCCGAAGATGTAGCTCACCGCGTAGCCGATGGTCGGCAGCGGGCTGTCGCCGGCGGCTTCGCGTGCCGCCGCCAGCGCCGGGGTGTTGGTCACGGCGCCGGCGAAGGTGCCCGCGACCAGCGCCGGGTCCAGCCCGAGCAGGCGTCCGGCCAGCACCGCCACCAGCGCCGCGGTGCTGAGCACGCCGACGGTGGCCAGGATGGGCCAGACGCCGCGGCGCAGCGAAGCGAAGAAGCCGGGACCCGACATCACGCCGATGGCGAAGGTGAACAGCGTCAGACCGAGCGTGCCCAGAGCCTCGGGCACGACCAGGTGGTGGCCGCGCGACTGGCCCCAGGCGCTGAGCGCGATGGCGACGAAGAGCACCGCGGCAGCGCCGAGCGAGACGCCGGCCAGGCGCACGCGACCGACCAGCGTGCCGACGCCGACGAGCAGGAACAGCAGCAGGATTTCCTGGCGGGCGAGATAAACGAACGCGGTGTCCATGTCGGTCCTGATGCACCGGCGGCGCGCCGCGGCGGTGGGAGGGTCGGGAGGCCGCCGGTGCCAGGGGCCGGCGCGAGGGTTTACGCGAGCATATCTGCGCGCCCGGCCCGAACCGGCCCGGGAGGCGGCCCGCCGACCCCGCTGTTGCGGGGCGCGGCATCCAGCGGCCAGGGGGCTTGCCCGCGGCCGAGCACTGGCCCTAAGTTAGGCCGCAGCCGGCAACGAACCGGCGGACGGGCGCGGCCGTCAGAGGCGCCGGATGCCCCCGTACCGAACACAGGGAGAACGAGATGACCGGACACTGGCCGTGCACGGCCGCGGCGGCGGCCGCGACGCTCTGGCTGGCCGCCTGCGGCGGCTCCGAACCCGGCACCGACGAACGCGCCGGCCCTCTTCAGACGCAGTACGAGACCCTGCTGACGCAGGCCGAAGCGGCGCGTGACGACGTGCGCAGCCTGGCGCTGCCGGGCCCCTGCACGAACGACGCGCAGTGTTCGACGCTGACGCTGGCCTCGCCGCTGCCGCCCTGTTACGACGACGAGCGGCACGACTATTCGACGGCGTCGCCGCAGGCCGCTGCCGCCGAAGCCGCGGCGCGGCGCCATTACGCGCTGGCGCGCCAGGCGCGCGTGATCGCGCCGCTGCGGCCGGCGAAGGCCGGCTGCTTCACCCAGGTCGAACTGGCGCCGCTGATCTGCGAGAACAGCCGCTGTCAGCGCGGTCTGCGCGTCGGTGCCGGCAGCTGATCAAAACCCGCGCTCAGCTGCCGGCCGCCGTCCCGGGCAGCAGCTCCAGCGCCAGCGCCCTGTCCTTGCGCGTGGCCCAGCCCAGGCGCCGCGCCATCGCGGCCAGCGCGGTGTGGCCCTGGTGGCAGAACAGCCGGGTCGCGTCGGGCGTGTCGTGCACCGCCTGAGCCAGCAGCGCCGTGCCCAGGCCGCGGCGGCGCAGCGGCTCGGCGATCGACAGCGCCAGCTCCCAGTCGCCGGGCTCGCCCACCGGCGACAGCTGCAGCGCGCCGTGCAGGCAGGCGTCGGCATCGTCCCAGACGCCCCACCAGCGGTGGCAGCGCCAGTCCTGGCGCTCGATCCAGTAGCCCAGCGCGGCGTCGTTGAGCGTGACGCCGAAGCGGGCATAACGGTCCTCGGGCGACAGCCGCAGCAGGTGCAGCAGCAAGGCGCCGCAGTTGGCCGGCCACAGGCGGCGCAGTTCCAGATCGCTGCACCAGTCGAGACCGGCCGGCAGCTCGGGCACGGCGGCGCCACGCGGCCCGTCTGCAGGCGGCGCGGGATGCGGGTCGGACCCCTCTTGATCGGGGGTTGGGTACGGCGGACGGGTCAAGTTCTTCTCTGGCGGCAACCCGGATCGGGGGCAGGCGGGAGGCGAGCATCGCCGGACCAGACGGCCGACGACGAGCGTCTCCCGCCCGGGACTTCATGCCCTGGGCATGGGCGACCGCGCGGCAGCTTTCCTGGCTCTCGGATCAAGGTCCGCCGCGGCCTGTCCGGCACGAAGCCAGTGGCGCACGAGGCGGCGGACTCGCCGATCACCGTCGCGGGGGCAGCCGTAGCACGGACGCTCCGACGCCGGCTCTGACCTTCCCTCTTCCATCCGCGTCGACGACGCGAAACCGCTTGGCCGCAGGCAGTCTATCGGCAGCTCCGCGGTGCCGGCGCCGGGTCGGGGCAAACCCGGCCCCGCCAGGCTTCAGCCACCGCGGCGACGTGAAAAATCACACGAAACGATGACGAGTTCGCCGATCGGCATGAGCAATATCAAGCGCCGAATCGTAGCCTCGACGGCTCAGCGGCCGTTCTGCCCGGCCGCGGCGCGGGCGAAGAAATCGTAGATCGCCCGCTCGCCCATGTTGCGTGCGTCGGCCAGTTCGCCGGCCTTGGTCGTGTAGACCACCTTGCCCTCGGGCGACAGGATGGCGACCGCCGGGATGCCCTTCTTCAGCGGCACGCCGTAGTGCTCGGCCAGGTCGACGTTGCGGTCGAAGCGGCCGACGTTGATCTTCAGCACCTTGAAGTGCTGCGCGATCAGCGGTGCCGCCGCACCCTGCTTGAAGGCCATGTCCAGCACCTTGCAGTCGCCGCACCAGTTGGCGCCGAAGACCAGCAGCACCGGCAGGCGCGCCGCGCCGGCCTCCTTCTGCAGCGCGGCGACCTGGGCGCGCGCGTCGGCGTGTTCGTCGTAGGGCGCTTCGGCCCCGGCGGCGGCCAGCGGGGCGGCAAGGGCGAGGGTGAACAGCAGGCGGCGCTTCAGCATGGTCGGCGGTCGGCAAACGTGAAGCCGCCACTGTAAGCGCCGGCGTTCAGCCCGCGCGTGAAATCGCGCTCTGGCCCTCGGCTGGCGCTTGACGCCTTCCGGCGTCCCGCGTCCCGCCTCAGCCATCGCGCGTGAAATCGCGCTCTGGCCTTCGGCTGGCGCGCGACGCCTTCCGGCGTCCCGCGTCCCGCCTCAGCCACGCCGCGGCCAGGCCAGGCGCAGCAGCGCCGGCCGCCAGGCCAGCAGCAGCGCCACCGCGAGCACCGCGCCCGCCAGCAGCATCAGCCAGACCAGGGCCGCCATGCTCGGCGGGTCGGCCTGCAGGCACAGCAGCAGCGACGCCACGAGGCCGCCGGCGCCCAGCAGCCGCAGCCGGCGCCGCGGCCCCGTGCCGCCGCCGTGCACCTGCTGCCAGTGGACTTCCATCGCCAGCGCAAGCCAGGCGAAGCCGGCGAGCGCACACAGGATGGCTGCGGCCAGCATCAGCGCGGGCTCAGACATGGCCGGCCTCCAGGCTCGAGTCGAGCGCGTCGTGGCCGGCCGGCGGCGACGCCCCGGCGGCGGCACGCTCGTGGCGCGCCAGCCGGCGCGCGGCCAGGCCGGCAACGGCCGCCGCCGCCAACAGCGCCAGGTCCACGCCGGCCACCGGCCAGTAGGGCTGGGCCAGCGTCTTCAGCAGATGGTCGCCGGTGGTCAGCGCGTTCAGCAGCACCGCGGCCACGGCGAGCGCGGCAAAACCGATGCACTGCTCGCGCCAGGCCGGATTCGGCCGCGCCTGCGCCACCGGCGCGCTGCGCCAGGCGGCGTGCAGCCCGGCCAGCAGCCAGGCGCCCCAGAACACGCCCTGCTCCCAGTCGCCGCGCGCCGGCAGCGCCTCGGGCAGCAGCCGGTTGGCGACCAGGATCGCGGCGCTGGCCAGCAGCATGCCGGTGATCGTCGTCACCGCCAGGGCGTCGACGACGCGGGCCCCCTGCGCGCCGCGGCGCACGTGCTGGCGCTTGCGCTTCTCGACGAAGAGCACGAAGCCGGTGGCGATGCAGGCGGCACCCAGCAGGCCGCCCAGCACGTAGAGCCAGCGCAGCAGCCAGTGGCGGAAGTGCTGCAGGTGCAGCCCGGTCAGGAACTCGTTGACGCTGTCGACCGCGCTGCGCGGCGGGTCCTCGCGCAGCAGCTCGCCGGTCGAGGCCTTGAAGTGGATGCCTTCGCCGGTGAGCGCGATGCGGTCGGTGCCGGCGCGGTAGATGCTGACGTAGCCGTTGGCGTCGCCGACGTGCTGCAGCCACAGGAAACCGACCTCACCCGCGCGCCCGCGGGCCGCCCAGCGGCGCTGGGCCTCGGCGACCATCGCGTCGACCGAAGCCAGCGGCGCGGCGACGCCGGCACGTTTGTGCGGCAGCCCGGTCTCGGCGGCCTCGACGCGCTCGTGCATCTCGTGCAGCCCGTGCAGCTGGGTGTCGGCGACCGGGAAGTACAGCCCGGCGAAGATCACCAGCCCGGTGAAAGCGAAGAAGAAGTGGAAGGGCAGCGCCGCGACGCCCGTCAGGTTGTGCAGGTCCAGCGTGCCGCGGCCCAGGCTTTTCCAGGGCCGGAAGGTGAAGAACTCGCGGAAGAAGCGCCGGTGCAGCACGACGCCGCTCACCAGCGCCGCCAGCATCACCAGCGCCGCCAGGCCGACGATCCAGGTGCCCAGGTCTTTCCAGTGCAGGTTCAGGCTGTAGTGAAGCGGGTAGAAGAAGCGGCTGCCGATCTTCAGCTGGTCGTCGGGAAGCACCGTGCCGCTGCGCGGGTCGATCGTGCGCGAGCCCCAGACCAGCTGCTCGGGGTCGTGTGCGTTCGGCACCTCGTAGGAGGCGAAGACGGACAGCACGGGGTCGCGGTGCGTCGTGTAGGCGCCCCAGCCGGCGACGGTATCCCAGCGCTCGGGAAGCGGGCCGTCGACCAGGCCGCGCAGCGCCTGGACGTTGGCGGCGTCGGGCTGCATCTGCTCGAAGATCGGCCGCAGCAGGCGGTCGAACGACGGCATCGGCTGGGCCTCGAAGCGCGTGGCGGGAATCGCCCAGCGGTCGATCTCGCGGTCGAAGACCGACAGCGCGCCGAAGAAGAACGCGACCGCGAGCACGAAGCCCAGCACCAGGCCGAACCAGGTGTGCAGCCAGGCCATCGCGAGGCGGAAGTTGGCAAACATCGGCGGCTCCTGTCAGGCCACGAGCGCGGACTGGATCAGCGAGCCGGCGCCGGCCATCGCCGCGCCGCCGGCCAGCAGCACGGCCCAGACCCGCACCTGACTGCGCGCCGCCACCGCCCACAGGAAGACGCCGAGGTAGGCCAGCACGGCCAGCATCGCGCTCAGGTGCTCGGCGTCGTGGAAGGCCATGCCGGCGGCGTACAGCCCGGCCAGCCCGAAGGCCGTGAGGCCCCAGCAAAAGGCGTAGCCGCCGACGACGGCGGCGAGCACGCGCGAGGCGATCTGCAGGCGGGAAGGAGATGCGAGGGTGGCGGCCATGCGGAGGATCCGGTCGGGTGGCGTGGGCCGGCCGGCCAAGGGCGCCACCGCCCCCGCCGGCCGGTGGGTCAGAAGCGGTAGTCCAGGTTCAGCGCGACGGCGCGCGCCTCGCCCCAGCTGTAGGTGCTGTACCAGCTGAAGATCGTGTAGTACTTCTTGTCGAACAGGTTGGTGACGTTGAGCCGCGCGGTCAGACGCGGGGTGACGCGGTAGCTGGCCATCGCGTCGACGACCCAGTAGCCGTCGACATCGTGACGCACCGAGCCCAGCGTCGGGTGGCTCACCGTGCCCCAGGTCTTGTCCTGCCAGCGCGCACCACCTCCCAGCTTCAGGCCCGGCACGGCCGCCGGTTGCCAACTGCTGAACAGGCTGAACTGGTTCTCAGGCGTCAGCGTCGAGACCTTCTCGCCGTCCTGGCGCGAGACCTTGTGGCTGTAGCCAGCATGCAGCTGCCAGTTCGGCGCCACCTGGCCCGAGAGCTCGAGCTCGAAGCCCTTGGTGCTGACGCCGTCGATCGCGCGGTAGGCCGTGCCGCCGCCGGGGGTCAGGCCGCCGGTCTCCTCGGCGTAGTTGTCCTGCTTCAGGTGGAAGACCGCGGCGCTGGCGTTGAGCCGGCCACCGAAGAACTCGGCCTTGACGCCCGCCTCCAGGTTGCGGCCTTCCTGCGGGTCCAGCGTCTTGCCGGCCTCGGTCTGCGCCGACTGCGGCATGAAGATCGTCGTGCCGCTGGCGTAGACCGAGACGCGCTTGTCGACGTCGTAGACCAGGCCCAGGTAAGGCGTGAAGACGCCGGACTCGTCGATGTCCGGGCCGTCGTAGTTCAGCACACGCGCGCCGCTGATGAGCTTCAGGTCGTCGCGCAGGTTCCAGCGCACGGCGCCGTACAGGCCGTTCTCGCGCGTGGTCTCGCGGTTGCGCGACGGCGTCAGCGCGTCCCAGTCGGGCTCGGGCAGCTGGCCGTTCCAGGCGCCGTAGTCGGCGATCTCGGTGCTGCCGGCCCAGTAGCCGCGGTTGGTCCAGCGGCGCTTGGTGATGCTGCCGCCGGCCACCAGCTCGTGGCGGCGGCCGAGCAGCTGGAACGGGCCGCTGGCGTAGACGTCGACGGCGTCGGCCACCGTCTTGCCGACGTACTTGCCTTCCCAGGTGGACACGCCGCTGCCGTTCACCGGGTCGGGGAAGCCCGAGGCGGCCGAACCCAGCTCCGCGTCGTAGCCGTTGATCTGGTGGTTGAACTGCGCCTTGAGCACCCAGTCGTTGTCAAAGTAGTGCTCGACGGTGGCGAAGACGGTGCGCGTGTACTGGTCCCAGTGGCTCCAGTCGGCGCCGTTGTTGAACGAACGCGACTGGTCGTTGAAGCTGCCGTCGGCGGCGAAGATCGGGATGCCGCCCCAGGTCGAACGCTTCGGATCGTTGTTCTGGTAGTCGGCGCCGACGGTCAGCAGCGTCGACGGCGTGAGGTCGGCCTCGACGACGCCGTAGAGCACCGCGGTCTTGCGTTCGTGGCCGTCGAGCTGCGACTCCTTTTGCTGGTAGGCGGCGACGCCGCGCGCGCGCACGCGACCGGCTTCGTCGACCGCCCCGCCGACGTCGACCTGGCCGCGCACGTCGCTCCACGAGCCGACGCCGAGGCTGGCCTGGCCCTGGAACTCGCGCGTCGGCTTCTTGCGGATCAGGTTGATCGTCGCACCCGGCTCGCCGCTGCCGGTGAGCAGCCCGGTCGCGCCCTTGAGCACCTCGACACGGTCGTAGATCGCCATGTCGCTGAGCGTGTTGCCGGCCGAGTACGACGAGTCGCGGCGCATCGGGATGCCGTCGTACTGGAAGTTCTGGATCGCGAAGCCGCGCGAGAAGTACTCGGTGCGCTCGGTGTCGTAGGTGACGATGCTGACGCCGGGCGTGTGCGCCATGACCTCGTCTATCGTCGTCAGGCCGAAGTCGTCCATCTCCTGGCGCGTGACGACGCTGACCGTCTGCGGCGTCTCGCGCGGCGTCAGCACCAGGCGCGTCGCGGTGGCGATGGCGCCGGGCGTGTAGTGGCCGCTGCCTTCGGTGACCTCGCCGAGCTGGTTGGCGACCGCGGTGATCGCGGGCAGCCCCGCGGAGTCGGCCTGCACCACCGCCGGCGCCTGCGGCGCCGCGGCGCGCAGCAGCCAGCCGCCGCCGGCCTGGCCCACGGCCTGCAGGCCGCTGCCGGAGAGGATGGCCGCCAGGCCGTCGCCGACGCCGTAGCGCCCGGCCAGCCCCGGGCTGGTTTTGCCAGCGGTGAGCGTGGCGTCGATCGTGATCATGAAACCGGCGCGCGCGGCAAAGCGGTTGAGCACCTGGTCCAGCGTGCCGGCGGGGATGTCCACCTGGACGGCGGCCGCCGGCGCGGTGGTCTGGGCGTGCGCCGCGGGCAGCGCGGCACAGGCGAGGCAGGCGAGCACGACGGCGTGCGCCAGCGGATGACGCACGAACGGGCGGTGCGCGGCGAGGGATGGGCCGGAAGACATCGGGTTTCCTTTTCGACGGGAGACGAAGCGGCCCGCTGTCGACGCAGGGGCCTCATCCTCATTCCCGGACGAGAAAGAAAAAGTGCTACGGCAGGCGGCGGAATTCACCGCCCGGCCTTCGTGATCGAGACCCAGTAGCGGGTCGCCAGCGTCACGCGCACCGGCAGCGCACGCACCAGCGAACGCAGCACGGCGTCGGTATCGGCGCTCGGGAAGACGCCGGAGACGAGCAGTTCGGCGACCTCGGGGTCGCAGCGCAGCACGCCGCGGCGATAGCGGCCGAGTTCGGCGGCGAAGTCGGCCAGGCGCACGCGTTCGGCGATCAGCAGGCCACGCATCCAGGCCGAGGCGCTGTCGTCCAGCGCCTCTGGCTCGCGCGCCGCCCCGGCGTCGAACACACCTTGCTGGCCGGCGGCCAGACGCCGCGGCGCGGCACCGTCGCGCGGGCGGATCTCGACGGCGCCGTCGAAGACCTGCACGCGCACGCCGGCGTCCAGCATGCGCACCGTGAAGCGAGTGCCCAGCGCCTGCACGCTGCCTTCGGGCGTCTCGACGTAGAACGGCCTGCGCGCCGGGTCGGGCGCGGTGGCGACGTGGACCTCGCCGGCACGCAGCAGGACGCGGCGGACGGCGGCGTCCAGGCGCAGGTCGAGCGCGGTCGCGGTGTTCAGCGTCAGCCGGCTGCCGTCGGCCAGCGTCAGTTCGCGGCGTTCGCCGGGCGCGGTGCTTTCGGCCGCGCTCGCCAGCTGCCACTGCGGCGTGCGGCGCACGACGGCGGCCGTGCCGCCGGCACCGGCCAGCAGCAGCAGGCCGCGCAGCACGCGGCGGCGGCCGGCGGGCGCACGCGCCGCACGCAGCACCGCACCGGCGACCTCGCCCGGCACCGCATGCAACTGGCCGCCGACACGCTGCACACGCTCCCAGGCGCGGCGGTGGCTGTCGTCGGCCGCCAGCCAGGCTTCGAAGGCGCGGCGTTCGGCATCACCGGCCTCGCCCGACCAGAAGCTCACCTGCCACTCGAGCGCGGCGCGCTGCGCCGCGTCCAGGCGCGTGTCGGCCTCAGCCATCGGCGCCGCCGTCAAGCGCCAGAAAGCAGGCCTGCAGCGCCTTCAGCATGTACTTGCGAACCGTCGCCGGCGCGATGCCCTGGCGCACGGCGATCTCGGCATAGGTCAGGCCGTCGAACTGCGACAGCAGGAAGACCTCGCGCACCGCCGGCGCGAGCGCGTCCAGCATCGCGTCGACGCGCAGCAGCGCCTGGAGCGCGATCGCCCGCACCTCGGACGACGGCGCCAGCGCCGCCGGCTGGGCCGCGATCGCATCCAGGTAGGCCTGCTCGACGAGCTGGCGCCGGTGGCGGTCGATCACCAGGCCCTTGGCGATCTGCATCAGGTGCGGCCGCGCCTGCCCCGGCGGCGGCGTGCGGCCGCTGACCAGCACGCGCAGATAGGTGTCGTGCGCCAGGTCGGCAGCGTGGTCGGCGCAGCCCAGGCGCCGGCGCAGCCAGGCGTGCAGCCAGCCGTGGTGCTCGCCGTAGAGCACTCGGACTTGCTGTTGCAGGGCGGGTTCGGCGACAGCGTGCACGGAGGGGAAGCGGCTGGCTGGGCTTGCTAATAGGAATTGTTCTCATTCTATGACAAGCCCCTGCCCGGCCGCTTCGGACTTCAGAACCGGTAGGCCGCGCTCAGCGAGGTCTTTCGCCGGTTGCCGTAGTAGCAGTAGCCGCTGCTGCAGTTGGTGATGGCGTCCTTGTCGGCGAGGTTGGAGACGTTGAGCGCCAGGCTCCAGGCGCGCCAGTCCCAGCCCAGCAGCGCGTCGTACAGCGTGTAGCCGGGCACGTCGCGCGCCGCGGTCTCGCCGATGCCGCGGTGCGAGCCGACCAGGCGCGCGCCCAGGCCGAGCTTGAGCCCCGAGGCGAAACGCTGGTCGGCCCACAGCGACAGCCGGTGGCGCGGCACCGCGGTCGCCTGCTTGCCGACTTCGGCCGGGTTGGCGCTGCGCGTGACGTCGGCCTTGGGCGTGAAGGCGTAGGACGCGGTGAGGTTCATGCCGGCACGCGGTTCGGCCACCGCTTCCAGCTCCAGCCCGCGCACCGTCACCTCGCCGTCGGCCGACGGCACGTAGTTCACGTCGTAGCTGACGTAGTTGCGGCGGCGCAGCTCGAAGACCGCGGCGCTGTAGCTGGCGGCGTGGCCGGCGGGCTCGAAGCGCACGCCGGCCTCGAGCTGGCGACCGGTCTCGGGGTCGAAGGGTTTGCCGGTCTCGGGGTCGACGACGGTCGAGGGTGCGAAAGAGCTGGAATAGCTGGCGTAAGGCGCCCAGCCGTCGGCGGCGCGGTAGACGACGCCGGCACGCAAGCCGGTGTGGTGGTCGCGCTGGCGCGTCGAGGCGTCGGCCAGGTGGTCGTCGGTGTCGACTGCGGCGCGGTCGTGGCGCGCGCCCAGCGTCAGCACCCAGGCGCCGCGGCGGATCTGGTCCTGCAGGTACAGGCCGGTCTGCTGGAGCACGGTGTGGGTGTCGACTGACGGGTCGCCCAGGACCACGTCGCCGCCGTAGGCCGGGGCGTAGACGTCCAGCGGCGCCACCGTGGCGCCGAAGACGCTGACCTGATCGGCACGGCTGCGTTGCAGGTCCAGCCCGGCGAGCAGCGTGTGGCGCCAGTCGCCGAACACGAACTCGCCCTGGATGCGGCTGTCGACCACCAGCGAGTGGATCTTCTCGCGGCTGGTGGTGGCCGTGCGCCCGAGCACGCGCCAGGACGCCGGGTCCAGCGGATCGGCGGGGTCGCGGTCGAGGTAGCCGGTCTGGTAGACCTGCCGCATGTCGGCATCCAGGCGCGACCAGCGCAGGCTCTGCGAGACCGTCCAGCGCTCGTCCAGGCGGTGCTCGAGCTCGTAGCCGAGCATCGCCTGGTCCTGGTCGAAGCGGTTGAAGCCGGGTTCGCCGGCGAAGACCGAATCCGGCAGCCGGGTGCCTGCCGGCGTCGACACCAGCGTGCCCGACTCGGGCAGCACGCGCACGTAGACGCCGGCACGCGTGCGCAGGAACTGCGACAGCAGCGTCAGCCGGGTGTCGGCGCCGAACTGGAGCGTCAGCGACGGCGCGAGGTACTGGCGGTCATCGCCCATGCCGCCGGCCGGCAGCTCGGCGTCGCGAAGCAGGCCGACGAGGCGCCACTGCGCCGCGTCGCCTTCGCCGAACGACCCCGAGAGGTCGGCCGCGACATCGCGCCGGGCGTCGCTGCCCAGCGTCAGCCGCAGCTCCTGCGGCAGCTCGGCGGCGGGACGTTTGCTGACCATGTTGATCATGCCGCCGGGCCCGTTCTGGCCCCACAGCACCGAGGCCGGGCCGCGCTGGATCTCGATGCGCTCGACGCCGTAGTTCTCGGTCTGCCAGACGGCCCACCAGGCGTTGTTGCGCAGTTGCAGGCCGTCGAGGTAGTAGCCGGGGGACAGGGTCTCGAAGCCGCGCACCGAGATCCAGTCGTAGCGCGAGTCGTTGCCGTAGATGGCGCCGTCGACCCCCGGCGTGTAGGCCAGCACCTCGCTCAGGCGCGTCGCGCCCAGCGCCTCGATGCGTTCGGCGCCGACGACCGAGACCGACTGCGGCGTGTCCAGCAGCGCGGTGTCGGTCTTGGTGGCGGTAGCGCTGCGGCGTGCGACGTAGCCGCGCACCGGGCCGGTGGCGGTCTCGGCGGTGGCGCGTGCGGTGATCGCCGGCAGCGCCTCGGCGGCCGCACCCTCGGCGCCGCGGCGCACCAGCGCCCAGCCGCCCTGCGGCTGTTCGCGGGCCTGCAGCCCGGTGCCGCGCAGCAGCAATTCAAGCGCCGCGCCGACCTCGTGGCGGCCGCGCAGCCCCGGGCTCCGCTGCCCGGCGACCAGTTCACTGGGGAAGGACAGCAGGATGCCGGCCTCGCGGCCGAAGCGGTTGAGCACCGTCTCCAGCGGGCCGGCGGGGATGTCGTAGTCGGCGCTGGCGGCCTGGGCCGCGGGCAGCAGCGCGGGCGCCAGCGGCAGCGTGCAGGCCAGCGCGGCGGCCAGAGCCAGCCGGGCCAGCGGCCGGCGGGGACGGTAGGTGATCGAAGACATGCGGTTCCTCTCGGACGTCAGGGGTTCGTCCTGCTTGTCACGCGAGAAACGAAAACGGCTCAGGTTTTTGCGCGCAGCGTCAGCCACCAGCGCGTGCGCCAGACGGCGGTGACCGGCAGCACCGCCGGCAGCGTGGCCAGCACACGGTCGACGTCGGCCAGCGGGTAGCTGCCCGAAACCCGCAGCGCGGCGACCTCGGACGCGCAGTCCAGCCGGCCGCGGCGGTGGCGGGCGAGTTCGGCGAGGAACTCGTCCAGCCGCATGCCGCTGGCCACCAGCATGCCGTCGACCCAGGCCGCGGCGTCGGCGTCGGCCGCTTGGCGCGGGCCGACACCGGCGGTGTCGAAACGCGCCTGCTCGCCGGCGGCCAGCACACGCGCCGGGCCGGCCGTCGGGCGGATGTCGACAGCACCTTCGTAGACCGCCAGTTCGAGCTCGTCGCCGCGTTCCCGTACACGAAATCGCGTGCCGAGCGGGCGCAACTCCCCGGCGACGGTCTGCACGACGAAGGGCCGGTGCGCGGTGTCGGGCGCGGTCTCGACGAGGATCTCGCCGCGGCGCAGCACGAGGCGGCGTTCGGCGGCGCCAAAACGCAGGTCGACGGCGCTGCCGCTGTTCATCCCCAGCCGTGTGCCGTCGGCGAGCACGAGCCGGCGGCGCTCGCCGACGCCGGTGCCCAGGTCGGCCAGACGCGCCTGCAGCGCCGGGTCGTCGTGCAGTTGCCAGGCGCCGCCGCCTGCGAGCACGGCCAGCAGCGCCGCGCCCAGGGCGCGCCGGCGCGGTGGCGCGGTCTCGGCCAGGGCGACCTGCACCAAGGCCGACGCGCCGGGCACGCCGGCCAGGCCCTCGTGCACGCGGCCGTTCAGGTGCGCGCCGACGGCTTCGAGCCGCGCCCAGGCGCGGCGGTGGGCCTCGTCGCGCTCCAGCCAGCGCTGCCAGCGCCGGCGCAGCGCCTCGTCGGCGTCCTCGGATCGCAGGTCGACCCACCAGGCGACGGCCCGGCGCGCGACCGCCGGCGGGATGGGCGCCTCGGCGGCGTCCATCAGCGCAGCGCGAAGAAACAGCGTGCGCCAGCGCGCTGCAGATGGCGCTTGACGGTGGCCAGCGACAGGCCCAGCTCGGCGGCGATCTCGGCCAGCGGCAGGCCGTCGAGCTGGGCCATCAGGAAGGCGCGGCGCACGACCGCGGGCAGGCCGTCGAGCAGGCGGTCGATCTCGAGCAGGGTCTCCAGCAGGATCGCGCGCTCCTCGACCGAGGGCGCGACGAGTTCCGGCCGTGCGGCCAGCGCCTCCAGGTAGGCGCGTTCAAGCTGCTCGCGCCGCCAGTGGTTGCCCAGCACACGCTGCGCCACCGTCGTCAGGAAGGCACGCGGCTCCTGCAGCGCCAGCGGCTCCTCGCGCGAGAGCAGGCGCACGAAGGTGTCGTGCGCCAGGTCGGCGGCGCGGTAGCCGCAGCCCAGCCGACGCCGCAGCCAGCCGTGCAGCCAGCCATGATGTTCGGCGTACAGCGTCTGGACCTGGTGGTGGAGCGCAGAGTCGGTGGCGGCCACGGCAGTAACAAATGAGAATCACTCGCATTGTAGAGCCGTGGCCGGTCTGCACCACGCCGACCGGGCGGGGCCGTCGTCAGTAGCGCATGTTCAGCCCGAGGTTGACGCTGCGCGGCGCGCCCCAGGTGTAGTGCAGCGCGCCCCAGTCGGTGATGCCGGCGAAGTACTTTTTGTCGAAGACATTGGCGACGTTGGCGCTGAGGCTGAAGCGGCGGTCGATCTCCCAGCGCGCCATCAGGTCCCAGACCCAGTAGGCGTCCTGGCGCAGCCGGACGGCCTCGGTGCCGGCCGCGATCGTGCTCTGCCAGCGGGTCGCCGCGCCCAGCGTCAGGCCGTCGAGCACGCCGCCGCTCCAGCGGTGGCTGCCGGCGAGCTTGAACTGGTGGCGCGGGCTGCTGCCGGCGCTTTCCAGGCTGCTGTCGTTGAGCACGTAGCTGCCCTGGGCCTGCCAGCCCGGTGCCGGCGCGCCGGCAAGCTCGAACTCGTAGCCGTGGCGGCGGGCCCCCGAGACGGCGCGGTAGATGCTGTCGCCGCCGGGCGTCAGCCCCACTTCCTCGGCCTCGTTGTCGGTCTTCATCCAGAAGAAGGCCGCGCTGGCGATCAGGCGCTTGGCGAAGAACTCGCCCTTGGCGCCGACCTCGTAGGACAGGCCCTCGCGCGGCGGCAGCGTGCGTTCGTCGGCGTCCTTGGCGCTCTGGGCCTCGAAGATGCTCGCGTAGCTGGCATACAGCGAGACCTGGCGCGAGACGTCGACGACGACGCCGGCATACGGCGTCGTGACGCCGTTCTCGGTCATGCGGTAGTTGTACCAGCCGATGTCGGTGACGTCCTTCTGCCCGTAGTCGGTGACGCGCACGCCTGTGATCAGCTTCACCGGGTCGGCGAGGTTCCAGCGTGCGGCACCGTAGGCGTAGCGGCGGTGGCGGCTGAAGAGGTCGTCGGACGCCGTGTAGGCGCTCCAGTCGGGCTCGGCGATCGCGCCCCCGCCGGCGGCGTAGTCCATGCTGCCGGCGACGGTGGCGCCGGTGCGCAGCAGCGTCGTGCGGCTGCTCGAAGCGCCGCCCCCCAGCAGCAGCTCGTGGCGGCGTCCGAGCAGCTCCAGCGGCCCCTGCACGTCGAGCGCGACGCTCTTGTTGCGCGCCTCGACGTCCTGATAGCGGCCCAGGCCCACGCTCACCGGATCGCTGCCGCGCAGGTAGCCGAAACGCGCGTCGGGCGTGTCCACGCTCTCGTGCGCCAGCTGCAGCCGCGCGCTCCAGCCGCCGTCGAAGCGGTGCTCCAGGCGTGCAAACAGGTTCAGCGTCTCCTGCTCGTAGCCGGCCCAGGAGGCGCCGAGGTTGAACGAACGCGGCTGCAGGCCGACGAACGTGCCGTCGTCGGTAGTGGCCTGGATCGGCGTCGTGCCGCCGGCAGCGTGCAGTTCACGCTGGCGCCAGCTCAGGCCCGCCGTGAGCAGCGTCGACGGCGCGAGATCGAACTCGGCAACGCCGTAGACCAGCGAGCTGCGGGTCTTCTGGCGGTCGCGGAACGCGCCGGCGTCTTCGTGCGAGGCGACGAGGCGCGCGCGCAGGCGGCCGTCGGCGTCCAGCGGGCCGGACAGGTCGGCGTCGGCGCGGTAACGGTCCCAGCTGCCGGCCAGCACGCCGGCCGACGCCTGGAACTCGGCCGTCGGGCGCTTGCGCACGAGGTTGACCGTGGCGCCCGGGTAGCCGTCGCCGTTGACCAGGCCGGACGAGCCCTTGAGCACCTCGACGCGGTCGATTTCGGCCATGTCGTCGTTGACGTAGAGGATGTGGCTGTTCCAGCCCCAGCCGTCGCGCGCCTGGCGCAGGCCGTCGGTCTGCAGGTTGACGTCGGCGCCGCGCACCGTGAAGGTCGTCATGTCGTTCTGGCGGGCGACGGTGACGCCGGGCGTCTGGTCGAGCACCGCGCTCAGCGTGTCCAGGCGGAAATCGTCCATCAGCTGGCGCGTGACGACGGTGATGGCCTGCGGCGTCTCGCGCGGCGTCAGCGCGAGACCGGTGGCCGCGGCGCTGCGGCCGGGCGTCGCGTAGCCGCCGCCTTCGCTGCGGTCGTCGCCGATCGCCGCGGCGCGCGCCTTCAGCGCCGGCAGCGCGGGCTGATCCGGCGATGCCGGTGGTACGGCCCGCAGACCGTAGGCGCCGGCGCCCTGCGGCACCAGTTCCAGCCCGCTGCCGCGCAGCAGGCGCTCGAAGGCCTCGTCCAGCGTGTGGCGGCCCTGCAGCCCGGCGCTGCGGCGGCCCGCGGCCAGCGCCGGGTCGAAGGCCAGCTGCACGCCGAAGGCCGCGGCGCACTGCGCCAGCACCTCGTCCAGCGGGCCGGGCGCGATGCGCAACTCCGGCGCGCCGGCCTCGCCGGCGAAAGCCGCCGGTGGCGCGGCGACCAGCACCACGCCGCAGAGCACGGCGATCGCCGCCTGGATGGCCACGCCGGCGGCGCCGGCCTTCAGGGCAAGGGCGCGCTGGCGGCGCCCGGAGGTCTGCTTCATGTTCTTCCTGTGCTTGGGATGCGGCGGGCCCGCGGCACGCCTTCATCCGCTACACCGGACAAGCGGCGGAAAGTGATCACCTGCGCTTCAGGGCGGCGCCAGCACCCGCGCGTCAGCGCGGCACCAGCACCCGCGCGTCAGCGCGGCAACAGCGTCACCCAGAACCGCGTGCGCCGCTCCACGCGCAGCGGCAGCGTGCGCGCCAGCAGCGCCAGCGCGGCGTCGGTGTCGTCCAGCGACAGCGCGCCCGAGACCCGCAGCGCCGCCACCGCCGGGTCGCAGCGCAGCAGGCCGCGGCGGTGGCGCGCCAGTTCGGCCGCCACCTCGTCGAGGCGGCGGCCACGCGCCAGCAGCATGCCGCGTTGCCACAGCGTGTCGCGCTCGTCGGCGGCGCCGACGTCGGACACGCCGCCGGCATCGAACTCGGCCTGTTCACCCGCGTCCAGCCGCCGCCGCGCGCCGGCCGCCGGCTGCAGTTCGACCGCGTGTTCGTAGACTGCGACGCGGCAGTGATTGCCGTCCAGCCGCACCGAGAAGCGGGTGCCCAGCGCGCGCACGCGGCCGAGCGGCGTCTCGACGACGAAGGGCCGCGGCGAGGCCTCGTGCCCGGTCGTCACGAGGATCTCGCCGGCCAGCAGGCGCAGGCGGCGCTCGCTGGCGCCGAAGAGCACGTCGACCGCGCTGGCGGTGTTCAGCACCAGCCGCGTGCCGTCGGGCAGCACGGTGTCGCGGCGCTCGCCGGTGGCGGTGGCGAGGTCGGCGCGCCATTCGCGCCACGGCGCCTCGTGCCAGGCCAGCCAGGCGGCCGGCAGGCCGACGGCCAGGCCGCCGAGCGTGGCCAGCGCACGGCGCCGCCCGGCGCGGCCCAGCGTGTGCAGCGCCTGGCGGCCGGCGCCGTCGGGCACACGCGCGAAGACCTCGAACACCGCCTCGGCACGCGCCCAGGCCGCCGCGTGCGCCGGGCTGCGCGCGCGCCAGCGCTCGAAGGCGTCGCGCTCGGCCGCCCCGCCCTCGCGCAGCGCCAGCGCCCAGTCGGCGGCCTCGGACAGCAGCGTGTGGTCGGGTGTCTCGGCCGCCATCAGAGACAGGCCATGCAGGCGAGCAGCGCCTTGTGCACGTGGCGGCGCACGGTGATGACTGGCATCGCCATGCGTTCGGCGATCTGCGCCAGCGTCAGGCCGTCGAGCTGGGCGAGCAGAAAACACGCGCGTGTGCGCGGCGCCAGGCCGGTGAGCAGGGAGTCGATCTGCAGCAGCGTCTGCAGCAGCGCCAGCCGGGTCTCGGGCGACGGCGCCAGCGCCTCGGGCGTCGCCGCCAGCGCCTCCAGGTAGGCGCGTTCCACCTCGCGCCGCCGCCAGTGGTCGACGACCAGCCCCTTGGCGACGTGCGTCAGCAGCGCCCGCGGTTCGTCACCGAAGTGCTCGCGCCGGCCAGCCAGCAGGCGCACAAAGGTGTCATGCGCCAGGTCGGCGGCCTGCTGCGAATCGTCCAGCCGGCGCCGCAGCCAGGCCTGCAGCCAGCCGTGGTGCTCGAGGTACAGCGTCTGGACCGGATGGACGGAGGTGGCGGAGGCGGACACGGCAGGGACAAGGCGCCAGCGCTAATGAGAATGTTTCTCATTATAAATGACTGACCCGCCCTGGCGCGCTCACCAGCGATACGACACGCTCCCCGTCACCCGCCGCGGCTCGCCGTAGAAACACAGATAGGTGCAGGACGCGACGTAACGCTTGTCGCCCAGGTTGGCGACGTTGAGCGCCAGCCGCCACGGGCCTTCGGTCCACGACAGCATCGCGTCGACGACGGTGTAGCCGGGCACGTCGACATCGAGCCAGACGCCGGGCGCCGAGCCGACGTAGCGCAGGCCGGCGCCGGCCTTCAGCGCCGGCAGGCCGAAGGCGCCGAAGCCGTAGTCCGCCCAGACCGAGGCCTGGTGGTACGGCACGGCGCCGCTGCGCTGGCCCTCGGCCTCGGGCGTCAGCGGGCTGCTTTTCAGCGTGCGCGCGTCGGTGTAGGCGTAGGCGGCGACGAGGTTGGCGGCGCCGACACGCGTGCGCGCCTCGAGCTCCAGCCCGCGCGAGCGCACCTCGCCGAGCTGCACCGAGTAGTTCGTGTCCACCGGGTCCGTGACCAGCACCTTGCGCTGCGTGAGCTGGTAGAGCGCCGCCGACAGCAGCGTCTGGCTGCCTTCGGGCTGCCAGCGCAGGCCCGCCTCCCACTGTGTGCCGCGGGTCGGGTCGAAACGCTGGCCGCCGCGGTCGGTGCCGGTCTGCGGCTCGAAAGACTGGCTGAAGCTGACGAACGGCGCCAGGCCGTCGGGCCCGAGGTAGACGAGGCCGGCGCGGCCGGTCGTGGCATTGGACTTCTCGCCGTCGGCGGCGACGTCCTCGCTGAAGACCGCGCTCTCGTCGTAGCGCACGCGGTCGTGGCGCAACCCGGCGACGGCGACCCAGCGGCCGGCGATCTTGGCTTGCTCCTGCGCGTACAGCCCGACGCGGCGCAGTTCCGAGCGCGACGAAAACGACGCCGGCTCGGGCGCGCCGAAGGCGCCGCCGTAGACCGGGTCGTAGAGATCCAGCGGCTCGGCGCTGCGGTCGTAGCGCACGGTGCGAAAACGCTCGCGCACATAGTCCAGCCCGACCAGCGCCGTGTGTTCGACGCTGCCGCTGCGCCACTTGGCCTGCAGCGAGGTGTCGGACATCAGCGCCCGTGCGCGGTCCTCGCGGTCCTGGGCGCCGCGGTAGGCGGTGTTGCGGCCGTCGGCCTCCAGGCCGGCGATCCAGACCGAGGGCATGTCGACGTCGGCGCGGTAGCTGCGCAGCGAATGGCGCAGCGTGAACCGGTCGTCGAAGGCGTGCTCGAACAGATAACCCAGCGAGCGCCGATCCAGGTCGTAGCGGTCGTAACCCGGCTCGCCGACGAAAGTGTCGCGCGGCAGGCGGCCGTTGGGATTGGGCAGCACCGTGCCTTCGGCCGGCAGGCCGTAGGCGTAGGCCGTGTGGTCGTGCTGCAGGTCGGCCTGCAGCGTCAGCGAGGTCGCGGCGTCGGGCTGCCAGCGCAGCGACGGCGCGAGGTAGCGGCGGTCGTCGTCGATGTGCTCGACGAAGCTGCCGCTGTCGCGCACCAGCGCGGTCAGCCGGTACGACCAGGCGCCGCCTTCGCCCAGCGCACCGCCGAAGTCGCCCGAGAGCTGGCGCCGGTCGAAGGAGCCCAGCTCCAGGTTCAGCTCGTGCAGCGCCTCGTTCGTCGGGCGCTTGCTGACGGTGTTGATGATGCCGCCCGGCGCCGAGTTGCCGTAGAGCACCGAGGCTGCGCCCTTCAGGATCTCGATGCGCTCCAGCCCATAAGGCTCCTGGCGGCCGTCGTAGAGGTTGACGCTGTACTTGCTGCCGTCGCGGTAGAGGTTGCCCTGGCTGGCCGTGGCCTGGAAGCCGCGCATCACGAAGCCGTCGCCGGTGCGGTCCACGCCTTCGGAGCGCAGCACCGAGGCGGTGTAGCCCACCGCCTCGGCCAGGCTGTCGGCCTTGCGCACCTCGATCTCCTCGGCGCCGACGACGGTGAGCGACTGCGGCGTCTCGAGCATCGGCGTGTCGGTCTTGGTCGCCGTGGCGCTGCGCCGCGCGGCGTAGCCGGCCAGCGGGCCGGCGGCATCTTCGCGCCGCGCGCTGGCGACCAGCGGCGCCAGCGTCGGCCGGGCTCTTGCGAAGCGACCAGCTGCCGTCGGAGCGGCTCAGCGCCTGCAGCCCGGTGCCGGCCAGCAGCGCCTCGAAGCCTGCGCGCAGCTCGTAGCGGCCCTGCAGCCCGGGGCTGCTGCGGCCGTCGGTCAGATCGGCCGAGACCGCCAGCAACACGCCCGCCTGCTGGGCGAAGCGGTTGAGCGCGGCGGCCAGCGGCCCGGCCGGGACCTCGTAATGGCGCGTGGTTTCGGCCTGGCTGCCCTGGGCGCGGGCCTCGACGACGCCGGCGGCGGCCAGCGCCAGCTGCAGCGCGAGCACGAACGGCGCGAGGCCCGGGCGGCGGACAAGACGGGGGCGGCAGGCGCTGCGGCCGGTGCGGCTGGACATGGACGGGGTTCCTCCGGGTTCGGGTCTGTCGGCGCCCGGCGGTTCGCGGGCGACTCGCCTGTTGATCGGACGAGAACCGAAAAGGGGAACTGCGGCGACGAAAGATTCAGCGCGGCTCGAGGCTGACCCACCACGGCAGCGTGCGCTGCACACGCAGCGGCAGCGCCGCTTCCAGCATCGCCAGCGCGCGCTCGGGGTCCTGCGCCGGGAACACGCCGACCACCTTCAGCCCGGCGACGGCCGGAGCCACGCCGAGGTGGCCACGGCGGTAACGCGCGAGCTCGGCCGCCAGCTCGGCCAGCGTGATGCCGTCGGCGACGACGAGGCCGCGGCTCCAGGCTTCGCGCGCCGGGTCGGCGGCGTCGACACGCCCGAGGCCGTCAGCGTCGAACACGGTGTGCTCACCGGCCCGGACCTGCAGCACCGCGCCCGCCTGGTTGCGCACGCGCACCGCGCCGTCGAAGACGTCGAGCCGCGTGCGCCCCGCGCTCAGGCACACGGCGAAGCGCGTGCCCAGGGCCTGCATCCTGCCGTCGGCGGTGTCGACCCAGAACGGGCGCCGGAAACGGTCGGCGGCGGTCTCGACGAGGATTTCGCCGGCGTGCAGCAGCAGCCGGCGACGGTCGGCTGCGAACTCGGCGTCGAGCGCGCTGCCGGTGTTCAGCCAGACGCGGCTGCCGTCGTCCAGCACGATCTCGCGCTGCACGCACGCGCCTGGGCCCACATCGAGG
>NZ_NRRU01000085.1 GCF_016583785.1 Rubrivivax gelatinosus | reverse complement strand
GGGCATAACCGGGGCGGGATGGCGGTCCTCGTGACGGTAGACGCACGAGCGGCCGTTCTTCCTCACCCCCCGGAGTGTGCCGCGCGGCACGCGAGCAGGCCGCGCGCGACGTGCTTCTCGACCATGCTGACGGAGATGCCCATGCGCTCGGCGACCTGGGCCTGGCTCAGCTCGTCGAAGACGTGCAGCACGAAGGCCTCGCGGCAGCGCGGCGGCAGCGCCTCGATGGCCGCCAGGCAGGCCTGCGCCTGCTGGCGCGAGGCCAGGGCCTCGTCGGGCTGCGAGCGCGGTGGCGCGCTCGGGTGTTCGTCCTCGGCCAGCTCTTCCAGGGCGTCGTGGCGGCGCACCGCGGCGCGGCGGTGGCGGTCGACGACGAGGTTGCGTGCCGTGCGGTAGAGCAGGGCGCGGCCGTCGAGCACCGCCTGCCCGCCCTGCTTCAGCGCCAGCACGCGGGCGTAGCTCTCCTGGGTCAGGTCGGCCGCGGCATGGCGGTCGCCGACCAGGCGGACGAGGAAGTTGAGCAGTTCGCGGTAATGACGCTCCAGCACGGCCGTACTCGGGTGATGGGCCCGGCACCGACGGGCGGGAGACTGGCGGCGGCTGGTCTGAGGTGCTTCAAATAAGAATGGTTCTTATTATGCAGTTTCGCGGAGGTTGCCCGGCGGCACGGCGTTTGCCTCACAGCGGGCAGGCGCCCGGGTCCCGAGTTCGGCCGTGGGGCGCCCCGGCATGGCCACGCCGCCGTGCGCGGGGCCGGCGCCTCCACACAACGCAGGCCCGATGCCCGCAACGTGGCGGCCGGCCGCATCGAAAGGGTGGCGTGAACGAGGCAGACCAACGCTCGCAGAGCGGCGTTCCCGGGCTGGACGAGATCCTGCATGGCGGTTTCATCGCCAACCGCTTCTATCTGGTCGACGGCAATCCAGGCGCCGGCAAGACCACGCTCGCCCTGCAGTACCTGCTGGAGGGCGTCCGCCGGGGCGAGACCTGCCTGTACGTGACGCTGTCGGAGACGCGGGAGGAGCTGGTCTCCGGGGCGCGCTCGCACGGCTGGTCTACCGAGGGCATCCACATCGTCGAGCTGGTGTCCGACGAGCGCCATCTCGACGGCGACGAGCACCTGACGATGTACCACCCGTCGGAGCTCGAGCTCACCGAGACGACGCGCAAGGTGCTCGACACCGTGCGTTCGCTCAAGCCGCAGCGCATGGTGTTCGACTCCCTGTCCGAGCTGCGCCTGCTGGCCCAGGGCTCGCTGCGCTACCGCCGGCAGATCCTCGCGTTGAAGCAGTTCTTCGCCGGCCGCCATTGCACCGTGCTGCTGCTCGACGACCGCACCGCCGAGGGCGCCGACCTGCAGCTGCAGAGCATCGCCCACGGCGTCATCTCGCTGGACAACCGCTCGCCGGTCTACGGCCGCTCGCTACGCCAGCTGGAGGTGATCAAGTTCCGCGGCAGCGACTTCCGCAGCGGCTACCACGACTTCCGCATCCGCCACGGCGGCATCGAGGTGTTTCCCCGGCTCGCTGCCGCCGATCACGGCCGTGCCTTCGAGCGGGAGGCCGTGCCCAGCGGCGTGGCCGCCCTGGACGAACTGCTCGGCGGCGGCATCGACCGCGGCACCTCGACGCTGCTGATCGGCCCGCCGGGCACCGGCAAGTCGACGCTGGCGCTGCAGTACGCCTGCGCGGCCGCCGCGCGCGGCGAGCACGCGGCCTTGTTCTCGTTCGAGGAGTCGCGCGCGCTGCTGCTGGACCGCGCCGCCGGGCTGGGGCTCGTCGTCCGCCAGGGCAAGGGCGCGGGCGAGATCGCGGTGCGCCAGCTCGACCCGGCCGAGGTGTCGCCGGGCGAGTTCGCGCACGCGGTGCGCCAGGCGGTGGAGCTGGACCAGGCGCGTGTGGTCATCATCGACAGCCTCAACGGCTACTTCAACGCGATGCCCGGGGGCCGCTTCCTCACCGGGCAGCTGCACGAGCTGCTGTCCTACCTGAACAGCCAGGGCGTGGCGACCTTTCTGGTGGCGGCGCAGAGCGGTGTCATCGGCATCTCCATCCGCTCGGCCATCGACGCCAGCTACCTGGCCGACGCCGTCGTGCTGCTGCGCATGTTCGAGCACGAGGGCAGGGTCAAGAAGGCGATCTCGGTGGTGAAGAAGCGCAGCGGCCGCCACGAGGAGTCGATCCGCCAGCTCTGGTTCGACGCCACCGGCGTGCACCTGGGCGAGCCGCTGACGCAGCTGCGCGGGGTGCTGACCGGGGTGCCGGTCGAGGTCGGGGGGGCGCCCGGCGACGTCGATGGCGCGCTGCTGGCCCCAGGGCCGGGCGATGGCCGCTGAGCTGCCGTCTCGCGACGAAGAACGCCTGCTGCTCGTCGCCCCGACGCGGCGCGACGCCGAGGTGAGCGCGCAGCTGCTGGCCGAGGTCGGCGTGCGCTGCGTCGTCTGCCGCGACCTGCGCGCCTTGACGGCGGCGTTGGGCGCCGGCGTCGGCGCGGTGCTGCTGACCGACAGCGCGCTCGCCGATCCGGCCATCGAGGCCTTCGTCGACACGCTGGCGCGACAGCCCGCCTGGTCCGACGTGCCGGTGCTGGTGATGACGCGGGCACGCGAGGTTCCGGCGCTGCCCGAGCCGGTGCTGCAGCGGCTCACCAACCTGACGCTGCTCGACCGCCCCGCCTCGCTGCGTGCGATGACCAGCGCCGTGCAGAGCGCGTTGCGGGCGCGCCGGCGCCAGTACCAGCTGCGCGACCAGATCGGCGAGCAGATGAAGGCCGAGCAGGCGCTGCGCGACAGCGAGCGCCGCAAGGACGAGTTCCTCGCCACGCTGGCGCACGAGCTGCGCAACCCGCTGGCGCCGATCCGCATGGGCGTCGACGCGCTCGCCCGCATCCCCGGCGACAGCGCCCAGGCGCTGCGGCTGCGCGAGATGATGGCCCGCCAGGTCGGCCAGCTCGTCAAGCTGATCGACGAGCTGCTCGACCTGTCGCGCATCGCCACCGGCAAGGTGGTGCTGCGCCGGGTGTCGGTCGACCTGCGCACGGTGATCGCCTCGGCGCTCGAAGCCTGCCAGCCTGCGCTCGAGGCGGCGCGGCACGAGGTCCGGGTCGAGCTGCCGCCGCAGCCGGTGTGGGTGCACGGCGACCCGTCGCGGCTGGCGCAGGTGGTCAGCAACCTGGTCAACAACGCCGCCAAGTACACGCCGGCTGGCGGCCACGTGCGCATCGAGCTGGCACAGGTGCAGCGCGAGGCGACGCTGCGCGTGGTCGACGACGGCATGGGCATACCGGCCGAGATGGTGGGCCGCGTCTTCGACATGTTCACCCAGGTCGACCGCACGCTCGACCGCGCCCAGGGTGGCCTGGGCATAGGCCTGGCGCTGGTGCGCAGCCTGATGGAGCTGCACGGCGGCAGCGTGCGCGCCGACAGCGATGGCCTGGACCGCGGCAGCGTGTTCACGCTGACGCTGCCGGCGATCGCGGCCGAAGCCGCCGCGGACTGCGGGCCCGGCGCGCCCGAAGCCGCGGAGCGGCGCCGGCTGCGCGTGCTGGTGGTCGACGACAACGTCGACGCTGCCGATGCGCTCGCGATCCAGCTCGCGGGCAACGGCCACACCCCGCACACCGTGTACCGCGGCGTCGACGCGCTGAGCGCGGTGGACACGTTTGCTCCGCACGTCGTCTTCTGCGACATCGGCATGCCCGGCATGGACGGGCACGAACTCGCGTCGCGCCTGCGCGCCGACCCGCGCCACGCCGGCAAGGTGCTGGTGGCACTGACCGGCTGGGGCAGCGACGAAGACAAGCGCCGCACCCAGCGCTCGGGCTTCGACCATCACCTCGTCAAGCCGGCCAGCTGGCAGGCGGTGGAGGAGCTGCTGGCGACGCTGTAGGCCCGGCGTCGGCGCCTGTTCAGCGTGTCTGCAGCCGCTCGCGCGCCGCCGCCAGCGCCGGGCGCATGAGCTCCTGCAGCGCGGCCACCGCGCTCGCGTCGTCGCGGCCTTCGGCGGGTTCGTTGCCGGTGTCGGCGCGGTAGGCGCGCGCGCGCCACTCGATGCGGCTGCCGCTGCCGGCCGGCAGCACGCGCAGCCGCGCCGAGTAGGACCCGACCGCCAGCACCGCCGGGTCGATGTCGCGGCCCGAGCGGTAACTCATCGACATCTCGCCGTCCTGGTGTTCGTCCAGTTCCTCGGTCAGCACGCCGCCGCGCGCCAGCGTCAGCGTGCGCTTGGAGCCGGCGGCGTTGCCGCGGTCGGCGCTGCTCGATGCCAGCACCGGGTTCCAGGCGGCGAAACGCGCGAAGTCGCCGACCAGCGCCCACACCGCCGCCGGCGGCGCCGCGACCTCGATCTGCTCGTCGATCTTCTGCGGCGTCGGGCCGTGGGCCTGGGCGCCCAGCGCGGCGCTGGCGAGCAAGGCGGCGGCAGCCGCGCGCAGGCGGCGGGAGCAGGGCGGGGGCAGACGGGTGTCCATGGTGTCCTTGTCAGGTCGTGGGTTGCGGGAGCGAGGGGGGCGCCGCCTCGGCCGGGGCGGGTGCCTGCCGCCGCCGCCTCGGCGCCGGCAGCAGGCTGGCCAGCAGCGCCAGCGCACCGAGCACGACGAGCGGCCCGTGCAGCTCGATGCGCCGGCTGCCGGTCTGCGTGCCGGGCAGTGCCAGCAGCGCGTCGACCACGGTGTCGGGGTCGGTGGCGACACGCAGCTGCAGCCCGGTCGCGCGCGCCACCGCCGCGAGCACCGCGTCCTGGCGCTGCGACAGGTGGCTGGCGCCGGCACCTTCGGGCCGCTGCGCCTGGTTGCGCACGTCCTCGCCGCGCGCCATGCGCTCCATGTCGGCAACCGACAGCGTCGGCGCGCCGGGGCTGGCGAAACCGGCGGTGTCCTCGGCGCTCCAGTAGCCGGTGATGCGGCCGTCGGCGTCCATGCGCGGCACCGGCTGCGGCGTTTCGCTGCCGACGCCGAAGAGCACGCCGGCCGGCGTGCCGGCGTGGCGCTCGTAACGCGGTTCGCGCCCGGGCGTCAGCGCCGGCGCCTGGTCGCCGTCGGTGAAGAAGGCCAGCGTGCTGCCGGGCCAGCGGCGTTCGATCTCGTCCAGCGCCGAGTAGCTGCCGTAGAACAGGTGGCTGTCGGCGGCCCAGGCCATGCGCCAGTCGAGGCCGCCGAGCGTGTCGTCCAGCGCCGCGCCGTGGGCGCAGACCTCGACCGGTGCCATCAGCAGCATCGTCTTGCGCTCGGTGAACACCGCCAGCCCGGCGCGGTGGCCGCAGGGCAGCTGCTGCAGCACGCGGCGCAGCAGCTCGCGCGTGTAGGCCAGGCGCGTCACCATGCGGCCCTGCCAGCGTGCGTCGGCGACGTTCATGCTCTGCGTGATGTCCAGCACCAGCAGCGTGCTGCCGATCGCCGTCGGCCAGGGCAGCGCCGGGCGCAGCAGCGCGAGTGCGAACGCCAGCGCCGCCAGCCCGGTGAGCAGCAGCCGCGGGCGCCGGCGCAGCGCGGCGCCGCGTGCGAGCATCCCGGCGAGACCTGGCCTGGCCATCAGTGCATGCCGCGCGGCTGGCCGACCATGTCCGTCCACGCCGCCTTGTCCTTCTTCATCGCTTCGGACAGTTCGGCCTCGTCGCCCGAGCGGCGCCAGTTGCGCGGCTCCAGGTCGGGCAGCAGGCGCTGCGCGAGTTCGAGGTTGTAGCGTGCGTCCCAGTCGTCCGGGCGCTGGCGCAGCGCGCGCCGGTAGCCGGCCTTGGCCAGCTGCAGCAGCACCAGCGCACGCTGGGCGTGGCCGTCATCGCGTGCGACGGCGATGCCGCGGCGCAGGTAGAGGTTGGCGACATTGACCCGCGCCGCGTGGCGCAGCGCGGCGTCGCCCAGCACCTCGACCTCGGCGTAGTCGGACAGCGCCTCCTCGATGCGGCCCTGCTGCTCCAGCACGATCGCCCGCGCCAGCAGCACACGCGGCACGCCGTCGCGCGGCGGCTCGGCCAGTGCCATCTGCTCGTTGCTGCGGGCCTGCTGCCAGCCGGTCCAGGCGCGCTCCAGCGCCGCCGCGCCGGCCAGCAGCGCCAGCAGCAGCGCCGCCGGCGGCAGCAGGCGGCGCAGCCTCAGCGCCGCCATCGCGGCTGCTCCAGCAGTCGGGCGGCCAGCAGCAGCAGCACGCAGGCCAGCGCCAGCGCGTCGAAACCGCGCGCCAGTTCGCGCCGCGGCTGCGGCTGCAGATAACGCAGCGGCTGGTTCTGCAGCCGCGACACGTCCTCGATCGCATGCGCCAGCGCGCGCGGGTTGTCGGCTTCGTAGAGCCGGTAGGGCGAGCCCAGGTCGCTGAAGAAGCGGTCGAGGTAGTACTCGGGCGCGACGTCGGCGCCGGCGTCGGGCGTCGGCAGCCGCGTCGGGCTGTTGCCGTTGGGCGTGCGCAGATAGATCCAGTAGAGCTGGGCCTGGTGTTCCTGGAACAGCCGGCGGATCGTCACCTGGGCGCGCGCGTCGATGCTGGCGGCACCGTCGGACACCAGCAGCAGCACGCGCGAGCCGCTGCGCGGCTGGTCGCGGAAACTCTCCAGCGCCATCGTCAGCCCGGCCGAGATGTTGGTGAGGCCTATGCCCGGCGCGGCCGAGCTGGCGATCGCCGCACGCACCGCGTCGTGGTCGCCGCTCAGGCCCAGCACGCGCATCGGCGCGGTGCTGAAGAAGACGACGCCGAACAGGTCGCGCAGGCGCTGGCTGACGAAGGCGTCGAGCAGCCGCGCCGCGGCCTCGCCCTTGGACTCCTCGTCCGCCTGTCGCCGGGAGCCGGCGAAACCGTCGGCCATGCTGGCGCTGCGGTCCAGCAGCACGACGATGTGGGCGCCGGTGCCGCTGCGTTCGACCGGCGCGGCCTGGCGGTGCACGCCGGCCAGGCTGAACGCGGCCGCGGCCAGCGCCAGGCTGGCGCTGGCGCGCAGCGCCCCGTCGACGGCGCGCGACAGGCGGTCGGGCGGCAGCGCCCGCAGGTCGGCCCAGTCCACACGCTGCTGGCCGTGCCGCCACCACGGCAGCAGCGCCAGCAGCAGCGCCAGCAGCCACAGCGGCTGGTCGAACTCAGGCATGGCCGGCTCCGCTGGTGCGGCGCGCCGCGCCGAACTCGGCCTGCGCCAGCTGCTGCAGCAGTGCCGCCAGCTCGGCGCGAGTCGGCCCGGCGGCGCCGTCTTCGTCGAGGAAAAAACGGCGGCGCGAGGCCTCGAACACCGCGCGTGCCGCGGCCGCCAGCGGCGCCAGCGCCGGGCGGGCGGCGAAGAAACGGTCGAGGTTCTCCAGGAACACCGCCTCGCCGGCGCTGGCGTCGAAGGCGCGGTGCCAGAGCTTCAGGTCCTCGGCGTCGGCCGGCGCGGCGCGCGGGCGCTGGCGCAGCGTGCGCCAGGCCTGCGCGAACGGCCGCCGCTCGCGTGCCAGCACCAGGCGGCCGCTGCCCCAGGCCCAGGCCAGCAGCGCCGCCAGCGCCACGGCGAGCGCGGCGCCGGCTTCGGCGAAACGCGCGCCGCTGTCGAAGGGCAGCACGCGCCAGCCCGGGCGCACGCTGTCCAGCCAGTTGCGCCGGCTGTCCCAGGGCACCAGCGGCGACACCGCCAGCACCGCAGCCGGCAGCTCCAGCGTGACACGTTCGCTGCCGCGGCGCAGCGGCAGCGGCGTCGCCGGCAGCAGCAGGTCCTCGCTCGCACGCGGGCCCTTGAACAGCTGCCAGTCCAGGCTCAGCCAGCGGCAGTCGGCGCAGGCGCTGCTGGCCTCGATGCGGTGCGAACGCAGCTCGAACGCGTGTTCGGACTCGGCCGCGGGCAGGCCTTCGGGCTCCAGCACCCAGCCCTCGGGCCAGACGAGCAGCGCGCGGTAGCGCAGACGGTCGCCGATGTGGCGCGCGGTGTCGCGCGGCGGCTCGATGCGCAGCAGCCGCGGCCGCTGCCCGTCGCCGCTGCCCGCCGCCGAAGCCGCGGGCACAGCGCGCGCCACGGGCGCCACGGGCGCCGGCGCGACGCCGTCGTCGGCCCCGGATGCGGCGCTGCACAGCCCGAATACGGCTGCGGCCAGCAGCACGCGCTTCATGCGCGGCCCCGCGGCTGCAGCAGCTGGCGCGTGATCGCCTTCGTGTCCAGCCCGTCTTCGGCGACCAGCAGCGACGCGCCGTGGCGCCGTGCCAGCCGCGTGGCGGCGGCGATGCGTGCCGCCTGCTGCTCGGCCATCTGGCGCGCCAGCCCGGGACGCAGCAGCACCAGCCGCTCGCGCCCGCTTTCCAGGTCGGCCAGCCGCACCAGGCCCCAGCGCGCCGGCGGCTCGCGTTCGGCGCTGTCGGCCAGCAGCACCAGCACCACCTGGTGCGGCGCCAGGCTGCGCAGCGTGCGCTCGAGCAGCGCATCGTCCAGGTACAGGTCCGACAGCAGGAAGACCAGTGAACGCCGCTGCGGCAGCCAGCGTGCCGCCCGCGCCAGGCCGTCGGCACTGCCGGCGGCGGCGCGGTGCGGGTCTTCGGCCCGCACCGCCTCGAGCCTGCGGGCGACGGTCTCGCCGGCCTGGCGCGAGACGGCGGGCGCCACCAGCAGTTCGCGCCGCGGTTCCCGGTCGCAGCCGACGAAGCCGAAGGGGTCGCCGTTGCGGAACGCGGCAGGCGCCAGCGCGCGGGCGAAATCCGCGCACACCGCCAGGCGGTCGCAGCGGCCGGCAAAACGCATCGAACGCGACAGGTCGGCCAGCAGCAGCACCGGCACCCGGCTGTGCTGCCGGAACTCGCGTACCCAAGGCCGGCCCCAGGGGTCGGCGAGGCTGGCACGAAGGTCGATGCGGCGCGCGTCGCGGCCCGGGCCCAGCGGCACGACGCCGCGGAAGACATCGCCGCCGCCGGCCACACGCGAGCGGTGCGCACCCGGGTGCACGTCGCTGCCCTGCCAGCGGATGCGGTAGTCGATGCGCTCGGCACCGCCCGCGGCGCGTGACGCGGGCGCCGTCACGGTGCCGCCACGCGGCGCAGGATCTGCTGCGCCAGTTCGCGCGCGATCTCGGCGCGCTGGTTCTCGTACACCGGCTGCAGCGCGATGCGGTGGGCGACGGTCTCGACGAAGACCGCACGCAGGTCCTCGGGCACGATCGCCGGCCGTCCTTCGAGCCAGGCGTGCACACGTGCCGCACGCACCAGCATCGCCATGCCACGCGGGCTGGCGCCGGCCAGCACCAGCTCGGCGGTGTCGATCTCGGGCAGCGTGATGCCGCAGTGCTGCGGCGTGCGGGTGGCCAGCCACAGGTCGACGCCGTAGCGGCGCAGCGCGGCGCTCGCCTGCACCCGGGTCTGGATCTGCACCGAGAGCTCGTTCAGCCGCGTGGCGTCGACCAGCCCGTGCGCCACCGGCTCGACCAGCGCGCCGGTGTCGTGATAGCGCGGATCGAACATCAGCGCCTCGAGCTGCGCCCGTTCGTCGGGGGCGTCGATCAGGATTTCCATCAGGAAGCGGTCGCGCGCGGCTGCCGGCAGCTCGAAGGTCTCCTCGCGTTCGATGCGGTTGCGGTCGGCGAACACGCTCAGGTGCGGGAAGTGGAACTCGCGGTTGAAGGCGCCGATGGACTGCTCGGCCATCAGCCTCAGCAGCAGCGCGTGCACCTGCGGGCGCGCGCGATTGATCTCGTTGAAGAAGAAGACGCTCAGGTCCTCGCCCTGCGCCAGCAGCGGCCCGGGCAGCACGCGCGGGCGGCCGTCGTCTGCGACCTGGGTGTAATAGACCAGGTCGCTCGGCATCAGGTCTATCGTGCCCTCGATGCGCTGGTAGGCGCCGCCGATGCCGCGCGCCAGCGCGCGCAGCAGCGTCGTCTTGCCGACGCCGACGTCACCTTCGAGCAGCACGTGGCCGCGCGCGAACAGCGCCACCACCGCCAGCCGCACCGCGCGCGGCATGCCGAGCATCACGGCGCCGACGGCGGCTTCCAGCGTCAGCGCGCGCCGGCGCCAGTCTTCGAAGGTGGAGTCGTTCATGGAGGGCGGGATAACGCGGCGTGCGCCGCGCCGGCGGCGTGCACGCAAGGGGCCGGCCCGCCGACGGGCCGGGTGCCGGAACGGGCAGGGCGCCGCAGCCGGCGCCGCCGCTCACTTGACGTTGAAGTTGAAGCTGCCGGTCTTCTGCGCCGCCTCCAGGCGCTTGGCGTTGCGTGCTTCCATCGCCTTGACGGCGTCTTCGTTCTTGCGCAGCTCGACCGGGTCGTGTTTGGGGTCGTACTTGCTGCCGGCCACCTTCTCCGGGTAGCCGGGTTTGGCTTCCCAGCAGTCGCCGGGGGCCTTGCAGTTGGTGCCGTCGTAGGCGAAGGCGGCGCCGCTCAGCAGCAGGCCGGCGGCGGTGAGGAACAGGGTGCGTTGCGGGGTCATGCGGGACTCCTCTGGGTTGGCGGCAGGGAACGGGTGGAGAACGAGGCGTTGCGCGGGGCCGAGCTTTTCCAGCCGGCGTTGGCGGGGTCCCCGGTGTAGCGGCTGCGCACCCAGGCCATCACCTGCAGCATCTCGTCCTGCGTCAGGCGGTTCTTCTGCGGCCCCATCTGGCCGGTCAGGCCGTCGTAGATGCTCGAGAACAGGCCGGAGTCGGTGTTGTTGGCCGGGTAGGTCCAGTAGTCGTCGGTCAGGCCGGGGCCGAGCTTGCCTTCGCCGTGATGGCCGTGGCAGCCCGAGCACGCGGTGGCGAACAGCGACTCGCCGTTGCGGATCGCCGTCTGGTCCTCGTTGTACGGGTTGCGGCCGCTGCGTTTGAAGGCCTTGACGGCGTCGGTCTCCTCCTCGTACTCGAGGTCGCTGAAGTCCAGCGGCGTGCCTTCGACGAGGTTGTAGAAGCTGGGCGTCTGCGCCACCGAGGGCAGCGCGACCAGGCTCGCCAGGATCAGCGCCGGCAGGCGCCGGCGCGCGGGGCGGATGCGGCGGCTCATCGCAGCGTGCTCCCGGCGGCGGCGGTGGCGGTGCTGCCGGCGACCTGGCCACCGAGCGCGACCACGCCCTGTTCGGCCAGCACCTGGCCGATCTGCGGGCGCAGCCGCGGCAGCGCGGCCTCGATGCGCGCGAGCAGCGCGCTGTTGCCCTTCTTCACGCCGATCGAGGTGTCGTAGCTGAAGACCACGGGCTCGCCGTTGGACTTGCGCGCGTCGGGCACCGGCACCGCGCTCAGCGCCACCGGGCTCGCCTTGACGTAGCGTGCCACCGCCGGGGCCCAGGCGACGGCGACGTCGATCTCGCCGGCGGCGAGGTCGCGCACCAGCTTCTCGACGTCGTAGCGCACGAAGCGGTTGCGCATCGCCTTGTTGCCGCCCAGGCTCATCATGTAGCGGAAGCTGTCGGCGTGGCGTCCGATCTGGGTCACCATGGTCTCGGCCGGCGTGCCCGGGATCACGCCCAGGCGTGCCGTGGCCAGCACCGGGCTGGACCAGTCGCGCAGTTCCAGCCGGTCCTGCGTGCGCGACAGGAACACGTAGCTGGCGCGGTAGTAGGGTGCGCTGGTCAGCAGCCGCGGGTCGCTGCTGTCGGCGCCGAGCATGAGGTCGCAGCGCTCCTTGTCGATGCCGTCGCGCACCAGGTAGCGCGGGTCGGCGAAACCGACACGTTCGAGCCGCATGTTCAGCGTCTGGGCCAGCAGCGTTGCGAGCTGGTCCTCGAAGCCTTCGCCGCGGGCGTTGGTGTAGGGCATGTCGTCGTCGGCAGCGCACACGCGCAGCGTGTCCGCCGGGCCGGCACCCTGGGCTGCGGCCGTGCCCTGGGCGACGAGCAGCACGAGCGCCGTCGCGACGCTGCTAAGGGGTCGTCGGTTCATGGCTTCTCCTGGTTCGCCTTGCGGCGGTCGGGCCCCGCGGCCGCGGGCACTGCGGTCGCGGGGCGGTCCTGCTTCAGAGCGAGAACACCATCAGGCCGCCGCCCATCTTGGTGTACTGCTGCAGCTCCTTGAACGCGCCCACCGCGCCCAGGCCGGCGGTCGGGTCGGTCAGGTCGAACACCAGCCCGACACCGGGCCAGCCGCCGACGCCGTAGTAGATGGCGACGTACTGCTTGCCCTTGTGCTCGTAGGTCACCGGGTGGCCGATCACGCCCGAGGGCAGCTTGAACTGCCACAGCACCTCGCCGGTGTCGGCGTCGCGGGCCTTGATGTAGCCGTCCAGCGTGCCGTGGAAGACCAGGTCGCCGGCGGTGCTGGTGGTGCCGCCCCAGACGGCGAACTTCTCGTCCTTGACCCACTTGAACTTGGAGGTCTTGACGTCGTAGGCCTTCACCTGGCCCATGTTGTTGTTGTTGCCCGGGGTGGCGTACATGTTCAGCGTCGCGCCGACGAAGAACTGGCCGGCACGGTAGGGCAGCATGAAGGGCTCCCAGTCCATGCAGATCATGTTGGTGCCCAGCATCACCAGCTCGCGCTTCTTGTCGATCGAGTCGTGGCCCTGGTTGTGATAACCCATCGCCGACGGGCAGATGCCCTTGGCGACGTGGTCCATGCGCGTGCTGTATTCCGGGTCGCGGATCGGCACGCCCTTCTTCATGTCGTAGCCTTTGAAGACGTTGACCGTGGGGTCCATCTTGTCGGCGCGCACGAGGTTGCCGTTCTCGCGGTTGAGCGTGTAGATGATCCCGTTGCGGTCGGGGTGGGTCAGCAGCTTCTGCTTCTTGCCGTCGACCACCTGCTCGCTCAGGCCGATCCAGTTGACGCCGGCGTAGTCCCACTCGTCGTGCGGCGTCTTCTGGAACGCGAACTTGGCCTTGCCGGTCTTGATGTCGCGGCTCCAGATGGACATGGTCCATTTGTTGTCGCCGGGGCGCATGGTCTCGTTCCACGGCGCCGGGTTGCCCGAGCCGTAGTAGAGCTGCTTGAGCTGGCTGTCGTAGGCGTACCAGCCCCAGTTGGTGCCGCCGCCGATCTTCCAGGCGTCGCCTTCCCAGGTGCTGGTGCCCAGGCCCTTCTGGCCGTAGTGCGGGTTGGGGGCGTTGAAGTCGTCGGCCAGCAGCAGCTCGTTGTCGGGGCCGGTGGCGTAGGCGCGCCAGACCTGGGCGCCGTCCTTCATGCGGTAGGCGGTGAGGTAGCCGCGCACACCCAGTTCGGCGCCCGAGGAGCCGACGATCACCAGGTCCTCGGCGACGATCGGCGCCTGGGTCAGCGTCGAGCCGACCTTGGGGTCGGAGTTCTCCATCTCCCAGATCACCTTGCCGGTCTTGGCGTCGAGCGCGACGACGTGGCCGTTCAACTGGGTCTTGAAGATCTTGCCGTCGCCGTAGGCCAGGCCGCGGTTGACGACGTCGCAGCAGGCCACTGCGCGCACCGAGGCGTCCTGCTTGGGCTTGTGCTCCCAGAGGATCTTGTCGGGGTTGTTCAGGTCGAAGGCGTAGGTGGTATTCGGGAACGGGGTGTGCACGTACATGATCCCGTTGACCACCAGCGGCCCGCCCTCGTGGCCGTGCAGCACACCGGTCGAGAAGGTCCACGCGGCCTTCAGGTTCTTGACGGTCTTGCGGTTGATCTGGGCCAGGCCGCTGTAGTGGCTGTGGTCGTAGTCCTTGCCCTGCATCACCCATTGCCGCTCGTCCTTGCTCAGGCGCAGCAGCTCGTCGTTGGCGAAGGCGTTGGGCAGGGCGCTGGCCGCCGCGGCGGCCAGCGCCAGACGGGCGGCGCAGGCCAGACGACTGCGCCCCGGCGAGCGCCGGGCGGTGTCGTGTCGCGCTTGGGGCGTGTTCATCGATGTCTCCTGTGGGTGGTGGCTGGCGGGCGCCTGGGGCAAAGGCCGGAGCGGCTCGGTGAAATACCCGCTGAAACTCCAGGAACCATTCTGCAAATGGTATTGGAGAATCATCGAAGGTATTCAGCAGGCGATACCATTCTAGGAAGGAGACGGCGCCGGGACCTAGTGAGTCCATCCCGCAAGAGCCGGGATAAAATCACAGAGGAGGCGGGCAAAAGTCCCGGGAAATGGCCCGTGAAAACCCTCAAAAAGTGCCGTCGGCGAGGGTTATCGAGAGTATTCGGGAAGTATTCCTGTATCGGATTTCGAGCGCGCCGATACAGTATCGGGACAGAGTGTCCGGAAGTTGAGCAGGACGCCGCCAGGGTGGCCCCGGGCGCCTGCCGGGCGCGGCCGCGGCGCCGGCCCCGGCGCTGCCGCGCCAGGGGCGGTCAGTCGCCGCCGGGGCGCGACCCGGGGGCCGGGATCCAGGACACGATGCCGATCGCGGCGGCCATCCGGACGAGCTGGATGTCGGAATTGGCGTCGAGTTTCTGGCGAATCTGGGAAAGACGGTTGGCGACCGTCTTCGAGCTCAGGTTGAGGGCCTGTGCGATGTCGTCGATGCTGGCGCCGCTGACCAGCATCTGGAATATCTCGAACTCGCGCCCGGAGAGTTTCTCGACGATTTCCGCGCGTGGCGACCGGGGGCTGAAGGCCATCGCCATCGCGAGCTCGCCACCGAGATAACGCTGGCCGCGTGCGACCGCGATCGCCGCTTCGCACAGCTGCTCGGGGGCGCTGTCCTTGCTCAGCATGCCGCGCACGCCCAGGCCCAGCGCCTGGCGCACGACGATGGGCTCGACATACATCGAGAACACCAGGATGCGTGCGTCGCGGTCGAAGGCCAGGATGCGCCGGCTGGCGTCTATGCCGCTGGCCCCCGGCATCATGATGTCCATGATCACGATGTCGGGCTGGCAGCGTTTGTACTGGGCGTAGGCCTCGGCGGCGTTGTCGGCTTCGGCGACGACCTCGAAGCCGCCCATCTGCTCGAGATAGGTGCGGTAGCCGGAACGCACGACGGCGTGGTCGTCGACGATCAGCACGTGGATGACGTGGTCGTTCATGCGAGTGCTTCGGTGTGCGCGACCGGCTCGGCCGGCAGATGGATGTGCACCTGCCAGCCGCCGTTCGGCGCCGGCCGGCCCTGGAAGTCGCCGCCGAGCGCCAGACAGCGCTCGCGCATGCCGATCGTGCCCAGCCCGGGGCGCGCGCCGGTCGCCGCTTCGGCGGCGCCGTCGTTGCTCACGCTGATGTCGATCGCCGCGGCCGTGTGCACGATGTGCAGCTGCACCCAGCTGCCCGATGCGTGCCGCAGCGCGTTGGTCAGGCACTCCTGGACCATGCGGTAGATGCTGGCGTCGAGCACGGCGCCGAAACGCTGCCAGTCGCCGGGCATCTCCAGCGTGATCTGCACCCGGCCGTCGTGCTCGCTGCGGCGCTGCGCGACGAGCTGTTCGATGGCGCCGCGCAGGCCCAGCGTCTCCAGCTCGGGCGGGTGCAGCCCCACCAGGATGGCGCGCAGCGTCGACAGCATCTGCGCCTGGTGCGAGACCAGGGTCTGCACGAGCCGGCCGATGTCCTCGAGATCGGGGCGCTGGGCGCAGCGCGCCTGCAGCACGCGCCCCAGCGGCTGCTGCGCGACCAGGTAGGGGCTGAGTTCGTCGTGCAGGTCGTGCGCGACCGAGCGCCGCGTGTGCTCCTCGTTTTCGAGCAGCTTGCGCATCAGCGCCTGGCGTTCGGCCTGCGCCGCCTGCAGCTCGCCCGCCATGCGGTTGAAGGCGCTGGCGATCTCGTCCATCTCGGGGCTGCGAAAACGCGGCAGGCGCGCACCTTGCGTGCCCCGCCCGAGGTCGCGCAGCGCGTCGCGGATCTGCTCGACCGGCTGGAAGGCGCGCAGCGCCAGCCGCACGATCGCCACGCCGGCCAGCAGCGACAGCAGGACGACGAGCAGCGAGCTGCGCACGAAGTCGGCCCACATCTCGGCGAGCTCGTCGGCGGCGGCCGGCCGCAGTTCGAAGTAGGCGACGCTGCGGCCACCCAGGGACACGTCCTTGCGCAGCGCCGCGGCCGCGGGCGCTTCACGCCGCATCCAGCCGGGCAGTTCGGCCGGGCGCTGCGGTGCCCGCGCCAGCAGCCGGCCGTCGCTCGCGTGCAACTCGACGCTGACGTGGCGGATGCGCTCGAGGCCGCGGACCAGGCGCTGCAGCTGCTCCAGCGCCTGCACATCGTCGCGCGCCATGCCGTCCAGGCGCGCGGGCAGCAGCTCGGCGATCCAGGGCAGCGCGCCCCGGGTCTCGGCGTCGGCACGTTCGCGCATCGTGCTCGCCAGCGCCAGGCTGTAGGACAGCACCAGGGCCGACATCAGCAGCAGGACGATCCAGGCCAGGCGGGTCTTCAGCGTCATGGCCGTCTCGGGCGCCGCGGGACGAGCGGCGGCCTCTCGCAAGTGGGCAGCGGGTGCAGCATCGCGCGAGTTTGGATCACTCCCGGCCTGGCGGCAGCGGGTGCTTATCCGGGCTGTGCCCGGTTCGCGGCCAGCCGTGCGCGGGTCAGCCCGGCGGGGCGGCAGCCGGGCTGGGGCCCGCCATCGCTGCGGCATCGGCCAGCGGCAGGAAGATGCTGAAGGTGCTGCCCACGCCCGCTTCGCTGTCGACCTCGATCGCACCGCCGTGGGCGCTGACGATGCCGTGCGCGGCTGCCAGGCCCAGGCCGGTGCCTTCGCCCACCGGCTTGGTGGTGAAGAAGGGCTCGAAGATCTTGCCCAGCAGTTCGGCGGGGATGCCGCTGCCGGTGTCGCTGATGCGCACGCGGGCCCAGCCGGTTGCGGCTGCAGTCTCGGCCGTGGCCGGCTGCGCCCGGTCGGCACGGATCCGTATCCGGCCGCCCTGCGGGCCCATCGCCTGGGCGGCGTTGCGTACGATGTTCAGCAACACCTGCTCCATCTGAACCAGGTCGATGCGCACGATGCTGTCCTGCTCGACCTCGACGGCCAGCGTCTGCTGATGGGGAATGGCTGCTCGCAGCAGGCCCTCGGCGTGTTCCAGCCATTCGCGCAGGCCGGTGCACTGCGGCGCCGGCGGCTTCTGGCGCGAGAAGTCCAGCATCTGGCGCACCAGGGCCGCCGCCTTGTCGCCGGCCAGGCGGATGCGCCCCAGGTTGCGCGCCTGGCGCGAGCCGGGCACGGCCTCGAGTTCGCACAGTTCGGCCAGGCCGTTGATCGAACCCAGCAGGTTGTTGAAGTCGTGCGCGATGCCGCCGGCGAGCGTGGCCACGGCGCGCAGCTTGTCGTTCTCGCGCAGGCTGTCCTCGAGCCGCTGCTGGCGGCCGATGTCGCGGCCGATGCAGACGTGGTTCAGCAGTTCGCCCTTGCGCCCGAGGATCGGCGAGATCGACCACTCGACCGTCAGCGAGCTGCCGTCGCTGCAGGCCACCGGGCCGCTGCGGCGCCCGGGCTTGGTGCCGCGCGGCGGGTCTGGCCAGGCGCCCGCGCCTTCCACCGCCTGGCGCCGCGTCCAGCCGGTGGCGCGGCAGAAGGCGGGGTTGACGTCGTCGCACTGGCCGTCGACGTCGAGCACGACGATCAGCTCGTCGGTCTGCTCGAACATCGCCACCAGCGTCTCGTGTTCGCGCCGCCAGCGCTGCTCGTGGTGCGTGCGCTCGGCCAGCTCGTGCGGCAGCATCAGCGCCAGCAGCATCGGCAGGGCGTCGCCGCGCACCAGGCGCTCGAGCCCGGCGTGCTCGGCGCTGCCGGCGGGCGCATCGCGCCAGTCCTGCGCCAGCGCCACCTGGGCGCGGCGGTGCAGCTCGTGCATCTGGTCCAGCGCCGGCCCGTCGGCCAGGCTGGTCTTGGCCAGTTCGGTGGCGTCGCCCAGCGCGGTCTCGCGCTCGAGCTCGCCGTCGGTCAGCGCGGTACGCCGCAGCAGCTCGACGTAGCGCGGCAGGAGCGCATCGACACGGTCCATCAGCCGCCCCCCATCTGCATCACCAGCACGCCGGCATCGTCGCGGCCCGGTGCGGCCTGCTGCAGCAGGTGCTCGCACAGCAGCCCCGGGTCGCGCTCCCATTCCGGCAGCAGCACGGGCAGCTGCAGCGACTCGGCCAGCCCGTCGCTGAACAACAGCAGCCAGTCGCCTGGCGCCAGATCCAGCTCCGAGACCGAGATCCGGGTGGGCAGCCCGCCGCCGACGATGCCGTTCTGCGACGGCAGCCGGGTCATGTGCCCGCTGCGCAGGCGCATGCAGCGCGTGTTGCCGACCCCGGCCTGCTGCAGCCGGCAGCCCTGCACGCGCACCAGCCCGACCGCGGCGCCGCGCAGGCTGCCCAGGGCGCCGTCGAGCCTCCGCATCAGCGCCGGCAGATCGGCATCGGGTGCCGCGGCCAGCGCCTGCACGGCGGCTTCGGCGGCACAGGCAGCCTCCGCGCCATGGCCGAGGCCGTCGACGATGGCGAGCAGGCCCTGCGTCGGCGCCGCGCCGTCGCCGGACAGGCCGAACCAGGCCGCGGCGTCGCCGCAGGGGGCGTCGGCGCTCATCGCCCGCGTGGCGCTGGCCACCCCGGGCGCCCAGTGACGCCGGACGGCCGGCGCCGTCAGCGCAGCGGCGGCCACCATTTGCGCGTCACCACCCGCGTGCCGCGGCCAGGCCCGGTCTGCAGGTCGAACTCGTCCATCAGGCGCTGCACGCCGGTCAGGCCGCAGCCCATGCCGCCGCCGCTGCTCCAGCCTTCGGTCAGCGCCAGCGCCGGGTCGGCGATGCCCGGGCCGTCGTCCTCGGACACCAGTTCCACGCCCCGGTGCGCACCGCGCTGCAGCAGGGTCAGCCGCAGCTGGCCGCCGTGGTCCGCGTACAGCCACAGGTTATTCGCCAGCTCGGAGGCGGCCGTGGCCACGTGGGCGCAGAACACGGGGTTGGCGCCGTGCCCGGCGCAGAAACGCTGCGCCCCGGCGATGACGCCCGAGACGTCGTATTCGCCGCGCACGTCGAAACAGGCCGCTGCGGGGTTCATGGCCGGCGCGGGCGCACCAACTGCACCGTCACGACGGTGCCGCTGTCGTCCGAGCGGATGTCGAACACGTCGACGAGCCGGCGCGCGCCGGGCAGGCCCGCACCCAGGCTGCCGCCGGTGGAGAAGCCGTCCTGCATCGCCTGCTCCAGGTTCTCGATGCCGGGGCCCTGGTCGCTGACCATCGCCTGCAGCCGCCAGTGGCGCGCGTCGGAGAGGTCGCTGAACTCGCAGCGCGCCTGGACCCCATAACGCACCGCGTTGCGCCCGAGCTCGGAGACGGCGGTGGCGAAGCGGGTCTGGTCCATCAGGCCCAGCCCGGCCTGGCGCACGAGGTCGCGCGCGGCCAGCCGGGCGCGCACGATGTCGTCTCCGCTGCGCAGGTCAAGCATGGTGCGGCGGCGGGTCGTCGCCGTCTGCAGGGGCCGCGGCTTGCGGTGCGTGCGCGCGCGCCATCAGCTCGTCCAGCTGCGCCAGCGCGCGTTCCAGCGTGAAGCTGGTCTTGACGTCGACCAGGCGGCTGCCCATCTCGACCAGGGTCATCGCCACGGCGGGCTGGATGCCGCAGACCACGACCTCGGCGCCCAGCAGGCGCAGCATGCGCGCGCTGTCGTTGAGCACGCGCGCCATGAAGGAGTCGACCAGGTCGAGCGCCGACACGTCGATGACGACGCCGCGCGCCTGCATCGCCGCCGCGCGCTCGGTCAGGTCGGACTGGAAGTCCATCACGCTTTCGTCGGTGATGTCGGCGCCCAGCGCCACCAGCAGCACGCTGGCGTTGAGCCGCAGGATGGGCACGCGCATCGGGTTGCCGTCCTAGGCTGCCGCGATGCGGCGCCCGGTGAGCTGCAGCGCCAGCGCCATGCCGGCCTTGAGCGAGCCGCGCGTGGGCACGCCGGACATGTCTATGCCCAGCTTGACCATGGTCTGCGCCGTGCTCGGGCTGATGCCGGTGAGGATGACGCGCGTGCCCAGCATCTCGGCCGCGGCGACGGTCTTCAGGATGTGGCGCGCGACGCTGGTGTCCATCACCGGCACGCCGGTGACGTCGATCAGCGTGACCTCGGATTCCGAGGCGGCGATGGCTTCGAGCAGGCGCTCGGAGATCTGCTGCGCCCGCACCGAGTCGACCACGCCCACCAGCGGCAGCAGCAGGATCGAGTCCCAGAGCGTGATCACAGGCGTCGATACCTCGCGCAGCGATTCGCTCTGGCGCCGGATGATGTCCTCGCGCGCGGCGACGAAGGACGAGGCCAGCACCAGCACGCAGCGGTCGAGCAGGCGCTCGACATGCAGCGTCGCGGCCAGACCCGTGGCGCGCAGCGCCGTGTCCGCGTGCAGTTCCTCGATCAGCGACTCCTTGCAGGCGAGCACGAAGGTGATCGACTCTTCCGGCGTGAAGCCGCGCGCCACGCGCACCTGGCTGGCGCTGCGCAGGGCGGCCGACAAGGGGTGCGACGGATCGCTGTCGAAGGACTCGCTGCCGGAGGCCAGCGCCTGGGCCAGGCCGTCGAGCAGCGCCTGCATCTCGGCGCTCAGCTCGGTCTGCGGCGTCAGGCCGCGCAGGTAGTTGCCGCCACTGGCGTTCAGGCGTGCCTGCCAGCGGGCGCGGATGCTGTCCGAACGGCTGCGCAGCAGGGTCAGCAGCAGGGGAGCGAGGCTTGCTGTCATCGGTGAGACGCCGCCATGGCCTGAGTCAGCGCCGACTGTAGATCATGGCGGCTGAAGGGTTTGCTCAACTGGCAGCTGGCGCCGGCCAGGGCCGCGGTCTCGAGGTTGAACTGCGGCGACAGCACGCGCCGCCCGCCCGAGATCGCGATCACGGCCAGGTCGGGATGGCTGCGGCGCAGCTCGACGATGACACGCGTGCCGTCGATGCCGGGCATCAGCATGTCGGTGATGACGGCGTCGAAGCGGCCGCCGCGGCTGCGGAACAGCGCCAGGCCCTGTTCGCCGTCGCTGGCCTCGGTCACGGCATGGCCGTCGAGCTCCAGCATCTGCCGCAGCGTGTCGCGCAGCAGCTCGTCGTCGTCTATCAACAGGATCTGAGCCATCACGGCCTTTCCTCTGGTCTTGCGTCAGAACAGCTCGATGCGCTGCAGCGTCTCGCCGGGCGCTGCGCCGGCGGGCGCAGCCGTGTCGGGGTCGCTGTGCGCGGCCTCGAGCCGCAGGTATTCGGGCGCCAGCGCCTGCGCGCGGCCTTCGATGTCGCTCGTGTCCTGCTGGCCGCGGCGCAGCCGGGCGATCAGCTCGGCGAGCACGGTGTTGCGGTTGGCTATCGCCGGCTGCACGCGGTCGACGATCTGCTTGAACACGTCCTGGTACTGCGCGGTGTCCAGCAGCCGGCCTATGCCCTGGTCGAGGTCGGTGTTGTGCTGGGTGACGGCGGTCATCAGCATCTCGTAGAACTGGCGCATGTCGACGTAGCTCTCGTCGAGCTGCTGCGTCATCTTGCCCAGGCGGTCGGCTTCGGACTCGTTGTGGCGCGTGCGTGCGGCGAAGTCGCCGCTGAAGCCGGCCTCGACGGTTTCGACCAGGCGCGAGATGTCGTCGTTGGCCTTGGCCGCCGTCGCGTTGGCCTGCGTCGCCAGGCGGCGCACCTCGCCGGCGAGCACGGCAAAACCCTTGCCGGACTCGCCGGCGCGCGCCGCCTCGATCGCGGCGTTGATCGCCAGGATCTCGGTCTGGCGCGCGATGCCGCGGATGGTGTCGGTCATGTCCGACAGGCTCTTGACCTCGTCGACCAGCTGCTTGAAGTGCCCGCGTTCCTGCGCGATCTGCGCCGGCAGGGTCTGCACGAAGGCGGCCAGCTCCTGGATGATGTGGCCGTTGTGTTCGATGCCGGCCTGCATCGCCTCGCTCTGCTTCTGCGCGTGGCCGAGGTAGGTGACGAGGCGGCTGGAGAGGCCGCGCAGGTCGGCCAGGCGCTGCACGAACTCGAGCGCCGCGGTCTCCGACAGGCCCACGGCGCGGCCCAGCTGCAGCAGCACCTGACGGTCGAGTTCGCGGATGCCGTCCAGGGTCGGGCCGTCGGGGTCCTGGTCGGCCGCAGCCGCCGCAGGGGCGATCCAGTTCGCCAGCCGCGCGCGCCAGCGCGTGGCCCATCGCAGGGACCCGGCAGACTCGGCGCGCTCTGCTGCCACGCTCAGGCCCCCGGCAGCACTTGTTTGATGACCCGGACGAGGTCGGCGCTGGCCACCGGCTTGACCAGCCAGCCGGTGGCGCCGAGCTTCTTGGCCTCGTCGCGCTTGGCCTGCTGGCTCTCGGTGGTCAGCGTCAGGATGGGCGTGAAGCGCAGCACCTTGCGCGCCTGGCGGATCAGCTCGATGCCGTCCATCTTCGGCATGTTGATGTCGGTGATCATCAGGTCGGGCTTCAGGCCCTTGTTGATCTTGGCCATCGCCTGTTCACCGTCGGCTGCCGTCTCCACCTTGAAACCCGCGATCTCGAGTGAGCTCTTGACGCTCATGACCATGGTGGCGGAGTCGTCGACGATGAATATGGTCTTCATGGCGTGGTTCTGAGTGCTGGGCGTCTGCGTGCTGCCGGCGGCGCGGCGCCTTCACGAGACTTCGGCGGCGCAGGGCGCCATGAGAGTTATCTGCTTGTATATCGGCCGTTGCGCCGCGCGCTTGAGGCGGCGAGGCCTCAGCCTGCGGCCGCCAGCACCTGGGCGAGCCAGGGGTCGGGCGGCGCGGCGCTGACCTGCGGGCGCAGCGCCAGCAGCACCTGCAGCACGGCCGCGTGCACGTGTTCGCACTTGCCCAGGTGCACCGCGGGCCGGGCCTGCTGGCGCAGCCACTGCGCCAGCGCCTCGGCGTCGTCGACGCTCACCACGCCTTCGAGTGCGGCGTGTTTCTTCAGGTAGCGGATGCTCATGTCAGCAGCTCCTTCGGGTTCAGGACCATCAGCACGCCGCCGTCGCCCATCAGCGCCGTGCCGGCGAAGCCGGTCAGCCCGGCGAGCACGCCTTCCAGCGGCTTCAGGATGATGTCGCTGGCGCCGTGGAACTGGTCGACGAGCAGGCCGACGGCTTCGGTTCCCAGGCGCACCACCAGCACCGCGAACTCGCCGTCGGCGTTCTTCAGCGGCTCGGTGTCCAGCGCCAGCAGTTCGTTGAGCGCACGCAGCGGCACGATGCGCCCGCGCAGCACCGTGGTGCGCGCCTGCTTGAAGCAGTGGATATCGTCGCCGTGCACACGCACCGTCTCGACGATCAGGTCCATCGGCACGCCGAAGCGGCGGCCGGCGCTTTCGATGACCATCACGTTGGTCACGGCCATCGACAGCGGCAGCGACAGGCGCAGCGTGGTGCCGCGGCCGTGCACGCTGCTCAGCTCGACGCTGCCGTTGATGCGTTCCACGGCATTGCGCACCACGTCCATGCCGACACCGCGGCCCGACAGGTCGGAGATCTGCTCGGCGGTCGAAAAACCCGGCAGGAAGATCAGCTGCACGGCGTCGTGATCGCTGAGCGTGGCGGCCCGGTCGGCGGGGATCAGGCCGCGCTCGACGGCCTTGTCGCGCACCCGGGCGGCGTCGATGCCGGCGCCGTCGTCGCTGATCTCGATGACCACGCGGTCGCTCTCCTGGTGCGCGGCGATGCGGATCGTGCCCGCCGCGGGCTTGCCGGCGGCGCGGCGTGCCTGCGGCATCTCGATGCCGTGGTCCAGGCTGTTGCGCAGGATGTGGATCAGCGGGTCGGCCAGCGGCTCGATGACGTTCTTGTCGGCCTCGGTCTCCTCGCCTTCGATGACGAGGTTGACCTCCTTGCCCAGCTTGCGCGAGATGTCGCGCACCAGGCGGCCGAAACGCTGGAACACCGCGCCCACCGGCAGCATGCGCACCTGCATGATGGCGTGCTGCATGTCCTCGGCGATGCGGTTGATCACCGTGTACTGGGCCTTGATCTCGCGCGCCAGCTCGCGCTGGCCGAAGACCGTCTCGGCACGCTGGGCGAGGTAGGGCAGGCTGTTCTTGGCCACCACCATCTCGCCGATCAGGTCCATCAGCCGGTCGACCTTCTCCTGGCCCACCTTCAGGACCTTGGGCGACGCGGCGCCGGGGCCGTCCTCGCCGCGGCGGCCGGGGTCGACAGCAGCGGCGCCGGGCTCGGCCGCCGGCTCGCGGTCTGCGTCGGCGAGCGGAGCGGCCGCGGTGCTTGGCGCCGCGAGCCCGAAGGCGCTCGCCCAGGCCAGCA
>NZ_NRRU01000084.1 GCF_016583785.1 Rubrivivax gelatinosus | reverse complement strand
CGTCGACCTGGCGCGTGCCGATCTCGACCTTCTCGACGCTGGCGCCGATCAGGCTCTTGATCTCCTTGGCCGCTTCGGCCGAGCGGCTGGCGAGGTTGCGCACCTCGCTGGCGACGACGGCGAAGCCGCGGCCTTGCTCGCCCGCGCGCGCGGCTTCGACCGCGGCGTTGAGCGCCAGGATGTTGGTCTGGAAAGCGATGCCGTCGATGGTGCCGATGATCTCGGCGATCTTGCGCGACGACTGCGCGATGTCCTGCATGGTCGTGACGACGGTGCCGACGAGGGCGCCGCCCTGGGCCGCGGCGTCGGAGGCGGCGCCGGCCATGCGGTTGGCTTCCTTGGCGGTCTCGGCGTTCTGCTTGACGGTGCTGGAGAGCTGCTCCATCGAGGCCGCGGTCTGCTGCAGGTTGCTCGCCTGTTCCTCGGTGCGCTGGCTCAGGTCGGCGTTGCCGCTGGCGATCTGCGAGGAGCCGGTGGCGATGCTGTCGCTGCCGGCGCGGACCTGGCTGACGATGCGGTTCAGGCTGTCGTTCATCTGGCCCAGCGAGCGCATCAGGTCGCCGGTCTCGTCACGCCCCTCGGCCTCGATGCGCTGGCTCAGGTCGCCCTGGGCGACCGCGGCCGCCACGTCGACGGCGCGGCGGATGGGGCGCACGATCGAACGCGTGATCAGCACCGCGGCACCGATGCCCAGGCCGAGCGCCACCAGCACCATCGTGCCGAGCACGAGCTTGGCGCTGCTGTAGGTGGCTTCGGCGGTGGTGGTCTGTTCCTGCGAGAGCTTGACGTTGTAGTCCCACCAGGCGCCGATCGCCGCGTGCGCGACATCGTAGGCGGTGGCCGAGGGACCGACCAGGTACTTCGTCGCTTCCTGCGTCTTCGACGGGTCGGTGACGGTTGCGCGCGAGAGCTGCTTGAGGTTCGTCCAGGTCGCGTCGTAAGCCCCCACGGCCTTGCGCACGTCACCGAGCAACTGGCGGTCACGATCGTCGGACACCAGGTCCTTCTCGTATTTGTCGAGCAGGGTCGAGATGAGCTTGTTCTGCTCGGCCAGCTTCGCTTCCACCTGGTCCATGTGGGCCGGGTCGTTGAGCAGGATGTGGCGGTTCTCCAGGCGGCGCAGATCGCCCAGCGCCAGCGAGACCGCGTGCTCGGTCTCGTACGACGGCACCAGGTTGATCGTGTAGTAGCGCGCGTTGTCCGCGAGCCGGGACATCTGGAACGCGGCCACGGCGGCCATGGCGCACAGCAGCGCCAGCAGCAGTCCGAATGCGAGCGCCAGGCGCTGGCCGATCTTGAGCTTGGTGAGCATGGTGATGATTCCCGTAGACCTGAGGGGCGTCGCCAGCCGTGCCGCCGCTCGAGTACGGCTGGACGGGGCGCTCATGAGTGATCGGTTATCGGCACGCCATCGTCTCTTCTGAGGATGCCTGAGCCGCTTTCCGAGAATTAATGGCCCAGGTCTCGGCTGGCCGCAGTTCGGGCCGTCGAAGCTGGTTCGCCTTGCAATCGCTAATATTAGAAATGATATTAGTGATTTGCGTGTGAAGGCTTTCGTGACAGCGGTCACACGAGGCGAGGTGTGCCGCTTCCGCTGCGGTGGCCCGGAACGCGGACTCGGGCGAGGCGGCCGCGACAAGCCGCCGGGAGGCGACGGGCTCGCCCTCGGCGGTTTCGCAAGCTTTGGCCCGCGTGCGCTGCGACTGCCGCCCGGGCGTGCTCTAGAAGCTGGTCCAGTCGTCGGCGCCCGCGGGCGCGGCCACACGCGGCGCTGCCGGCGCTGAAGGCGCCGAGGCCGCTGCCTTGCGCCGCGAGGCCGGCGGCACGGCGGGCTGGGCACGCGCCGCGGCGACGGGTGCCGACGGCTTCGCCAGCGTCTGTGCATCGGCACTGGCGTCGTTCTTGAAGACGCCGACGAGCTCGGTCAGGCGTGCCGCCTGGATACGCAGGCTCTCGGCGGCGGCGGCGCTTTCTTCGACCAGGGCGGCGTTCTGCTGCGTCACCTGGTCGAGCTGACCGACGGCGTCGCCGACCTGGCTGATGCCCGAGGACTGCTCGACGGTGGCGGTGGTGATCTCGCCGATCAGCTGGCTGACACGCTGCACCTGGGAGACGATGTGCGTCATCGACTCGCCGGCCTCGTCGACCTGGCGCGTGCCGATCTCGACCTTCTCGACGCTGGCGCCGATCAGGCTCTTGATCTCCTTGGCCGCTTCGGCCGAGCGGCTGGCGAGGTTGCGCACCTCGCTGGCGACGACGGCGAAGCCACGGCCCTGTTCACCGGCGCGCGCGGCTTCGACCGCGGCGTTGAGCGCCAGGATGTTGGTCTGAAAGGCGATGCCGTCGATGGTGCCGATGATCTCGGCGATCTTGCGCGACGACTGCGCGATGTCCTGCATCGTCGTGACGACGTGGCCGACCAGTGCGCCGCCCTGCGACGCGGCGTCCGCGGCTGCGCCGGCCATGCGGTTGGCCTCCTGGGCGGTCTCGGCGTTCTGCTTGACGGTGCTGGAGAGCTGCTCCATCGAGGCGGCGGTCTGTTGCAGGTTGCTCGCCTGTTCCTCGGTGCGCTGGCTCAGGTCGGCGTTGCCGCTGGCGATCTGCGAGGAGCCGGTGGCGATGCTGTCGCTGCTGGCGCGCACCTGGCTGACGATGCGCGTCAGGCTGTCCTGCATCGCCGCCAGCGATTCGAGCACGCTGTTCTTCGGCGCGGCCGCGGCGCCGGCCACCGGGCTCAGGTCGCCCGAGGCCACACGCTGCGCGATCAGGCCCAGTTCATCCGGCTCGGCGCCGAGCGCGCCGCGCAGGCTGCGCACCATCACCCAGGTGACCGCGGCGCCGATGACGGCCATCAGTGCCGACAGGCCGGCCAGCAGGATCGCGCTGGCGCTGGACTCTTCCAGCGCCGCCTTGGCGACCTCGCTGGCCTTGGACTGCTGCAGCCGCGTCGAGTCGTCGACCGCTCTGAAGACGATGCGCTGTTTCTCCAGCGCCGCACCCATCAGCAGCTTGCCGGCGGCGGCGGCGTCACCTTTGGCGTCGAGCGCCAGCGCCTCGTCGACGAGGCGGTTGTACTCGGGGCGGGTGTCGTTGATCGTCTTCAACAGCGCCCGGCCCTCGGGCAGCACGACGGCCTTGTCCAGCTCAGCGAGCAGCTGCGAGTTCTCGGCCCGCATCGCGGCGATCTTCTTGCGTTCGCCGTCTTCGAATGCCTTGTCGTTCTCGATGATGACGATGTTGCGCGCATAACGCGCGATCGCGTTCAGGTTGTCCTTCACGCGCGAGAACTTCTCGACCTTGACCATGCGGTCGGAGGCTACCTCGTCCATCTGCTCGGCCAGTCCGCGCAGCTGCACGGTGGCGGTGCCAGCGGCGATGACGCCCAGGACGGTGACCGCGGCAAAACCCAGGATCAGTTTGGTGGCGACCCTCGTCGCCGATTTCTGCATGCGCACGTCAATACCTCCAGGACTCGGTCGTCCGTCAGATGCGGCGATCCTGACGGGCTGCTGATGATTCTTTGAGTATCGATTCAAAGATGGCAAAAATGACACCTCGCGCGAGATCGTTTTTGTGATTTCACTCACGTCGATCCGATAAGCAAGCGTGCCGGCCGCGTCGCCCGGCCGGCGAGTGCTTCGTCAACAAGGCGCCGCCGCCGCGTTCGCGGCGCGCGCTCAGTCGCCCAGCAGCGGCAGGTCGCGCACCGCGCCCTGGTCGGTCGAGGTCGCCAGCAGCGCACAGGCCTTCAGCGCCGCCGAGCTCGGCGCGCGCGGCGCAGACCCTGGTGCGCCCGACGGAGCGGACCCAGGGCGCGACGGCGCGGCGGCAGCAGCCCAGGGCAGGGCGGATGCGGGTGTTGCCGGGGCGCCCCCGAGCGGGGTGGGGCCTGCGGGCGACACCCGCGGCGACATGGCGCCGCGCGCGCGCACAACCCGCCACGCGTGGGCCCTAGGGACACACGCGCACCGCGGGGGACTTGTGCCCGTGCGTCGCTTGCGAGGGTGGTGCAACCAGCAGGCCGCGCACCAGCGACCGGCGGATGGATCCATCGGCGATGCGTTCGACCTTGAGGCACAGCGCCGGGTCCATCGCCATCGCGATGCGTTCCTCGAACGTCGGTTTGGGTGTGTTGCTGCGTAGATCGGACAGTGCCGGGTTGTTGTCCGTTCCCAGCAGCACCTTGCGCTCAGGCGTCAGAACCAGACCCCCCGGCGTGACCTGGGCGTGCCGGCCGACGATGGTCGGCGGCGCGGCGGCGGCTTCAACGGTCGGCGCCTCCTCTGAGCCATCGAGCGCGATCCGTCCTTCTCCGGCACGGCGCGCGACAGGCGCCGGTGCCGTCGGCGCGGCAGGCGCAGCCGGCTCGGCGGGGCTGCGCGCCACGTCCGTCACGGTTGCGCGATCGATCGGCAGGGCGGCCGGTCTCTGGGATCGGGGCTTTGCTTCAGGATTGCGTTCGCGGTCCCGGGGTGAGTCGCGATCGGCAAGAAAGGGGATCAGGCGCAGGCTCGCGATGATCGTGGCGCCCGGCGCGACCGGCACGGCCGCCTTCAGCACCAGGCCGAGATACAAGACAAGCGCATGCGCGGCCAGGACCGCCAGACCGGCTGCGGTGCGACGTCTCGTCGGGCGCGCCGTCACGCAGCGTGGCTCGGCCGTTCGTCCTGTCGGGCCGGGCCGGGCCTGCAGACGGCTGCTGTGCTGGAGACAGCGGTCTCGCCGTCGCTCGGGTTGGACACCGGGTCACGAACGATGGGCGATTGCCGCGGCGATGAGAGAGCAGATTGCATCGATGAATTGGACTCCGCAGCAGGCCGCCTGGCCGGCCGGCCGCCGACGCGCGTAATCGATTGCCGTCTCATTCGCCGTGGCGCAGCGTCATGAAATGACGCGCGAGGGGATTGCCAAGGGATGGACGTCGATCATTGTCGGGATGCAATGCTAGGCAAACCGGCGGCGGCTGCGCGCGCGCAAGGGTTAAACTAGGTAAAATAGCATTTCGCGCCGCGCGCGACGAAGTCGTGGGTTGATAATTGCAAATTTGAACGCCGTCAGCGCATGCACAAGGTACTGATCGTCGATGACGATGTCGAACTCACGGCGATGCTCTCGCGATACATCCGGCGCGAGGGATTCGATACTCACGGCGTGCACCGGGGTGAAATCGGCGTCGCCGAGGCGCTCACGGGTCAGTACAGCATCGTCGTCATGGATATCATGATGCCGAATCTATCGGGTACCGAGGCATTGAGGCGCATACGCGCCTCCAGCAATATCCCGGTGCTGATGCTGACGGCTCGCGGCGACAACGTCGATCGCATCGTCGGCCTGGACATGGGCGCGGACGACTACGTACCCAAGCCCTGCACCCCGGGCGAACTGGTGGCGCGCATCCGGGCCATCCTGCGTCGGGTCGACAGCCGTGACGTCCCGTCCGGCCCGGCGCCGAAGCTGCTTCAGGCCGGCGAACTCCGTCTGTGGACCGGTACCCGTCGCGCCAGCTGGCAAGGGCAGGAACTGGAGCTGACGGGAACCGAGTTCAGCCTGCTGGAGGTCCTGGCCAGGCACTCCGGAAGTCTGGTCAGCAAGCAGGAAATTTCGCAGCAGGCATTCGGCAAGCCGCTCGAGCCGTATGACCGTCGAATCGACGTCCATATCAGCAGCATCCGCCAGAAACTGGGTTTGCGTGCCGACGGGCAGTCGTGGATCCACAGCGTGCGCGGACGCGGATATCAGCTGCTGGAGGACTGACCCGGACGACGGCCGTGAAAAACGACCGTCATCCGGCGGCGGGGCGCCGGGCGGTATGGCGTCGACCGCGGTGTCCGGGCGCCGCCGACCGCAGCACGGGAGCGTCGACGAGGAAAAGTTCCTGACGCTACAGGCGGACAAGCGCCACCTTTACGCTGCCTAACCTGTCCAGGCGGCACGCGGCGGTTCGTGAACCTAGGATCGACGCATCCCGACTCCGTTTGGCCCCGCGATGAGAACCCCGTTCGCAGCGCTGCCACCCTTCTGGCGCATGTGGCTTGCTGTGTCGTTTCGCATCTTCTTTTATCTGGTCGTCGGTCTCATCCTGCTCACCAAACTGATTCCATCGGCGGCGCGGCTGTTGCTGCCGCCGCTGTCCGGTCTGTCTTCGTGCCCGGCCAGCGAAACGCCGCCGAAATTGCATTGCGACCGGTCGCGCTGGGAATTGCTTCCTCCCATTCCTCGAGATATCCGCATTTCGGTCGAAACAGAGCCGGAGCGGCTGTCGTTGCCGCTGCCCGGGCCGGGCGCGACCGGCCATTCCGCGACAGCGTTGCGCGGCGGCGATCTCCAGTTCGTCGAGCGGGTTTCTCCGGGAATGGATGCGTCCGCCGCCTGTATTCCCGGGGCGGATTGCAGACGCCTTGTGTCGGCCATGTCGAACGACGGCCCATGACACATCCATTGCGTCCGGACGTCGCGGCGCCCCGTCACTCAACCGGCATGTTTCCATGAGAATCTTCGGGACGGCCTCGCTCTCTGTCGCCATCGCGCTGAGTTCTGTCGCCTGCACCACCGTCGGGCCCGACTACCGGCCGGCGCAGCCGGTCGCCGCGGCTGCCTGGGCCGCACCGCTGCCCCACGGCGGGAAGACGTCGGAGATCGCCGACTGGTGGGGACAGTTCGACGACCCCCTGGTGGGCAGGCTGGTGACGATGGCCGAGGCGGACAGTCCGAGCCTCGCGCAGGCCTGGGCCAGCATCGAGAAGGCGCGCGCGACGCTCGCGTCGGTGCGCTCGGGTCGCACACCATCGCTCACGGCGTCGGCCTCGGCGAGCCGGGAGCGAGCATCGGGCCTGGTCGACAACGTCCGCAGCGCGGGTTTCGATTCCTCGTGGGAGATCGACCTGTTCGGCAAGCTGCGGCGCAACGAGGAAGCCGCCGCGGCCCGGGTCGAGGCCCGGACCGGCGACTGGAACGACGCCCGTGTCTCGCTCGCTGCCGAGGTCGCCGACACCTATGTGCAGTGGAAGGGTTGCGAACTGCTGGCCGAGGCCTACGCGCAGGAGCTCGTGTCCAACGCACAGACGCAAACCACGACGCTCGCGGCGGTGCGCGCCGGCCTGACCGCGCCGGCCGACGCTGCGCTGGCCCGCGCCAGTCTGGCGAGTGCGCGCAGCACGCTGATCGATCAGCGCGCGCAGTGCGATCTGCTGGTCAAGGCGCTCGTCTACCTGACCGGTGCCGAGGAGGGCGCGCTGCGGGCCCAGCTGTCGAGCGCGCCGCATGGGCTGCCGCAGCCGCGGCAGGCGGCCGTCGCATCCGTGCCCGCCGACGTGCTGCGGCAGCGGCCCGACCTGGCATCGCTGGAACGCGAGCTGGCCGCTGCCAGCGCCGAGATCGGAGCCGCGAAGGCGGCGCTGTATCCCAGCCTCTCGCTGAGCGGATCGATCGGCGTCTCGGCCACTTCCGGTTCACCGACGTCGGTCTGGTCATTCGGCCCGTCGCTGTCGCTGCCGATCCTCGACGGCGGCGAAAGGCGGGCCGCGGTGACCAGCGCCGAAGCCGCCTATCGCTCGGCCTACGCCGCTTACCAGCTCGGCGTGCGCCAGATCGTGCGCGACGTCGAGGAGGCGCTGGTGCGTCTGGACAGCGCGGCCAACCGCCTGCAGCAGGCGGCGATCGCCGATTCGCAGTACCGCGAGTACTTCCTCGCAACGCAAAGCAACTGGCGGGCCGGCAATGTCAGCCTGCTGACCCTCGAGGAGGCGCGCCGTTCGGCGCTGTCGGCGGAAATCCAGCGCATCACGCTGCAGCGCAACCGTGTCCAGTACTGGATCGCGCTCTACAAGGCCGTGGGCGGCGGCTGGCAGCCCGGCGACGCGGCGCAGGCGCCGGCGACGACTCCCATTCCGTGACGAAGGCACCTCGATGATGCGCGAAGCTCCATCCCTCTCCAGCCGAATGCTCGTAGCCATTGCCGCCTGGCGGGCGCCGGTCGTGGCCTTCGTTTCCGTGCTGGGCGTCGCCGGATGCACCAGCGGGTCGGACCAGGCTTCGCCGCCCGCGCAAGCCGCGTCGGGGCCGTCCGCGCTCAGCGTCAACCTGGTTCGTCCGCGCAGCGAGCAGTGGCCGCGGCAGCTCAAGAGCACGGGGCAGATCGTCGCCTGGCAGGAAGTCGTGATCAGCCCGGAGACGGGCGGGCTGCGTCTGAAGGAGCTCAAGGTCGACATCGGCGCGAAGGTCCGGCGCGGCCAGGTGCTGGCGCTGCTGGCCGACGACAGCCTGCGGGTCGACCACCGCAAGCAGGAGGCCGCGGTGCTTCAGGCGCGCATCAGCCTGGAGCAGGCCGCGTCGGACCTCAGGCGCAGCCGCCTCGCCGAAGGCAGCGGCGCCCTGTCGGCGCAGAAGATCGAGGAGTACCGGCTGACCGCAGCCAGCGCGGAGGCGTCGCTGGAATCGGCCCGGGCCGAGCTGCAGAGCATCGAGCTCAAGCTGGCGCAGACCCGCGTGCTCGCGCCCGACGACGGCATCGTGTCGTCCAAGAGCGGCGTGCTGGGCAGCGTGGTCAGCGCCGGCGCCGAGCTGTTTCGCCTGGTGCGCCAGGGGCGGGTCGAGTGGCGGCCCGAGATCGACTCGGGCCAGCTGGCGCTGCTGTCGCCGAACCAGACGGCCAGGATCACGCTCCCGAGCGGGCAGACCGTGACCGGACGGCTGCGCGTCGTCGGCCCGACGATGAGCTCGAGCACCGGGCGCGCCACGCTGTACGTCGAGCTGTCGCCGGACAGCCTCGCACGGGCGGGCATGTTCGCGACCGGCGTGCTGCTGGCGGGCACCCAGCCGGCAACGACGCTGCCGCTGTCGGCGCTGGTGATGCGCGACGGGCGCTCCTACGTGTACACGGTGGACTCCGGCGGCCAGGCGCACGCGATCGCCGTGGCGACGGGGCGTCGCGAAGGTGACCGCATCGAAGTCGTCTCCGGCATGGACGCCGCGGCGCAGGTCGTGGCCAGCGGCGGAGCCTTCCTGTCCGAGGGCTCGAAGGTGACGGTGCTGGCCGGGCCGGCTGTCGCCGCATCGGGAGCCGCGCGGTGAACGTCTCCTCCTGGTCGATCCGCAACCCGGTACCGGCGCTGCTGGTCTTCATGCTGCTGTCGGTGTTCGGCGTGCTGGGTTTCCGCGCCCTGCAGGTCCAGGACTTTCCGGACATGGACCTGCCGACCATCAAGATCGCGGCCAGCCTGGAGGGCGCCGCCCCGTCGCAGCTTGAGACCGACGTGGCGCGCAAGATCGAGGACAAGCTCGCGTCGCTGACCAAGCTCGACCACATCACCACCACCATCACCGACGGCTCGGTGGCGATCAGCGTCTCGTTCGAGATCGACAAGGATGTCGAGGCCGCACTGAGCGAGGTACGCAACGCGGTCGACAGCGTGCACGCCGATCTGCCTGCGGCGATGTCGTCGCCGACGGTGTCCAAGCTGACCTCTGCGGGCTCGGCGCTGCTGACCTTCAGCATCGCGTCCGACCGGCTCGACGAGCAGGATCTGTCCTGGTTCGTGGACAACGACCTGACCAAGGCGCTGCTGGCGGTCAAGGGCGTGGCATCGGTGGCCCGGGTCGGTGGCGTGGACCGCGAGGTCCATGTCGATCTCGATCCCGCGTTGATGGCGGGCCTGGGGGTCACGGCGGCCGACGTGTCGACGCAGATCAAGGCCGTGCAGCAGGAGAGCTCGGGCGGGCAGGGGCGCATCGGCAACCAGCGCCAATCCACCCGCACGATCGGCACGGTGGCCTCGCCGGCCGAAGTCGCGGCGCTGGCGATCCCCTTGTCCGACGGGCGCTGGATCCGCCTCGACCAGATTGCCCGCGTGAGCGACAGCCATGCCGAGCGCACGACGATCGCGCTGCGCGACGGCAAGCCGGGGCTTGGCTTCCAGGTCACGCGCTCGCGCGGTTATTCGGATGTCGGGGTCGCCGAGGAGGTGCGGGCCGCTGTCCAGCGCTTCGCGGCGGCGCGCCCGGAGGTCCGCATCGCCGAGGCCAGCAACACGGTCGAGCCGATCAGCGACAACTACGAAGGCTCGATGCACCTGCTGGTCGAAGGTGCGGTGCTGGCGGTGGTGGTGGTCTGGCTCTTCCTGCGCGACTGGCGCGCCACCTTCGTCGCGGCGGTGGCCCTGCCTCTGTCCATCCTGCCCGCCTTCGGCGCGATGGCGCTCTTCGGCTATTCGCTCAACACCGTCACCCTGCTGGCGCTGTCCCTGGTCGTCGGCGTTCTGGTCGACGACGCGATCGTCGAGATCGAGAACATCGAGCGTCACCTGGTGATGGGCAAGTCGCCCTACCAGGCGGCGATGGAAGCGGCCGACGAGATCGGCCTGGCCGTGATCGCGACCACCTTCACGCTGGTGGCCGTGTTCCTGCCCACGGCGTTCATGGGCGGCATCCCGGGCAGGATCTTCAGCCAGTTCGGCGTCACCGCCTCGGTCGCGGTGCTGGCATCGCTGCTCGTGGCCCGGCTGCTCACGCCGATGATGGCGGCCTACCTGCTGCGGCCCAAGCTGGCGGGACAGCACGAGGTGTCGGTCGACGGCGCCACGATGGGACGCTACCTGCGCTGGGTCGGGGCGTCGCTCGGACGGCGCCGCAGGACGGTCGCGCTCAGCCTCGCGTTCCTGGTGGTCTCCCTCGGCATGACGCCGTTCATCGCCACCTCCTTCATGCCGGCCCAGGACAAGGCGCAGTCCAGCGTGTCGCTCCAGCTGCCGCCGGGCAGCCGGCTGGAGGAGACGGTCGCGGCCGCCGAACGTGCGTCCGAACTGCTGCGAACGCTGCCGGAAGTCAAGAGCATCTTCGTGTCCGCAGGGACGGCCAGCAGCGGCGGCGGGCTCGATGCCTCGGCCACTGCCGACGTCACCAGCGCGACGCTGACGGTGGACCTGGTGGCCCGCGGCGAGCGCCGGCTCAAGCAGTCCGGCGTCGAGGCGCGCATGCGTGCCCTGCTGCGCGGGCTGCCGGGCGTGCGCGTCTCGGTCGGCGGCGGCAACAGCGGCGAATCGCTCGAGATCACGCTGGCCAGCGACGACCCGCAGGCACTGGCCGAGGTCGCCGCGAAAGCCGAGGGCCAGCTGCGCGGCCTGAAAGGCGTCGGCAATGTCACCTCGAGCGCTGCGTTGCAGCGGCCCGAGATCCAGCTGAGACCGGATGCGGACCGGGCGGCGGCCCTGGGCGTCACCACCGATGCGCTGGCCGAGGCCCTTCGTGTCGCCACCTACGGCAGCTACTCGACGGCCTTGCCCAAGCTGAATCTGGCGCAGCGCCAGATCGCGATCCGGGTGCGCATGGATCCCGCGTTGCGCACCGACCTCGACGCGATCGGCATGCTGCGCGTCCAGGGCAGCGGCGGCATGGTCAGCCTGGCGGCGGTCGGCGACCTGTCCGTCGGCAGCGGGCCGTCGCAGATCGACCGGCTCGACCGGGCGCGCAACGTCACGCTGACGGTCGAGCTGAACGGGCGTCCGATCGGCGCCGTGCAGCAGGAAGCGATGGCGCTGCCGGCGCTGCGGCAACTGCCGGCCGGCGTGCAGCTGGTCAACCAGGGCGAGCTGCAGCGCATGTTCGAGCTCTTCCAGAGCTTCGGCCTGGCGATGGCCATCGGCGTGTTCTGCATCTACGCGGTGCTGGTGCTGCTGTTCCACGACTTCATGCAGCCGGCGACCATCCTCTGCGCCCTGCCGCTGGCGCTCGGTGGCGCAGTCGTCGCGCTGTGGCTCACCGGGCAGCCGTTCTCGATGCCGGTGGTGATCGGCGTGCTGATGCTGATGGGCATCGTCACGAAGAATTCCATCCTGCTGGTGGAGTACGCCATCGTGGCGCGCCGGACACTGGGCATGACACGGCTGGAGGCGGTGATGGACGCCTGCCACAAGCGGGCGCGCCCGATCGTGATGACCACCGTCGCGATGGGCGCCGGGATGCTGCCGAACGCGTTCGGATGGGGAGCCGAGCCGAGCTTCCGGCAGCCGATGGCGATCGTCGTCATCGGCGGTCTTCTGACCTCCACCGTCTTGAGCCTGCTGGTCGTGCCGGTGGTGTTCACCTATGTCGACGATGCGCTGCAGTGGGGACGCCGGGTGCTCGCTGGCAAGATCTTCCACACGCGCGACGCCGCGCAAAGCTGATCGCGCCCGCGCATCGAGTCCAGGCTGCTCCGGCATGAAGCCCTACCGCCTCTTCTGGAAGCTCTTCTTCGCCTTCTGGGTGGCGATGATGCTGACCTTCGCCGGCACCATCGGCTTCTTCCTGACGACCGGCGCCCCGCCACCGCCACCGGACGGCGACGCGCTGTTGCGCCCCATCGTTCCCATCGTCTCGGCGGTGGTGACCAGCCTGAGCGCGAGCCTGCTGCTGGCGTGGTACCTGACCCGTCCGCTGCGACACGTGCGCTGGGCGCTGGACCAGCTGGCCGGCGGTCGGTTCGAGACCCGGGTGAAGTCGCAGATCGGCAGCCGCCGTGACGAGATCGCCGATCTCGGCGGCTACCTGGACGCCACCGCCGAACGCCTGGAGCGGCTGGAGGCGTCGCGCCAGCAGTTGCTGCACGACATCTCGCACGAGTTGCGTTCACCCTTGAGCCGGTTGCGGGCCGCGATCGGCCTGGCGCGCACCGAGCCGGCGGACGTGCAGGCGATGCTGGCGCGCGTGGACCTGGAGGCGGACCGCCTCAACGGCCTGCTCGACGACCTGCTCACGCTCAGCCGCATCGAGGCCGGATCGAGCGGGCTGCGCTGCGATTGCATCGACGTCATCGAGCTGCTCCACGCCATCTGCGCCGACGCCGAGTTCGAGGCCAAGGCCTCGGGCCGCAGCCTGTCGATCCGGGCGCCGGGGGCCTTCATCACCGTCGTCGACGGGGACCTGATCTACCGCGCGCTCGAAAACGTCATCCGCAATGCCGTCAAGTACTCGGAGCCGGCGACCGTTGTCGACGTGGCGGCGCAAGTAGCTCGCGACGGCGATCTGCTCGAAGTCGTCGTCGGCGATCGCGGGCCCGGCGTTCCCGACGAGATGCTCGTCTCCATCTTCGACCCGTTCGTGCGCGGGCCAGCCGAAAGAACCGGTGCGACCGGCTTCGGGCTGGGGCTGGCGATCGCGCAGCGTGCGCTGCTGGCCCATGGCGGCGAGATCTTCGCCTGTCCCCGGGCCGGCGGTGGACTGAGCGTCACGCTGCGGCTGCCGCGCCGGGCTCCCGAGGGCAGCCGTCAGCTGGCCGGCTGAACAACGGGTGCTCGCGGCCCCCGCTTGCCGCGGGCAGAGCGAAAGAGTCTCGGCCTCTCAGTCGCCCAGCAGCGACAGGTCACGCACCGCGCCCTTGTCGGCCGAGGTCGCGAGCAGCGCGTAGGCCTTCAGCGCCGCCGAGACCTTGCGCGGACGCGGCAGCACCGGCTTCCAGCCGACGACGTCCTGCTCGGCGCGGCGCGCGGCCAGCGTCTTGTCGTCGACGAGCACGTCGATGCGGCGGTTCGGGATGTCGATGCGGATGCGGTCGCCGGTCTTCACCAGGCCGATCGTGCCGCCGGCCGCGGCTTCGGGCGAGCAGTGGCCGATCGACAGCCCCGAGGTGCCGCCGGAGAAGCGGCCGTCGGTCAGCAGCGCGCAGGCCTTGCCCAGGCCCTTGCTCTTGATGTAGCTGGTCGGGTAGAGCATCTCCTGCATGCCGGGGCCGCCCTTGGGGCCCTCGTAGCGCACGACGACGACGTCGCCGGCTTTCACCTGGTCACCCAGGATGTGCTCGACCGCCTCGTCCTGGCTCTCGACCACGTGCGCCGGGCCTTCGAAGACCAGCAGGCTGTCGTCGACGCCGGCGGTCTTCACGACGCAGCCGTCCTGGGCGATGTTGCCGTAGAGCACGGCCAGCCCGCCTTCGAGCGAGAACGCGTGCGCGGCCGAGCGGATGCAGCCTTCGGCTCGGTCCAGGTCCAGGCTGGGCCAGCGGCTGGCCTGGCTGAACGCGACCTGGCTGGGCACGCCGGCCGGGCCGGCGCGGTAGAAGGTCTTGACCGCCTCGCTGGGCGAGCGTGCGATGTCCCATTCGGCGAGTGCGGCGCCCAGCGTCGGCGCGTGCACCGTCGGCACGTCGGTGTGCAGCTTGCCGGCACGGTCGAGCTCGCCGAGGATGGCCATGATGCCGCCGGCGCGGTGCACGTCCTCGATGTGGTACTTCTGCGTGTTCGGCGCCACCTTGCACAGCTGCGGCACGTGGCGCGACAGGCGGTCGATGTCGGCCATCGTGAAGTCGATGCCGGCTTCCTGCGCGATCGCCAGCAGGTGCAGGATGGTGTTGGTCGAGCCGCCCATCGCGATGTCCAGCGTGATCGCGTTCTCGAAGGCCTTGAAGCCGACCGCACGCGGCAGCACGCTCTCGTCGCCGCCTTCGTAGTGGCGCTTGGCGAGCTCGACGACCAGCCGGCCGGCGCGCTTGAACAGCTGCTCGCGGTCGGCGTGCGTGGCGACCACCGTGCCGTTGCCCGGCAGCGCCAGGCCCAGCGCCTCGGTCAGGCAGTTCATCGAGTTGGCGGTGAACATGCCCGAGCACGAACCGCAGGTCGGGCAGGCCGAACGTTCGACCTCGGCCACGGTCTCGTCGGAGACCTTGGGGTCGGCGGCCATGATCATCGCGTCGATCAGGTCGAGCTTGCGGAACTCCAGCGTCTGCGTCACCGGGTTCGCCAGCCGCGTCTTGCCGGCTTCCATCGGCCCGCCGGAGACGAAGACGACGGGGATGTTCAGCCGCATCGCGGCCATCAGCATGCCCGGGGTGATCTTGTCGCAGTTGGAGATGCACACCAGCGCGTCGGCGCAGTGCGCGTTGACCATGTACTCGACCGAGTCGGCAATGATGTCGCGGCTGGGCAGCGAATACAGCATGCCGTCGTGGCCCATCGCGATGCCGTCGTCGACGGCGATGGTGCTGAACTCCTTGGCGACGCCGCCGGCGGCCTCGATCTCGCGCGCGACCAGTTGGCCCAGGTCCTTCAGATGCACGTGGCCGGGCACGAACTGGGTGAAGCTGTTGGCGACGGCGACGATCGGCTTGTCGAAGTCGCCGTCCTGCATGCCGGTGGCACGCCACAGCGAGCGGGCGCCCGCCATGTTGCGGCCGGCGGTGGAGGTCTTGGAACGGTAGGCGGGCATGGGCTGACTCGGCTGGGAGGGGGGGCCTGGCGCCAGCGCACGGTGCTGGCTCGATGGTCTGCCATTTTCTCCCAGCCGCCCGGCCTGGGGCGGCTCGGCTTGTCTACGGTTGACAGTTCGTCAGGGCGGCCATGCGCGCGCCGGGCCCCGTGGCGTGTGCCGCCGCAGCTGCCGCCTGACGCGCCCGGGAGTGGTGGGTTCATTGATCTGCTGGGCAGATCACTCGACGAGAAATCTCGATTTCACCGCTCATGACAGCTTCGCTACATTGCAACACCAACGAGAAACCCCATAGCAAACAGGAGATAGACGTAAGCCCCGGAATTGCAATTGCGATTCTCGTGGCTACCGAGTGACCGTCTTGAATCTGCCATCCGCCGTGTTCGCGGCGTAACCCGTTGTCGCTTCTATTCTGATTGGCAATCTCGCGTCGTCGACGCGCTGGCTGATCGGAATGGATCGACTCGTGTTATGAAGTCTTGCGAGTTGTCAATGAAATCGACGGTTTCGTCTTCCGTCTTTGTAATGAACAACAGATGCGATTATTCGTCATGGCGGATTCGACTTGGTCTGTGTGGGTATTTCGGGTAGGCAAGCAGAAGTTCAGGCGTCGGTGATCCCGGCACTGGCCAAGCGCCCCGGGTCCGGCAACTCGTAATCGGCACGGCGGCAGTTCGAACTCCACCTGATAAGGAGAATAATTGATGGATAGACAGATGGTTTGCGCTGCTGCCCTCGCGGGCGCGGCGATGGTGGCGGGATGCGGCGGCTCCGGCGGCTCGTCCGTCGAGGAGACCAAACCGACGTGGTTGACGGTCGTGTCGGAGACCCGCATGGACGGTCAAAGCGACGACCTGATCACCGCCGGCATGGGGCTCGCCCCCTTCGTCGGCCAGGGCGCCGCGCCGACGTATGTGGACCCGCTCAAGCCGACCGCCGCCGAACTGCGCCGTGCGGCGATGTTCTCGGTCCTGGACGTGTCGGCCGGCAGCACCCGGCTGTTCGGCCCCAACATCGACCCGGAGACCAAGCAGCCGGTCGCGGATGCGCGCATCGCCGGCGAGGAAATCCTCGCCTATTCCAGCGAGCCGGGCGTGAACCACCTGAGCGCGGCGATGCTGCTGCAGATCCCGGCCAGCTTCGACGCCGCCAAGCCCTGCATCCTGGCGGTGCCGGCCACCGGGTCGGCCCGCCTCTACGCCGACCTGATGCGTGTCGGCGGCTGGGGCCTGCGCCGCAACTGTGCCGTCGTCTACACCGACAAGGGCCAGGGCAACGGCGTGCATGACCTGGCGACCGACAAGGTGCTGCTGGCCACCGGCGAAGTGGCCGACGCGAAGACGGCCGGGACTGCCTCGCACTTCACGGCGCCGATCTCCGACGCGGCGCGTGCCGCCTTCCTGGCGGACAACCCGAACCGCATTGCGTTCAAACACGCGCATTCGCGCCAGAACTCCGACTCCACCTGGGGCCGCGACGTCGTGCGCTCCATCCAGTTCGCGTTCTACTCGCTCAACCAGCGCCACAACGGCAGGCTGACGCGCGAGAACACCACGGTGATCGTCGAAGGCAACAGCAACGGCGGCGGCGCCGCGCTGCTGTCGGGGGAGTTCGACAAGGATGGCTGGATCGACGGCATCGTGGCCGCGCAGCCGCAGATTCAGCCGGAGGCCAATTCGCAGGTCGTCGTCGAGCGCGGCGGCCGGCAATGGCGTGGCGGTGGTCGTTCGCTGATCGATTACTTCACCGAAACCATTCTGTACCAGCCCTGTGCGGCGCTGGCGATGCCCGATGCGCCGCGCGCCGGCGAGATCACCTTCGGCGAGAACCGCTGCACTTCGCTGAAGGAAAAGGGAATGCTGCAGAGCACGACCGTCGCCGAACAGGCGCAGGAAGCGCTCGCCAAGCTGCACGACATGGGCTTCGAGCCCGACGCGGACGACCAGCACGCGTTCTCGTTCCTCGTCGCCCCGGGCGCCACGGCCAACAAGTACGCCAACTCGCAGGGCCGCTTTGGCGTCGAGGACAAGCTTTGCGGCTACACGATCGCCGCCTCCGATTCGAACGGCAAGCCCCGTGCGGCGACCGCCGCCGAGATGGCGACGATCTTCGTCAGCGCGTCTGGCGGCGCCCCGGTCGGTGCCATCGACCTGATCAACGAGCGTGACCCGCGCGGCCCGACGCGCGACTCGGTCTCGATGTCGCCGAGCACGAACCGCCTGGACTACAACCTGGACGGCGCCCTGTGCATGCGCGAGCTGATCACGGGCAACAACGACGAGGCGCAGCGGGTCCAGCGCGGTATCGCCGAGCTTCGCGCCAAGGCGACGCAGGGCGGCCGGCCGGTCATCGTGCTGCACGGCCGTGAAGACGCGCGTGTCCCCGCGACCTTCTCCGGCCGTCCGTACGTGGCGCTGAACTCTCTGAAGGAAGGCAGCGCCAGCCAGGTGCGTTACGTCGAGATCACCCACATCAACCACTTCGGCTGGCCGGGTCAGTTCGACGCGAAGTACGTGCCGCTGGCGTACTACGAAGAGCAGGCGCTGGACATGATGTGGAAGCACCTGAAGAGCCAGGCTGCGCTGCCGCCCAACCAGGTGGTGCGCACGGTGTCTCGTGGTGGCGTGCCCGGCAAGGCCACGCAGCTGGAGCAGTCCAACCTGCCGGCGATCAGCATGCAGCCGGCCAGCCAGGACCTGATCCGCGTCGACAGCGGGCGCATCGTCCTGCCGGACTGACGCCCTGAGCTCCAGCCCGTGCCTGCGGCACGGGCTGCTCGCGCCGCCTCGTGCTGGGCCTCGTGGTCCCGGCGGAGGCGGCGTCTTTCGTTTCAGGAGCCGGGCGCTGCCGCCGGCTCTGGTCCTGAACGACGGCGGCGCCCGCCGTCGCCACGCCCTGGCGCTGCTCCCCGGTGGCGCGGCCTTCCCGCACGGATGTCGGGACGCCCGGGGGCCGAACTCGAGTGCCGAAGCCGGGGCGCTCCGGCGCGACCGTGCAGTCCTTGCGCGCCGGCAGGCCATTGACAGCCGGGCCGTGAGCCCGGGCCCCGTTCATAGGCCTTTGGTACGAGATCCAAGCCGGCGCAAGGTGGGACGCGGTGGCCGCGCAGCCACCCAAGAATGGGTCTCGGCACCGCAGCGGCATCCGTCGGCCGCTCCGTCGCGGCGCCTGCCTGCCCACCACCTCGAGGAGTCCTCCATGGCCAACGCCTCCGCCGTCGCCGGCAAGACCCTACTGACACCCGCCGACCACACGCTGATCCTGATCGACCACCAGTCGCAGATGGCGTTCGCGACCCATTCCATCGGCGCCATCGAGCTGCGCAACAACGCCGGCCTCGTCGCCCACGCGGCGCGCGAGTTCAAGGTCTCGACCATCGTCACCAGCGTCGCCGAGAAGAGCTTCTCGGGCCCGGTGTTCGACGAGATCAAGGCCGCGTTCCCGGACGCCGAGGTCATAGACCGCACGACGATGAACAGCTGGGAGGACGTGCGCATCGCCGACCAGGTCAACGCCATCGGCAAGCCGCGCATCGTGCTCGCCGGGCTGTGGACCTCGGTGTGCATCGTCGGGCCGGCGCTGTCGGCGCTGGACCAGGGTTTCGAGGTCTACGTCATCGCCGATGCCTGCGGCGACGTCAGCAGCGAGGCGCACGAACGGGCGATGGACCGCATGCTGCAGGCCGGCGTGCGGCCGCTGACTTCGCTGCAGTACCTGCTGGAGCTGCAGCGCGACTGGGCGCGCGGCGACACCTACGAGCTGACCGTCGGCGTGGCCAAGAAGTGGGGCGGCGCCTACGGCCTGGGCGTGATCTACGCGAAGACGATGTTCGGCGCCCAGGAAGGCGGGCACTGAAGCCAGGCCGCAGGGCCCCTGGCACGCCCGATGCCGGGGCCGCACCGAGCCAAACCACCGACGACCATGGCCGAACATCCCGACGCCGTCTTTTACGACGGCCGCATCACGACGCTGGACCGCGGCCGCCCCGAGGCCCAGGCGCTGGCGGTCCAGGACGGCCGCATCGCCGCCGTCGGCGACTCGGCCGAGCTGCTGCGCAGTGCCGGCGCGGCCACGCGCCGCGTCGACCTGCAGGGGCGGCGCGTCATCCCCGGGCTCAACGACAGCCACACCCACCTGATCCGTGCCGGGCTGAACTACAACCTCGAGCTGCGCTGGGACGGCGTGCCCAGCCTGGCCGACGCGATGGCGCTGCTGCGCGAGCAGGTGCAGCGCACGCCGCCGCCGCAGTGGGTGCGGGTCGTCGGCGGCTTCAGCGAGTGGCAGTTCGCCGAGAAACGCCTGCCGACGCTGGCCGAGCTGAACGCCGTTGCGCCCGACACCCCGGTCTTCATCCTGCATCTGTACGACCGCGCGCTGCTCAACGCCGCGGCGCTGCGTGCCGTCGGCTACACGCGCGACACGCCCGACCCGCCGGGCGCCGAGATCCAGCGCGACGCCCGCGGCGAACCCACCGGGCTGCTGCTGGCGCGGCCGAACGCGCTGATCCTGTATTCGGCGCTGGCCCGGGGGCCCAGGCTCGACCCCGACGACCAGATCAACTCCAGCCGGCTCTACATGCGTGAGCTCAACCGGCTGGGCATCACCTCGGTCATCGACGCCGGCGGCGGCTTCCAGAACTACCCCGAGGACTACGCCGTCGTGCGCCGGCTCGCCGACGCCGGCGAGCTGACGCTGCGCATCGCCTACAACCTGTTCACCCAGCACCCGAAGCAGGAGAAGGACGACTTCGTGCGCTGGGTGCGCCAGGTCAAGCCGGGCGACGCCGGCGGCGGCGACGCCTTCTTCCGCCACAACGGCGCCGGCGAGATGCTGGTGTTCTCGGCCGCCGACTTCGAGGACTTCCGCGAGCCCCGGCCCGAGCTGGCGCCGGGCATGGAAGCCGAGCTCGAGGACGTGGTGCGGCTGCTGGTCGCGAACCGCTGGCCGTTTCGCATCCACGCCACCTACGACGAGTCGATCTCGCGTGTGCTCGACGTCTACGAACGTGTCGACCGCGAGCTGCCTTTCGACGGCCTGCACTGGTTCGTCGACCACGCCGAAACCGTCGGCGAACGCAACATCGAGCGCATCCGCGCGCTGGGCGGCGGCATCGCGGTGCAGCACCGCATGGCCTACCAGGGCGAGTACTTCCTCGAGCGCTACGGCGCCGAAGCGACGGCGCGCACGCCGCCGGTGCGCCAGATGCTGGCCGCCGGCCTGCCGGTGGGCATGGGCACCGACGCCACACGCGTGGCCAGCTACAACCCCTGGGTCGGCCTGCACTGGCTGGTCAGCGGCGAGACCGTCGGCGGCACGCGCCTGTATCCGCAGCACCAGCTGCTCGACCGCGAGACTGCGCTGCGCCTGTACACCGAAGGCAGCGCCTGGTTCTCGAGCGAAGAAGGGCGCAAGGGCGCGCTCGTCGCCGGGCAGTACGCCGACTTCGCCGCGCTGTCCGAGGACTACCTGACCGTGCCCGAAGCGCGCATCCCGGCGCTGGCGTCGGTGCTCACCGTCGTCGGCGGCCGGGTGGTGCACGGCGAGGGCGACTTCGCCGACCTGGCGCCGCCGCTGCCGCGCGCCAGCCCGGATTGGTCGCCGGCCGCGCACCAGGGCCGCTACCGGCGCTACGCCCCGGCGCAGCCGGGTGCCGCCTGCTGCGCCGCACCCTGCGGCGTGCACGGCCACCGCCACGGCTTTGCCGCCCGCGCGCCAGCACCGGCCGCCGACCGCGCCGCCTTCTGGGGCGCGCTGGGGTGCGGCTGTGCCTTCTGAGGCCGCGGCGGCGCCGTCGCCGCCGGCCGGCTCGGCCTGGGAGCCGTTTCGCAGCCGCGTCTTCGCCGTCGTCTGGACGGCGGTGCTGCTGGGCAGCGTCGGCACCTGGATACGCGACGTCGGCGCCGGCTGGCTGATGACCTCGCTGTCGGCCTCGGCCACCGCGGTGGCGATGGTGCAGGCGGCGACGACGCTGCCGCTGTTCCTGCTGGCGCTGCCGGCCGGCGCGCTCGCCGACAGCGTCGACCGCCGCCGGCTGCTGCTGGGGGTGCACGCGCTGATGGCGGCGATCTCGCTCGGCATGGGGCTGCTGACGCGTGCCGGGCTGATGACGCCGACGCTGCTGGTGCTCGGCCTGCTGCTGGCCGGCATCTGCACTGCGCTGGTGACGCCGGTGCTGCAGTCGCTGACGGTGCTGCTGGTGCCGCGGCCGCAGCTGCGCGCGGCCATCGCGCTCAACAGCATGGGCCTGAACGTCTCGCGCGCGATCGGCCCGGCGCTCGGCGGCCTGCTGCTGGCGCTGGCCGGCACCGAGTTCAACTTCTTCGCCGACGCGCTCAGCTACCTGTTCGTGATCGCGGCGTTCTGGTGGTGGAAGGGCGCGTCGGCGCGTGCTGCGACCGGCACGCCCGAGCAGCTGGGCGCGGCGCTGCGGGCCGGGCTGCGTTTCGCCTGGCATGCGCCGGCGCTGCGCCGCAGCATGCTGCGTTCGGCCAGCTTCTTCGTCTTCGCCAGCGCCTACTGGGCGCTGCTGCCGCTGATCGCGCGCCAGCAACTGGGCGGCAGCCCCGCGTTCTACGGCCTGCTGCTGGGTTGTGTCGGCGCTGGCGCGGTGCTGGCGGCGCTGGGCCTGCCGGCGCTGCGACGGCGGCTGTCGGCCGAAGCCACGGTGCGCTGTGGCACGGCGGCGTCGGTGGCGGTGCTGGTGCTGCTGGCGTCGACGCGCCAGCAGGCACTGGCCGCGGCGACGATGGTGCTGGCCGGTGCCGCCTGGATCGCGGTGCTGAGCACCGCCAACGTCATCGCCCAGACCAGCCTGCCCGACTGGGTGCGCGGCCGCGGGCTGGCGCTGTACCTGTCGGTGTTCTACGGCGCGATGACGCTGGGCAGCTTCATCTGGGGCCAGACCGCCGAACACGCCGGCGTGCCGGCGGCGCTGCTGGCCGCCGCCGGTGTCGGCGTGCTGGCGCTCGCCCTGGCCTGGCTGCGCCCGCTGCCCGACGCCGAGCCCGACCTGACGCCGTCGCTGCACTGGCCCGAGCCGGCGCTGTCGCCGGCGATGGCAGCCTCGCTGGTGCAGGACCGCGGGCCGGTGATGGTCACGGTCGAGTACCGCGTCGCGCCCGAACACACGGCCGGCTTCCTGGCTGCGGTGCACGCCTTCGCACCCGAACGCCGGCGCGACGGCGCCTATGCCTGGGGCATCTACGAAGACGCCGCCGACAGCGGCCGTTTCGTCGAGAGTTTCCTGCTGCCGTCGTGGCTGGAGCACCAGCGCCAGCACCGGCGCGTGTCGCAGGCCGACGCCGCGCTGCAGGCGCGGGTGCAGGCCTTCCACCTCGGGCCCCAGGCGCCGCGCGTGCAGCACTTCGTGGCCCCGGCGCGCGGCCGCCCAGCAGTTTCAGACGATGGAGAGCGCAGATGACGGATCTTTTGCTCGCCCTGGCGCTGGGCCTGGGCATAGGCCTGGGCTGCCGCTGGTTCGACCTGCCGCTGCCGGCGCCGCCGCGGCTGGTGGGCGCGCTGCTGGTCGTCGCGATGACGCTGGGTTTCGTCGGCATGGACACGCTGCTGCGGGGGAGTGGCGCATGAAGGCCGGCTCGACCGAACGCGTCAAGGTCGTGCTCGGGCTGCTGCTGGGGCTGGGCATAGGCGCCTTGTGCCGCTTCCTCGCGATCCCGTCGCCGGCGCCGCCGGTGCTGCCCGGCGCGCTGCTGGTCGTCGCGATGACGCTGGGCTACCTGGCGGCCGACCGCTGGCTGGCGCGGCGCGTTGCGCGCCACGAACACCTGTGCGGCGGGCCCGATGGCCGCACGCGCTCGGGTGTGGCCGACGGCCGCTGACATGAAAAAGCCCCCGGCGCTGCCGGGGGCCCGGTTCGCCGGAGGCGTTCAGGCGTCGGACCGGATGAAGGCCAGCAGGTCGGCGTTCAGCAGCTCGGCATTGACGGTCAGCATGCCGTGGGACAAGCCGGGATAGGTCTTCAGCGTGCCGTTCTTCAGCAGCTTGACCGACAGCAGCGCCGAGTTGTCTATCGGCACGATCTGGTCGTCCTCGCCGTGCAGCACCAGCGTCGGCACCGTGATCGCCTTCAGGTCGGCGGTCTGGTCGGTTTCGGAGAAGGCCTTGATGCCGTCGTAATGGGCTTTGGCGCTGCCGGCCATGCCCTGGCGCCACCAGTTCTGGATCACGCCGGGGAGGACCTTGGCGCCGGGGCGGTTGAAGCCGTAGAACGGGCCGGCCGGCACGTCCAGGAACATCTGCGCGCGGTTCTCGGCCACGCCTTTGCGAAAGCCATCGAACACCTCCATCGGCAGGCCACCGGGATAGGCGGCGGTCTTCAGCATGATCGGTGGCACCGCCGCCACCAGCACCGCCTTGGCGACACGGCCGGCGGGCTGGCCGTGGCGGGCGACGTAGCGTGCGACCTCGCCGCCGCCGGTGGAGTGGCCGATGTGCACCGCGTTCTTCAGGTCCAGGTGTTCGACGACGGCGAAGGCGTCGCTGGCGTAGTGGTCCATGTCGTGACCATCGGCGACCTGGGCCGAGCGCCCGTGGCCGCGGCGGTCGTGGGCGACGACGCGAAAGCCGTGCTGCAGGAAATACAGCATCTGCGTGTCCCAGTCGTCCGAGGACAGCGGCCAGCCGTGGTGGAAGACGATGGGCTGGGCGTTCTTCGGGCCCCAGTCCTTGTAGAAGATCGCGGTGCCGTCCTTCGTGATGACGGTGTGGTCCATGGTCGTCCTTTCTGGCGTGCTGCCGCGCCGTGGCGCGGACGGGTTGCGGGGAAGGGGCTGGGCCTGCGCCAGCAGCGGCAGGCCCAGGCCGGCAGCGGCCATCGCGCCGCCGGCCAGCAGGTGCCGGCGTGCCGGGTCCAGGGGGGCATCGGTATCGGTTGGCGTCATCGTCGGCTCCGGTTGCGGGTGGGGCAGGCCGCGCGCCCTGCAGGAGGGTGGCGCGGGCGATGCCGGGGCCAGCTTAGGGACGGGCCCGCGCGGCCGCAGCCGCAGAAGGGGGTAGCGCGGCCTCATGCTTTGGATCGAGGCGGCACCGGCCTGGCGCCGCCGGCCGGCGGCGCATCCGCGCCGGAGTCCCGCGCCTCGTCGAGCAGGCTGCTGGCGCGGCGCAGCGCGAGTTCGAGCCGCTCGCGCGGCGCCGAGCCCTCGGGCACCTGGTTGGCCGCGGCGCGCACCTGCAGCGTCAGCGCGGCGACGCCGTCGAGCAGCCGGTCCTGGCGTTCGCGCCGGCCAGCGCGCCG
>NZ_NRRU01000083.1 GCF_016583785.1 Rubrivivax gelatinosus | reverse complement strand
GCGTGCGCCAGGCCTGGCGCGCCACGGCCCGAACGCGCTGCCCGAGCCGCCGCCGCGCCCGGCCTGGCGCACGCTGCTGCAGCAGCTGCAGAGCCCGCTGATCTACATCCTGTTCGTCGCCGCGCTGATCGCGGTGACGCTGGGCCACCACGCCGACGCGGCGGTGATCCTGGTCGTCGTCGCCGTCAACGCGCTCGTCGGCGCGGCGCAGGAAGGCCGCGCTGAACGGTCGATGGCGGCGCTGCGCCAGCTCTCGACGCTGCGCGTGCGCGTGCGCCGCGACGGTGCCGAGCAGCTGGTGCAGGCGCGCGAGCTGGTGCCCGGCGACCTGCTGCTGCTGGCCGCCGGCGACGCCGTCGGGGCCGACGCGCGCCTGGTCGAGGCGGTGCAGTGCCAGGCCGCCGAAGCGGCGCTGACCGGCGAATCGCTGCCGGTGGTCAAGAACACCGCCGCGCTGCCCGAAGCCACGGGCCTGGCCGACCGGCGCAACATGGTCTACGGCGGCACCTACGTCACCGGCGGCCGCGCCGCCGCTGTCGTCGTCGCCACCGGGCGCGACAGCGAGGTCGGCCGCATCGCCGGGCTGACCGAAGGTGCCGCCGAGCAGCGCACGCCGCTGGAGCGGCGCATCGACCGTTTCGGCCGCTGGCTGGTGGGCGCGGCGCTGCTGCTCTTCGTCGCCGTCGTGCTGCTGGGGCTGTGGCGCGGGCTGCCGCTGGCCGAGGTGCTGATGGTGGCGATCAGCCAGATGGTTTCGGTCGTGCCCGAGGGCCTGCCGGTGGCGATGACGATCGCGCTGGCCGTCGGCATGCAGCGCATGGCGGCACGCGGCGCGATCATCCGGCGCCTGTCGGCCGTCGAGACCCTGGGCTCGACGACGGTGATCTGCAGCGACAAGACCGGCACGCTGACGCGCAACGAGATGACGGTGACGGCGCTGTGGTGGCCCGAAGCCGGCGGCCGCCGCGCCGAGGTGAGCGGCGGCGGCTACGCACCTGAAGGCGAGATCCGCGCCGGCGGCGGCCTGCTGCGCGCCGACGCCGACCCGGCGCTGGCGGCACTCGCCCGGGCCGCGGCGCTGTGCAACGACGCCGAGCTGCGGCCGCCGGCCGGCGCCGCCGGCTGGAGCATCGCTGGCGACCCGACCGAAGGTGCGCTGTGCACGCTGGCCGCCAAGGCCGGCGTCGACGTCGCCGCCGCACGCGCCGCCGCGCCGCGGCTGGCCGAGCTGCCTTTCGACGCCGACCGCCAGCTGATGGCGACGCTGCACGCCGACGGCAGCGGCGGCGCCCGGCTGCTGATCAAGGGTGCACCCGAAGCGGTGCTGCGCCTGGTCGCCGGCCACGACCCCGCCGCCCGCACCGAGGCCGAGGCGATGGCGACCCGGGCGCTGCGGGTGCTGGCCTTCGCCAGCGTCGACGGCCTGGCGGCCGATGCGGCCCCCGACCCTGAGGCCTACCTGGGCCGCGTGCGCCTGCTCGGGCTGGCGGGCCAGATCGACCCGCCGCGCGAGGAGGTGCGCGCCGCCGTCGCCGCCTGCCATGCCGCCGGCGTGCGCGTCGTGATGGTCACCGGCGACCACAAGCTCACGGGCCTGGCGATCGCACGCGAGCTGGGCATCGCCGGCGCCCAGGACCAGGCGCTGGACGGCGCCGCGCTCGAGCGCCTGGGCGAAGCCGAGCTGCGCGCCGGCATCACCCGCATCGCCGTCTTCGCGCGGGTGCATCCGGCGCAGAAGCTGCGCATCGTCGAGGCGCTGCAGGCGCGCGGCGAGGTCGTCGCGATGACCGGCGACGGCGTCAACGACGCGCCGGCGCTGGCGCGGGCCGATGTCGGCGTCGCGATGGGCATCACCGGCACCGAGGTCGCCAAGAGCGCGGCCAAGATCGTCGTCACCGACGACGACTTCGCCACCATCGTCGGCGCCGTCGAGCAGGGCCGGGTGGTCTACGGCAACCTGAAGAAGGTGATCCTGTACCTGTTCGCGACCTCGATCGACGAGGTGGCGCTGCTGCTGCTGGCGCTGGCCGGCGGCCAGCCGCTGCCGCTGCTGGCGGTGCAGATCCTCTGGATCAACATCGTCACGGAAGGCACGCTGACGGTGAACCTGGTGATGGACCCGCCCGACGGCGACGAGATGCAGCGCCCGCCGGTGGCGCGCGACGACGCGCTGGTCGACCGCTCGATGTTCGGCCGCATCGCGCTGATGGCCAGCGTCGCGGTCGCGGTGACCTACGGCTGGTACAGCACGCGGCTGGCGGCCGGCGTCGCGATCGAGCAGGTGCGCACCGAGACCTTCACGTTGCTGGCGATGTGCCAGTGGTTCAACGTCGTCAACTGCCAGTCGCGCTGGCGCTCGGCCTTCCTCGGCGGCTGGCTGCGCAACCGTTGGCTCGCCGGCGGGCTGGCCGCCAGCGTGCTGCTGCAGCTGGCGGTGGTGCATGTGCCGGCGATGAACCGGCTGTTCCACACCGTGCCGATGACGGCCGCGCTGTGGGGCACGCTGGTGGCGCTGGCCAGCGCCGTGCTGTGGGCCGAGGAAGGGCGCAAGCTGCTGGCGCGGCTGCGGGGCGCCGGCCCCCGCCGCGCCGGCGCCTAACCGACTTGGACCGAGACCGTGCGCGGTTTGCCGGGCGCGAGCTTGGGCAGCTCGATGCGCAGCACGCCGTTGCGGTAGCTGGCGCGGGCTTCTTCGCCGCGCACCGGCACCGGCAGCGGCACGTTGCGCTGGAAGGCGCCGTAGGCGCACTGCATCACGCGCCAGCGGCCGTCGCTGGTCTCACGCTCGAAGCGTTTTTCGCCGCGCACGACGAGCACGTCGCCCTGGATCTGGACGTCGAAGGCTTCCTTCTCCAGGCCAGGCGCTTCCAGGCGCACGACGAGGCGGTTCTCGTCTTCGAAGACTTCGCCGCCCATCATCGCCCAGCCGTTGCTGGGCAACCAGAAGGCGTCGTCTATGTCTTCGCGGGCGGGCAGGGCGGTGTCTTCACCCGGGCGCAGGCGGGTCAGGGCGCCGGCGGCCGAGTGGCGCAGCCGGTCCCAGCCTTCGGTCACGCTGTCCCACAGCGTGCCGAAGCCTTGGCGGATCTCGTCGATCTTCATGGCATTGCTCCGATGGGGATGCGAAGGGCCGGCCAGCCGCCGGGTGGCAGCCGGCCGGAGCGGTGCTTCGTCAGGCGACCTGGACCGATATCTTGCGCGGCTGCGCGTGCTCGGCCTTGGGGATGCGCACACGCAGCACGCCGTGGGCGATCTCGGCGCTGACCTTCTCGGCGTCGAGTTCCTTGCTCAGCGTGAAGGCGCGGCGGTAGCGCGAGAGCTGCACCTCGGCGTGCTGGGCCTCGACGCCCTGGGGCATGGCCAGCGCCATGTCGGCTTCCAGCAGCAGCTGGTCGCCTTCGACGCGCAGGTTCAGGTTCTCGCGCGGCACGCCCGGCAGGTCGGCGTAGAGCGTGATGCCGGTCGTGTCCTCGACCACGTCCACAGGCGGCAGCAGGGCCGGTTCGCGGCGGGCGGAAGCGGTGTCACGGGTTTGGGTGACGGCGTTCATGGTGTCCTCCGTAAGCGGCAATCAGTTGACGGCGATGCGGCGCGGCTGGGTGGCGGCGCGGCGCTTGACGCTGACGTGCAGCACGCCGTCCTTGTAGTCGGCCGAGACGGCGTTCGGGTCGATGTCCTCGGGCAGGCTGACGACGCGGCGGAAGCGGCCGGCGAAGCGCTCTTCCAGGTGCACGGTGCGCTTGGTTTCGGCGCTGGCAGGCAGCGCCTCGGCCTTGCGTTCGCCGTCGATCGTGAGCACGCCGCGGTCGAGGTTGACCTCGATGGCGGCCGGGTCCAGCCCGGGTGCGAAGGCGTAGACCTCGAACGAGTTCTCGGTGCTGCCGACGTTGAGCGCCGGATAACCGCCGCGGCCGATGCCGCGGATGCTGGGCGAACCATCGAATACCGACGTCATGTCGCGTTGGAGCCGATCCAGCTCGGCGAAGACGTCGCGCGGGAACAGGGTGCGGTACATGGTTGACCTCCTAAGTCCGGTTGCGGCCGGCGGGGCTGACTCGGTGCCACCGCTGGCTGTACCGGTCAGTTAGGGGTCGGGGGTCGGGCTTTCAAGAGGGGTCTGTTTGGCGCGCTTTGGGGGTCGTCTTGTCGCTACTTGTTGGCGCTGGGGACCGTGTTTGGGTGGTGCGGCTGTGTGGATTTGATCTGGCGCAGTTGGTTGGGTGTGGCCGGTTGCACGCTGGCGCTCGCTGTATGCTGCGGCCGCCGGGTGGCCGGTTCCGGTCATGTCCCCCGGCCCGGCTGCGCCGGGCCTCCTCCTAATACTTCCCTACACCGGCCACCCGACGCCCGCGGCAGGGCGGGGTTTGTTTGCTTGGCGTGAACAAACTCCTCTCGACGGTGGGCGGTGGGCTTGGCGGGGCAGTGCGGCGGGCTCAGAATAATCTGGAATGGGCGCCGCTTTTCGCGTCATTTTTACGCCCGTGGAGCTGGATGCCCGGCGATCGAAATCTCAAGCGCGACAAGAGCTTGAACCTCCGTTCGAGGCGCCCGTTACGCGAGCGTTGGTTGTGTTATGCGGCGTTCATGTGCTGCATTGCATATAACGAGTTATGTGTCTAAATGCAGAAAATTCTGATACGCAGCAAGAGGAGGTTTAATTGAAAAGAGAAGAGTTTTTTCATCTCATTGGGCAATTTGCGGTTGAATTTGAGCAGGCCTGTTGCGAAATGGAGGAATGCGCAATGGATGTACTTGAAAAAGAAGGTTTAAGAAATCGCTCTATTAGAAAAATACTCTTGGCAAATCAAACAGCTGAACCACTAAGAATTCTACTGCAAGCACTCTTGGCAGAATTTTTTGACCAAGAGAGATTTCAGGTTGTGCTAAAAAAGACATTTCAGGAGATGCAGGATTTGACCGCAGCCAGAAATGAAATTATCCACACTAAATGGTGCCCTCCTATTGACGACCCTGACTGGGGAGGCGGCAAAAATCATGTTGTTGGACAAAAGCTCAAAAGTAATAAGTCAGGTGAGTCCTCTGTTTATCCGAAATACACTAGGGCCGACTTTGAGGAGAAAATTGAGGCCTGCCTTCGTCTTCAGAAAATATTATCAAGTCTGAGGTTTTTGATCGAGTTTCCAGATAGATTAGATTATTACCTTATGGTATCAAATGGTACGTTAGTGCTATACCCTGATGCCCAATGAAATACGCATAACCCATAATTCCACCGGACGCTGCGCGATAAATTGCGCATCGCCGGTGAATTTAGACGTTAGGTTTTCATGTCCGTTGACTACTTTGGAACCTTCTTCACAGACGATGGGTTTGATTTCTCCGGACTTCTCAATGCAGATTTCTTTCAGCCGGTTCGAATCCTCTTCCAACATCAGCACTATGTGTCTGCCACAAAGCTGCTAGTTGTAGCTATAGATTCTGTAAGCCACATCGAGTACGGTGACATTCCAGGCGGTTTTGTGAAGTGGCTAAACGAATACGCAGACCTAAGGCCTCTTGGCATTTCTGCAGAAGAGCTCTGGGAACAGAGAAATTCTCTATTACACATGAGCAGCCTCAGCTCTCGAAAAGTGCAATCTGGAGCGATCCGGAAGCTAGTTGCTTACGTTGGGGAGATCCCAAAAGAGGTGCGGCTTGATCAAACAGCGATAGGTTATTACAACCTCCGTGAACTGATTCTCGAGTTCGGTCAAGCGTGTGGTCGATGGTGCAAAACGTACGACGAAGATCGTTCAAAGATTCGCTCCTTTGTCGAGCGCTACGATCTCATCGCATCCGATGCGCGGATGCTCAACATCAAGATCTAGCATCCATGCAGCCACGGTGTTCCGCCAACATGCCAAGATGAGCAACGCAACTGCATTTGCATCTGTCATAACTGGTCGTTAAATGCGGACGCCACTACAGGCTATGCCTTTGGAATTTTCATGGCCTGTAGCGGTACCATCGGCGCTTCGCGCTCCGGCGCCAGTTAACTAGGTTGTTAGGTTACGCACGAATCATGACCGCTAATCATCTCAACTATCTTTCGGCCGGTCTCGCATTTTTTGCGGCCATTCTTTGGTTCGTCTCTGCCACCGTTCAAGTTAAGGCAAAAGACAAGGTTAGTGCTGACGGCTGGATTGAGGCTTCCTTAGAGTCGTACGGGAACGACGTCATTGAGAGCGCAAAGCTCCAGCAAAAATGGAGTCGGCGTGGCGCTTATGCGGCAGCGGCGGCAGCGGCTATTCAAGGTTTCGCGATCTTGGTTTCATCCGGTGCAAACTAACAATTCGTCCAAGCCGACTCCGCTTCGCGGCGCAGCTTAATTCGTTACAATGGCATCCTCACCTGTCAAGCAAAACGAGTTCTTGATGAATCGATCATCGATTCATCAAAGCACTTCGACGGTGTACTGCCATTGCATCGCCTGATGGCAAGAGAACCAATGTGCGGACTGCAAAACTACAACCGGCCTTTGATGCAGCGCTCGATGCTGCGGGCCCTGATGAAAGACGCGCGCGGGGGCCAATTGCGGACGCAGGGCGGCCAGTGGCCGGCCTGCGCCACACGAGGGGCCGGGCCACTGGCCCGGCGCGGCCTGCAAGGCCCATTCGTTAGCCGCGGTCGCAGTGTCCGGCACCGCCTTGAGTTAAACGAGTACTCACCGCGCAGGTCCAACCTTGATCCATCAACGCAGGCGTCACGCGGTGGCAAAAACGCATTCAAGGTCGCCGTTCTCCTATGAGGTTGGCGGTTGGCTTGGGCGGCGCGGCTGTTGTTCAGGCCATGGGCTTGAACTCTTCGCCCTTGGCGAGCATCGCCCAGGCCATGCGCGCGTTCTTGGCGGCGATGGCGACCACAGCCTTCCAGTAGCCGTGGCGCTCGGCCAGCGCGGTGGCCCAGCGGCTCAGCCGGTCGTGTTTGTTGGCCGCGGCGGCCAGCACGGCGCGGGCTCCCATGATGAACAGCGTGCGCAGGTAGGCGTCGCCGGCCTTGGTGATGCGTCCGAGCCGGTTCTTGCCGCCGGAGCTGTACTGGCTTGGCGCCAGGTCCATCCAGGCGGCGAGCTGGCGGCCGTTGGCGAAGTCGTGTCCGTAACCGATGCTCGCCAGCAGCGCGCTGGCGGTGGTCGAGCCGATGCCGGGCATGACCATGAGAGCGCGGGCGCGGTTCTCGGCCTGGGCCATCAGCCGGATCTGCTCGTCGTACGCGGCCACGCGCTCGTCCAGGCGCTGCAGAACTTGGGCGCCGTCAGCCGCACCGTGTGGCCGAAGTCCTGGAAGCGCCGAGCCCAGTGGTGCGCGCCCGAGCAGGCTTCCATGCCGATGGTGCACGGCGGCAGGGGCCACCGCTTCGAGCAACTGGTCGCGACGCACTGCCGGGCGCACCAGCGCAGGTTTGCCTCGCTCGTCGACACCGTGCAGGGCAAACACGTTCTTGGCCAGATCGATCCCGAGAAACAGAATCGTCATGGACATCTCCTTGCGTCAGCCGGGTGGAGGATGAGATGTCGCAACCCCATCGTCGTACCAGGCGACCGTCCTTCCCTGAGGGATAACCTCGGGCGGGTGGGACGCTATGGGGATGTCCCTTTCATTCGTTAGGCATCAGAATCACACATGGCGCGACGCGCCATAACCCGATTCCATCTCTACCGGTACCAGTTGCTGCCGGTCGACAGGCACTTTCAGGGCGATCTCTATGGCGCCGCTACGGTTGAAGATCTAATTTCCAAGAAGAATCATATCTTCGCTGAAGCGCTATCGTCATCGCTCGCCTTCACTGGCGGGCGCACGCAGACCGCTACGCAGCGCCTGGTGCAGGCCGACGATCTGCTTCTTTATCGGATCGCTGCCAACCGTTCGCTGCAGCACGAAACGCGAGACTTCAAGACTGAAGTCATTGATAACTGGCCAAAAATTCTCTTAGTCATCTGGAATGCGCCGGACAAGCAACTGATCGCGGTCCAACACCGAGCGAACGCTTTTCAGGACACCCAGGCGGTTTTGAAGCTTGTCTTTGACTCTGTCGAGCCAGTTCTCGCCAAGAATCAGCTTACTGCACTCTACGAGCCGCTTTTCGAGAAGAAGGTCTTTTGGGATCTCGTGGAACGGCACAAAGGAAAGATCCAAGAAGTAGACTTTGAGCTTGTAACACCCAACATGGCGAACATCTCCGGAGTTCTACCGGAGAACCTCAAGCAGTTTGCCAAGAGAACGAATGCCGTGAAGAGCCATGTTGCAATCGCGTCCGACCCAGGTTCTTCCTTGAAGCTGGATCAGTCCGATCCACTAGTCAACGCCCTCGTCGACTACAGCAGTCAAGGTGGCGGAGACATAGCAATTCGACTGGCCGGGATTAAGAAGCTTCTACACACCTCGCGCACCGTGCGCGAAGTGACAGTCGACGAGGCGGTTCTCAAAGGCACACCTGAGAATGTTGCGTCCTTGCTGCAGGAACTGCTGAAGTGATAGCGCAGGTTCTCCGAACAACCCTGATTGCCCTGGGAGCGGGATTTCTCTGTCAGCTGGCTCAAGTGTGGCTCGAAAGCTCCTACTTCACGGAATTTCTCAAAGCCAACCTCATCAACATCCTCATTGCGCTTCTAGCTGTCAACTCAGCAACGATGGGGATAGTGCTCACCAAGATCCGAGAGCTCATCGAGAAGCACGGTCACGAAGGAGAGTTTAGGGAAACCCGAGCTCAGTTTCTACTGTCCGTGAAGGAACAGGTGGTGCTAATTGGTGCAGCGATCCTGCTGCTCACTGTTCAGCAGTCAAGATTCACGAAGGAAATCCCCAATGCAAGCATGTTCTTTGGCTCTGCAATTGCCGCGCTATTCATTTATTCGATGATGATCCTGTACGACACCGCAAAAGGGGTACTGATCATCATCGACTACAACGCTGATGCCTAACCCCTCCATCGAGCGGACGCGGACCTTGTTTCGGCCTAACCGAAGGAGTTGCGGATGGTGTGCCGGGGCCGCAGATGATCAAGCGGTATGGTGTCATTCCTGATTGTAAAGCGCCATAAATTGAGCTGGCTCAAGTTATCAAAATGACTTATCGCGACGGGAAAATTGTTCTTGAAGGCATCATCGATTTCGGCGACCCTAAGCGACCATCCAAGAAGTCAACGCAAGCATTTGAAGCCACTGACTAAGGTGAACCGAATCCAGTGACGTAGTACTGCCAGAAGCTCGGGAAATATCCGCTGTCTAACTGTTCGGTCTGGCCTCGCTTCCGCCATGCTAGCGATTTGTAAGTGGGCCTCGTTGAAGGTTGCGTGATCTCCGGGAAGGCTGAACAGTGTTGCGAACAACGCCGACATGCCGGAGCGCCCTTGCCTGCGGGATAACCTAGGGCGGGGATCTGGATACCGGTGCTTTTCGCCAATGCTCCTAAACTCATTCGATTCGGTCCCAGATTTCATGGCTATACGCTTTGCTCTGTGCCTTGCCGCTGCCCTTGGTGCCACCGCGGCGCAGGCGCAGAAACTCCCTACTCCGTCCCGCGACGTGTTTCGATGCGAGAGCAATGGCAAGGTCATCTATTCGGACTCGCCGTGCATCGGTGCCAAGAAGGTTGACGTCGAGCCGACCAGGGGCTTGGATGCATCGTCCGGCTGGGTGCAGACCGTGGGCGTGCTGGCTGGCGGGTAGCCCGGATCAACATACCGAGGGCCTTGTCCCCCGTGGTTCATCAGGACGGATATCGATCATGAGCATGGGTCTGCAATTCGGCATCACGAGCGCCGGGCGCGTCGACCGGGTGACGGGATGCAAGGTCGAGCGGAGCCGGCAGCGGCCTTTCTTTTCGGCCCTGTCGGGGCAGTGCCTCGCCGTTGCTGCGGTGACGCTCGTCACGGCCGCCACCAGGGCCGACGCGGCGACGATGAACAAGTGCCTCATCAACGGCACCGTCACCTACCAACAAGCGCCGTGCCCTTCGACGCAGCCGCGCAAGGACCCGACGCTCGAAGAACTGAACGCCGCCGAGAAGGCCCGCCGTGCGGCGGCGGCTTCTGCGGCGGCGCCCACCCGCAGGGAGACGGCGCCCGTGCCGGCCGCCACGCCGCCCCGGTTCAGTTGCGACGGTCGCACGCGCTGCACGCAGATGCACTCGTGCGCAGAGGCCAAGTTCTTCCTCGACCGCTGTCCCAACACTGAGATGGACGGTGACGGCGACGGCATCCCGTGCGAGCAGCAGTGGTGCCACTGATGCTCTGAACGAGGCGCGCCGCAACCTGCAAGCGCCCCTCCCCCGCACCGGAGCCGGCCGCCGGGGCGTGTCCCGCAGTGAAGTATTAGGAGGAGGGCGGGCGCAGCCCGCCCGGGGGACATGAACGGAGGGACACGCCCCGGTGGCCGGCTCTCGCGCCGATGCCGGCATGCCGCGGCGCAAAACCAGCGGCGCGCGAACCACACCAGAAACGAAAAGGGCCGTCACAGCCATCACGGCCGCAGCAGCCCAAGTACCTCACATCAAGGCGCCGAAGAAGCGAGGCCCGAAAAGCCCCGCCCCGGCGCCGCGGCGAACAGTCAGAAGCTGTCCACCAGCCCCATCCCCGGATCGCTCACCGAATGCCGCCCCGTCTCCATGCGCCCCGCCAGGCGGCGCAGGAAGCTCGGGTCGTTGTCGCTGGTGACGATGAAGTCGTACCACCAGCCGGTGGCGTCCAGGTTCCAGTACAGCGCCTGCTCGCCGCGGCCGCTGAACTTCAGCTCCCAGGCCGTGCCGCTGCCGCCCGCGGCGCCGCCGCTGCCGGTGGCGGTCAGGCTGCCGTAGACCTTGTTCGAGCGCACGCGCAGCGTCACCGGGCCGGTGCCGTCGTTGCGCGCTTCCAGGCGCAGGCCGCCGTTGCGCGGTTCGTAGCTCAGCAGCACCTCGGGCGACGGCGCCAGCCGCGGGCGCAGCGCCGTCAGGTCGCCCTTGATGCGGCGGTGGAAGCCGTTCGGGCCCAGCACCCAGAAGTCGTAGCGGCCGGCGCTGTCGGTCTGCACCGCCCAGACGTCGTCCAGCGCCTTGCGCGGCTGCACCATGTAGCGGCGCGGCTGCGGGTACTGCTTGTCGCGGAACTCCAGCAGCGCGGCCGGGTCGGTCGGGATCGGCTGGCGGCTGGGCATCGCGTCCAGCTTCAGCTTGTCGTAGACGTGGAACACCGCGGCGCTGCGGCCGCTGTTGCGGAACACCAGGCGCAGCTGGCCCAGGCGCTCCTGCACGTGCGCCGTCACGGTCAGCTCGTAAGGCAGCGCACGCGACGGGCGGTAGCCGGTGGCCTGCACCGGCACGCCGCGGCCGGCCGGCGGCGTGATCTGCGGCAGCGCCTGCTGCGCGGCGCGCAGCGCGTCGGCTTCGGCCTTGGTCTTGCGGCCAGCCAGCGTCGGCAGCGGCTCGTTGTTCGGGTTGGCGAAGTTGAAGGCGCTGGTCAGGTCGCCCAGCACCGCACGCCGGAACGGCGCGATGTTCGGCTCCTTCACGCCGAACCGCGCTTCCAGGAAGCGGATCACCGAGGTGTGGTCGAAGGCCTGCGAGTTGATCCAGCCGCCGCGGCTCCAGGGCGAGACCACGTACATCGGCACGCGCACGCCGGGGCCGTAGATGCGGCCGTCCTGCGCGCCGTAGTCGTAGTTGCTGCCGCCCTTCTGCGGCTGGCCGGTGGTGCCGGGGGGCGAGGGGTAGTTGTTGTATTCGTAGGCCAGCTCGGCGGCCGTCAGCGTCGTCTTGCCGGCCAGCGTGCCGTCGGGCAGCGGCGCCGGCGCGGCCGGCGACGGCACGTGGTCGAAGTAGCCGTCGTTCTCGTCGAAGTTGATGAACAGGACGGTCTTGCTCCAGACCTCCGGGTTGGCGGTCAAGGCGTCCAGCACCTGCTGGATGTACCAGGCGCCCTGCACCGGGCTGGACGGCCCCGGGTGCTCGGAATAGGTGGCCGGCGCCACCACCCACGACACCTGCGGCAGCTTGCCGTTCTTGCAGTCGTCGCGGAAGGTCTTGAAGTAGCCGTCGACGTCGCCGGCGGTGCCCGGCATCGTGTTGGCCACGCCCTTGTACAGCGGGTTGTGGGCGTCGTCGCTGGCCGGGTCGTAGGCGGCGTAGGGGCCGCCGTCGGTGCCGACGGGCTTGCCCGAGGCCTGGTTGGCGGCGCGGTACTGCTTGAAGCCGACGAGCGAGTTGTCGCCGTAGTTGTCGGGCATGTTTTCGTAGACGATCCAGCTGACGCCGGCGGCCTGCAGGCGCTCGGGGTAGGTGCCCCATTCGTAGCCGACGCTGCCGTCGTCGCTCGGGCTGAAGCCGTCCCACTCGTTGTTCAGCGAAGCCACGCCGGTGCCGCTGGGGCCGTTGGTGCCGGTCCACAGGAACATGCGGTTCGAGTTGGTGCCGGTGTGCATCGCGCAGTGGTAGCCGTCGCAGAGCGTGAAGGCGTTGGCCAGCGCGTACTGGAACGGCATCTCCGCTTCTTCGTAGAACGACATCGACGCGGTCTTCTTCACCGCCGGCCAGTAGCCGTAGCGCCCGTCCAGCCAGGCCAGCTGCCCGTCCACCCAGCTGTGCGGCGTGCCCGAGACGCGCTGCGCGTTGCCCTTGGTCCAGTCCAGGTGGTAGGGCAGCACCGGGTTGCCGCTGGCGTCCAGCTGCTCCCAGACGCTGCGGCCGCCGGGCTGCGGCACCGTGAAGCGGTCGCCGAAGCCGCGCGTTCCCTTGAGCACGCCGAAGTAGTGGTCGAACGAGCGGTTCTCCTGCATCAGGATGACCACGTGTTTGACGTCCCGGATCGTGCCGGTCTCGTTGTGGGCGGGGATGGCCAGCGCCTTCTGGATGCTGGGCGGAAACGCGCTCAGGGTGGCCGCGGCGATGCCCGATTGGGCGGCCCCCTGGATGAACTTGCGACGGGAGGTGGTCACGGTGGTGTGCTCCTGTGGGTGGATGAAGCGTTGCGGGCACGAGGCCGCGGCAACGCGTTTTTCTTCGGCACCGGCTCGGGCGGCCGGTGCGTGCGCATGGTTGGCGGCGCGGGTGACAGCGGCGTGTCGGCACGCCCGGCCGGCGCGCCCTCGGACACCCGGTCCAAGTGCCTGATTTGCAAGGGGTTGTTGCCGGACGGAGCAGGCGTCTGCACCCCCGGACCGAGGGGCGTGCCGTCTTCCGGCAGCTCTGGCGCAGGCGAGGGCGTCCACCAGCGACTCGGCCGGTGGTCAGGGTCCCAATTTGGGACTAAACTGCTCGCCAGGGCGGTTAGCACGAGATGAAGCGGCATGAACGTCGTGGCGAGATCGAGGCTGGAGGCCTTCTGGCTCAATCCGCTCTACCGGAACTCCGAACAGGCGCTGAAAGCCTGGTACGCCGAAGCCGCGCGTGCCAGCTGGACCTGTCCGCAGGACATCAAGAATCAGTACCGCAGCGCCAGCTTCGTCGGCAACAACCGCGTGGTTTTCAACATCAAGGGCAACGACTACCGATTGATCGTCGCGCTGGCCTATGACTTCGGTGCCCTGTACATCAAGTTCGTCGGCACCCACCAGCAGTACGACGCCATCGACGCTGCGACCGTCGAGATGGAGTGAACATGGAAATCAAGCCCATCCGCACCGAAGCTGACTACCGGGCCGCCCTTAAGGCCGCGTCGGCGCTCTTCGACAGTCCTCCCCAGCCCGGCACGCCCGAGGGCGACCGCTTCGAGGTCCTGCTGATGCTCCTGAACGCCTACGAGAGCAGGCATCACGCCATCGACGCGCCCGACCCCATCGAAGCGATCAAGTTCCGGATGGAGCAACTGGGCTTGACGGTCCAGGATCTGGTGCCGCTGATCGGGGCGACCAACCGCGTCTACGAGGTGCTGAGCCGCAGGAGGCCGCTGACGCTGTCGATGATGAGGCGGATCCGGACCGGGCTGCAGATCTCGGGTGACGTGCTGCTGGGGCAGCGCAGCGCCGAAGCTGCGCATTCCGCGGCGGGCACCGAACAGGGGCGATATGTCCGACCGAGGCCTGCAGCGAAGACCCGCGGCAAGCCCGGCGCGACCGCGAGAAAGCGCCTGCAGCCGCTCGTGTGACTGACGCCGGCGAACAGGATTGCCCTTATGGACCTTGAAGCCACGCGTCCCGCCTCCACCTAGCGACATCGGAGGCCTTACACGGTGGAGTTCAAGGACTATTACCAGGTGCTGGGCGTGCCGCGCGACGCGACGCAGGAGGACGTGAAGAAGGCCTTCCGCAAGCTCGCGCGCAAGTTCCACCCCGACGTCAGCAAGGAGCCCGACGCGGCCACGCGCATGAGCGAGGTCAACGAGGCTCACGCGGTGCTGTCCGACCCGGAACGCCGCGCCGCCTACGACCAGATCGGCCGCGGCCACCAGGCCGGCGAACGTTTCACGCCGCCACCCGACTGGGACGCGGGCTTCGAGTTCCGCGGCGGCGGCCGGCCCGGCGCCGGCGCGGCCGACTACGGCGACTTCAGCGAATTCTTCGAGAACATCTTCGGCCGCGCCAGTGCGCCGCGCCGCAACCGGCCGGGTGCCGGCCGCGGCGAGGACCACCACGCCAAGATCGTGCTCGACCTGGAGGACGCGCTGCGCGGCGGCGTGCACCGGGTCTCGCTGCGCCAGCCGCAGCTCGGTGCCGACGGCCGCGTGGTGCTGGGCGAACGCACGCTCGACGTCACGCTGCCGCCCGGCGTGCGCCCGGGGCGCATGGTGCGGCTGGCCGGGCAGGGCGGCGCGGGGCATCCGCCGGGCGACCTGTTGCTCGAGGTGCAGTTGCGTGAACACGCGCACTGGCGTGTCGACGGCGCCGACCTGATCGGCGAACTGCCGGTCGCACCCTGGGAAGCGGCGCTGGGTTCGGTGGTGCCGCTGACGCTGCCCGACGGCTCGACGCTCAAGGTGCGCGTGCCGGCCGGCGCGCAGTCGGGGCGGCGGCTGACGCTGCGTGGCCGCGGCCTGCCGGGCTCGCCGCCGGGCGACCTGGACCTGGTGCTGCGTGTCGTGCTGCCGAGCGCGCTGGAGCCGCGTGCCAAGGAGATCTACGAACGCATGGCGCGTGAACTGCCCGACTTCGACGCCCGCAAGGTGGCGGCAGCCGAGGCCGAACGCGGGGAGGGCGCGGCATGAGGCCCGACGTGCAACAACGGCTGGACGAGGCCTTGCTGCTGACGCTCGACGAGCTGTGCCGCGTCGGCACCGTGGCGCCGGGCTGGGTGCTGGAACGGGTCGAGGCCGGCTACCTGCAGCCGGCGGCAGGCAGCGGCGGCAACTGGCGCTTCGACGCCTTCGCGCTGCACCGCGTGCGCCGGCTGGCGCTGCTGGAGCGCGACTTCGACGCCGTGCCCGAACTGGCGGCGCTGGTCGCCGACCTCGAGGACGAGATCGCCCGGCTGCACCGGCGGCTGCGCTGAAGGCGGGCCCGCGGCGCGTGCCAGAATCGCGCGCCGCCGGGTCGCCCGGCTTCCCGAACCCTTACCGCCGTGGCCGCATCTGCTTCCACCACCGCCTCGCTGGCCACCGGCCTCGAAGGCCGCGCACTCGCCTGCCGCCGCGGCCGCCGGCTGTTGTTCGAAGGTGTCGACATCCGGCTCGCGCCGGGCACGATCACCTGGCTGCGCGGCACCAACGGCAGCGGCAAGACCAGCCTGATGCGCATCCTCGCCGGGCTGTCGACGCCCGAGGCGGGCGAACTGCTGTGGAACGGCCGCCCGCTGCGTGCCGCCGGCACCGAAGCGCGTGAAGCCATCGTCTACATCGGCCACGCCAACGCGCTGAAGGACGACCTGACGCTGCGCGAGTCGCTCGCTTTCCTCGGGCGGCTCTCGGGTGTTGCCGACGCCGACACACGCGCCGGCGCGGCGCTGGCCGCGGCCGGTCTAGCCGACCGCGCTGGCGCCGCGGTGCGCACGCTGTCGCAAGGTCAGCGTCGCCGCGGTGCACTCGCGCGCCTGGCGCTGGACGAGACGCCGCGCACCTGGATCCTGGACGAGCCCTACGACGCGCTCGACGCCCAGAGCACGGCGCGCCTGTCCGAGCTGCTGCTGGCGCACGCGGCGCGCGGTGGTGCGGTTCTGTTGACCAGCCACCAGGTCGTCGAGCTCGCCGGTGCGTTGCAATACGACCTGGAGACGCGCCGCGCCCAGCCCTCGCGCCGGGCGGCGGCATCCGTCTGATAATTGTCAAGAAAGCCGCGAAGAGCGCGGCACGACGGGTCGGCCGCGGTTAAGGTCTGGACTGAGTCCAGATCGCGCGCTCCGCAGCGGCCCGGCGTCCAAGCACCGGCCCCGGATCGAGCCATCACCGCATCGAGGAGACCCGTGACCCGCCCCGTCCGACCCGTTCGCGTCCGCTCCGTCGCCGCCGTGCTGCTGCTGGCCGCCGGGCTGGGTGCCGCCGGCGCCGCGGCGGCGCTGGACGAAGCCGCGGCCGAGGCCATGGTCAGGCGCAACAACTGCCTGAAGTGCCACGCGGTGGACAAGGCCAAGGACGGGCCCTCGTTCCAGCAGACGGCGAAGAAGTTCCGCGGCAAGCCCGGCGCCGTCGACCGTGTCGTCCTGCACCTGACGAGCGGCGAGAAAGCCAAGTTCCCTGACGGCCACGAAGAGGAACACAAGGTCGTGCGCGGCGAACGCGCCGACCTGGAGAACCTCGCGCAGTGGATCCTGACGCGCTGAGAAAGGTCCTGCTTGGCGCGTGCTTCCGGTCGTTTCCGTTCCCGCTGGCCCTGGGCCGTGCTGCTGCTCGGCCTGGTGCTGGGCGCGCTCGCCTTCGCTGGCGGCAGCTTCGCGCTGCAGCGCGTCGAGACCAACGCCTTCTGCACCTCGTGCCACACGATGCAGACGCCGCTGGCCGAGATGAAGCTGTCGATGCACCACGGCAACCGCAGCGGCGTGGCCGCGCAGTGCGCCGACTGCCACGTGCCGCCCGACACCGCCGGGCGGCTGCTGCGCCACCTGCAGGGTGCACGCGAGCTCTGGCACGAGCAGCAGGGCACGATCTCGACGCCGGAGAAGTTCGAGGCCCGGCGGCTGCTGATGGCCACGCGCGAGTGGGGCCGCATGCAGGCCGGCGGCTCGGCCGAGTGCCGCCGCTGCCACGCTTTCGAGGCGATGGCGCCCGACGTGCAGAAGAAGAGCGCCTACGCCAAGCACCAGCGCGCGCAGGCCGAGGGCAAGAGCTGCATCGCCTGCCACAAAGGCATCGCGCACGACCTGCCGCGAGACTGGCAGGACCCCGAGGACGCGGCCGCCGCGCGTGTGCCGCCGGCCACGCCGGCAGGGTGACCCCGCGTTTTCCCGGTGACCTCACGCCTAATTACAATCCCCTGTTCCCCTCGTAACAGCCTCATGTTCCGTCACATCCTTAGACCCCGAGCATGAGTTCGATGCTGCTGGCCACCACGCAGCGCGACTTGCTGCCTGCCGGGAGCAGGCGTGTCGAGCCGTCGCGCATCAGTCTCATGTTGCGTCACATCCTCCGCCACCGAGCATGAGTTCGATGCTGCTGGCCACCACGCAGCGCGACCTGCTGCTTGCCGGGCGCAGGCGTGTCGAGGCGCTGCTGCCGCTGGGCTTTTTCATCGTCGCCGCGGCGCTGTTCCCCATCGGTGTCGGCCCCGAGCCGGCGACGCTGCGCCAGATCGGCCCCGGCGTCGTCTGGGTCTGCGCGCTGCTCGCGGCCATGCTCTCGGTGACGCAGATGTTCGCCTCCGACCACCAGGACGGCTCGCTCGAGCAGATGCTGCTGGCGCCGCAGCCGCTGGTGCTGCTGGTCACGGGCAAGGTGTTCGCGCACTGGCTGACGACGGGGCTGCCGCTGGTCATCGCGGCGCCGCTGATCGGCCTGCTGTTCGACATGAACGGCCGCGCCATCGCCGCGCTCACCGCGACGCTGCTGGTCGGCACCCCGGTGCTGAGCCTGCTGGGCGCCGTCGGTGCGGCGCTGACGCTGGGCCTGCGCAGCGGCGCCGCGCTCGTCTTCCTGCTCGTGCTGCCGCTGACGGTGCCGACGCTGATCTTCGGCACCGGCGCCGTCGGTGCCGTCGACAGCGGCCTGTCGCCGGCCGCCCATTTTTCGCTGCTCGGCGCGGTGCTGATCCTCACCGCGCTCGGCGCGCCGCTGGCCACGGCCGCGGCGCTGCGCATCTCGCTCGACTGACCCCTCAAGTCCGGACCATGACCCAACGCCTGCGCTGGTCGACGTTCTCCGCGCCCTCGCGCTTTTATTCGCTCGCCGGCCGCCTCGTGCCCTGGTGCTGGGCGGTGACGGTGCTGTTCGCCATCGCCGGCCTGACCATGGGCTTCGGCATCGCGCCCAGCGACTTCCAGCAAGGTGACGCCTACCGCATCATCTTCATCCATGTGCCGGCGGCCTGGATGTCGATGGTGATCTACCTCGTGATGGCCTTCTTCGCCGCCGTCGGCTGGGCGATGAACGCGCGCATGGCGTCGATGTACGCGCGCGCGCTGGCGCCGACCGGGGCGATGTTCACCTTCCTCGCGCTGTGGACCGGCGCCTTGTGGGGCAAGCCGACCTGGGGCACCTGGTGGGTCTGGGACGCGCGCCTCACCTCCGAGTTCATCCTGCTGCTGCTCTACTTCGGCTACATCGCGCTCACCGAAGCCATCGACGACGCGCGCCGCGCGGCCAATGCCGGCGCGCTGCTGGCCATCGTCGGTGCGGTCAACGTGCCCATCATCTACTTCTCGGTGAAGTGGTGGAACACGCTGCACCAGGGCGCGACGGTCAGCATGACGGCGGCGCCGAAGATGGCCTCGACCATGCTGACGGCCATGCTGCTGATGACGCTGGCCTGCTGGGCCTACAGTTTCGCGGTCGTGTTCACGCGCGCCCGCGCCATCGTGCTGGAGCAGGAGTCGGACACCGATTGGGTCCGTGGCCTGGTCGGCGCTCGGAAGGGTTGACGATGTACTGGAACTCCTGGGACGAATTCCTCGCCATGGGCGGCTACGGCCTCTATGTCTGGGGCTCCTACGGCGTGATGCTGGTGGCGATGCTGGCCGAGTCGCATCTGGCCGAGCGCCGCCGCGCGCGTGCCTTCGCCGCCGCCCGCGACGGAGGCGAACAATGAAGCCGCGCCACAAACGCGCCGCCATCGCGCTCGGCGTGCTCGCCGCCGTCGGCACCGCCGCGGCGCTGGTGCTCAACGCCTTCAACAGCAACCTCGTCTTCTTCTACACGCCGACGCAGGTGGCGACCAAGGAAGCGCCCGAAGGCCGCACCTTCCGCATCGGCGGCATGGTGCGCGAAGGCAGCGTGGTGCGCGAAGGCGTGATGGTGCGTTTCGTCGTCACCGACACCGCCCAGGACGTGCCGGTGCGTTTCGAAGGCGTGCTGCCCGACCTGTTCAAGGAAGGCAAGGGCGTCGTCGCCCAGGGCCAGCTCGGCCCCGACGGCACCTTCACCGCGCGCGAGGTGCTGGCCAAACACGACGAGAACTACATGCCGCCCGAGGCCGCCGACGCGATGCAGCGCGCGCAGAAGATGAAACACAGCGCCGACACGCTGGCCACCGGAGACTCCAAGTGATCCCCGAACTCGGCCATCTGCTGCTGTTCTTCGCGCTCGCCGTCGCCATCGCCCAGGGCGTGATGCCCATCGTCGGCGCCCATCGTGGCCGCGGCGACTGGATGGCGCTGGCGCGGCCGCTGGCCGCCTGGCAGGCGCTGCTGGTGCTGGCGGCCTACGGGCTGCTGACGGTCTCGTTCCTGCGCCACGACTTCTCGGTCGCCTACGTCGCCGAGAACTCGAACTCGGCGCTGCCGGTGGTCTACCAGATCGCCGCGGTCTGGGGCGGCCACGAAGGCTCGCTCTTGCTGTGGGTGCTGATGCTCGCCGGCTGGACGGTGGCGGTGGCGCTGTTCAGCCGTTCGCTGCCGCAGGCCTTCGTCGCCCGCATCCTGGGCGTGATGGGGCTGGTGGCGGCCGGCTTCCTGCTGTTCATGCTGATCACCAGCAACCCCTTCGACCGCCTGATCCCGGGCGTGCCCGACGGCCGCGACCTGAACCCGCTGCTGCAGGACCCGGGCATGATCTTCCACCCGCCGATGCTCTACATGGGCTACGTCGGCTTCTCGGTGGCCTTCGCGTTCGCGATCGCGGCGCTGCTGGGCGGCAACCTCGACGCCGGCTGGGCGCGCTGGACGCGGCCCTGGACCACCTGGGCCTGGATCTTCCTGACCTTCGGCATCGCGCTGGGCTCCTGGTGGGCCTACAACGAGCTCGGCTGGGGCGGCTGGTGGTTCTGGGACCCGGTCGAAAACGCCTCGTTCATGCCCTGGCTCGTCGGCACGGCGCTGATCCACTCGCTGGCGGTGACGGAAAAACGCGGCGGCTTCAAGGTCTGGACGGTGTGGCTGGCGATCGCGGCGTTTTCGCTGTCGCTGCTCGGCACCTTCCTCGTGCGCTCGGGCGTGCTGTCCTCGGTGCACGCGTTTGCCACCGACCCGCGCCGCGGCCTGTTCATCCTCGCCTTCCTCGTCATCGTCATCGGCAGCTCGCTGGCGCTGTTCGCCTGGCGCGCGCCCAAGGTCGGCCTGGGCCAGCGTTTCGGGCTGCTCTCGCGCGAGTCGCTGCTGCTGGTCAACAACATGGTGCTGACGGTGGCCACCGGCGCGGTGCTGCTGGGCACGCTGTACCCGCTGTTCCTGGACGCACTGGGCATGGGCAAGATCTCGGTGGGCCCGCCGTACTTCGACACCGTCTTCGGCCTGCTGATGGCGCCGCTGGTGCTGGTGCTGGGTTTCGGCCCGCTGACGCGCTGGAAACACGACGAGATAGGCCCGCTGCTGCGCCGCCTGCTGCTGCCGGCGGTGGCGACCATCGCCGCCGCGCTGGCCACCGGCTGGGCCGCGGGCCGCATCGCGCCGGCCACCACCGGCGGCCTGGCGATGGCCTACTGGATCGTGTTCGCGACGCTGGTCGACCTGCGCCAGCGCCTGTGGCCGGCCGGCGCCCAGCGCGGCCAGCTGCTGCACCGCGTGCGCCTGATCCCGCGCGCGATGTTCGGCATGATGTTCGCGCACCTGGGCGTGGCGGTGTTCGCCTTCGGCGTCTCGATGGTCAACACCTACGAGACCGAACGCGACGTCAAGATGGGCCCGGGCGACACCACGACGATGGGCGGCTACACCTTCACGATGAAGGAAGTGCGTGAGGTCCAGGGGCCGAACTACGTCGCCGCGCAGGGTGTCATCGAGGTCAGCCGCGACGGCCGCACGCTGTCGACGCTGAGCCCCGAAAAACGCATCTACCGCGTGCAGACCATGCCGATGACCGAGGCTGCCGTCGACGGCAACCTCTGGCGCGACCTCTACGTCTCGATGGGCGAGCAGCTCGCCACCGGCGAGTGGGTCGTGCGCGTGCACTACAAACCCTTCGTCTCCTGGATCTGGGGCGGCTGCCTGCTGATGGTCTTCGGCGGCGCACTGGCCGCGGCCGACCGCCGCTACCGCGTGCGCCAGGCCGCCGCGGCCGCCACCCGCAGCCCCGCGGAAAGCCTCGCATGAACCGTTTCCTCTGGCCGCTGGTGGCCTTCCTGGTGCTCGTCGGCTTTCTCGCCGTCGGCCTGAACCTGAACCCGCGCGAAGTGCCCTCGCCGCTGATCGACAAACCCGCGCCCGAGTTCCGCACCACGCTGCTGCAGGAGCCCGAGCGCAGCGTCGGCAAGCAGGACCTCGTCGGCCAGGTCTGGATCCTCAACGTCTGGGCCTCGTGGTGCACCGCCTGCCGCGAGGAGCACCCGGTGCTGGTCGACTGGACCAAACGTGCCTCGGTGCCGCTGTACGGCCTGAACTACAAGGACGAAGCCGGCGCTGCCAAGCAGTGGCTGCAGCGCCTGGGCGACCCGTACAAGGCCTCCTTCGTCGACCGCGACGGCCGCATCGGCATCGACTTCGGCGTCTACGGCGTGCCCGAGACCTTCGTCGTCGACAAGACCGGGGTCATCCGCTACAAGCACATCGGCCCGGTGACGCCCGAGGTGCTGCGCGACACGATCGAGCCGCTGGTGAGGAAGCTCAATGGCTGATCTGCTGCGCTGGACCCGCCGCCTCGCCGCCGCGCTCGCCTGCGCCGCCGGCCTGGCCGCTTTCGCCGCCGAAGCGCCGCCGGTGGCCGACGACCCGGTCGTCGAGGCGCGCATGATCAAGCTGGCCGAAGAGCTGCGCTGCCTGGTCTGCCAGAACGAGACCATCGCCGCCTCGCACGCCGACCTCGCGGTCGACCTGCGCCAGCAGATGCGCGAGATGCTGCAGCGTGGCATGGACGAGGACCAGATCCGCGCCTACATGACCGCGCGCTATGGCGACTTCGTGCTCTACAAGCCGCCGTTCAAGCCGACCACCGCGCTGCTGTGGGTCGGCCCGCCGGTGCTGCTGGCGATCGCGCTGCTGGCGCTCTTCATCACCCTGCGCCGGCGCCAGCGTGCCTCGCCCGACGCCTTCGACCCCGACACCCCCGACGATGATGACGAACCCCGCCTCCCTCGATGAGCTCAAGCGCCAGCTCGAAGAGCTGGAAACGCTGAGCCGGCAGGGAGTGCTGACCGGCGACGCCGCGCGCGCCGCCCGCGAAGACCTCGAACGCCGCATCGTCGCCGCCGTCACCACGCAGGCCACCGCGCCGGCGCCGGTGGCCGAAGCCGCTCCGCGGCTGCCGACCCGGCTCAAGGCCATCGTCGCCGCCTTCGTGCTCGTCGCCGGCGTCGCCGGTTACGCGCTGCACGGCGACTGGCAGGGCTGGAAGGTCGGCCCGCCCGACCCGGCGCTGCGCGAGCAGGCTGCGGCCGGCGCTGGCGCCGAGGCCGATGGCCCGGACGCCAAGCAGATCGAGGCCATGGTCGCGGCGCTCGAGGAGCGCCTGAAGGGCACGCCCGACGACGTGCAGGCCTGGCAGATGCTCGGCCGCACCTACGCCGCACTCGGCCGTGCCGACGACGCGCTGAAGGCCTTCCGCAAGGTGAGCGCGCTCAAGCCCGGCGACGCCCAGGCGCTGGCCGACCTGGCCGACGCGCTGGGCATGGCCAACAACCGCTCGCTGGAAGGCGAGCCCGAGCGCCTGATCGCGCAGGCGCTGAAGGCCGATCCGAAGAACGTCAAGGCGCTGGCGCTGGGCGGCACGATCGCGTTCAACCGCGAGCAGTACCCGCAGGCGGCGGCCTTGTGGGAACGTGCCATACAGGCGGCCGGCCCGCAGGGCGAGTTCGCCAAGCAGTTGCAGGGTGCCGTCGACGAAGCCCGGCGCCGTGGCGGCATGGCTCCGGTGGCCGCGGCTTCGGCTGCCGCACCGGCGGCCGCCGGCAAGACTGCTGCGGCGGCGGGCGCCACCAGCGTCTCGGGCCGTGTCGAACTGGCGCCGGCGCTGCAAGAGCGCATCGCGCCGGGCGACACCGTGTTTGTCTTCGCGCGTCCGGCCGAAGGCCCGCGCATGCCGCTGGCGACGCTGCGCAAAACCGCGGCCGACCTGCCGTTCAGCTTCACGCTCGACGACAGCCAGGCGATGAGCCCGGACGCCAAGCTGAGTTCGCAGCAGCGTGTCGTGATCGGCGTGCGCATCAGCAAGAGCGGTGACGCCTTGCCGCGGCCTGGCGACCTGCAGGGCTTCAGCCAGCCGGTGGCCGTCGGTGCACGCGACGTGCGCGTGCTGATCGACGACACCGTGCGTTGAATGGCCGCGCGTCCGGCAGCCCGGACGCGGGGCGATTCGATCAGACCGTTTCCAGCACCGGCCGCAGCGCCGCCGTGGCCGGCTGCGCGAGGAAGCCGTCGAGTTCGTTGAAGAACGGCCGCGGCACCTCGAAGTAGGGCAGGGCGCCGGTCGGGTAGACGCTGAAGCGCCAGTTCGGACGGCCGGCGACGATGGACATCGCGCGGTAGTCGGTGAAGTCGCCCAGCACGCCGTGGCTGGCCCAGACCGGCTGCTGCAGCGCCTGGTAGATGCGGTGCATGTCGGCGCCGAACAGGTTGCCGGCCAGGAAGTGCAGCGGCGCATGGCGCGCGCCGGGCTGGCGTGCGCTGGCGACGCAGTAGGCCCAGAGCGTTTCGTCGATGCGCTTGCTGCCCCAGGTGCGCTCGAGGAAGTAGCGCACGACGCCGGGGCGCGTCAGCAACCGGTACAGGCCGTTGGCCCACAGCGGCGCCGCCAGGATGCGGTGCAGCCAGGGTTTGCCGAGCGTGCTGCCTTCGGGGCCACGCAGCGTGCGCCGGCCGGCGAAGCCGGTGGGGCTGACGAGCGCGATGCGGCCGAAGGCCTCGGGCATCTCGCTCGCGGCGCGGGCGACGAACTCGCAGCCCAGCGAAACGCCGAGCACGTCGACCGGGCCGGGGCCGCAGCGTTCGCGGATCGGGCCCAGCATCGCGAGCACGGCGTCGGTCATCAGGCGCGGCGTGTACTCGCGGTCGCTGCGATCGCTGCTGCCGAAACCGGGCAGGTCGAGCGCGAACACGGTGCGGCTTTCGCTGCAATGCTCGAAGATGGGCCGAACGTCCGCCGCGGATGCAGCGGCGTTGACCGTGTGCACCAGCAGCAGCGGCTTGCCGCGGCCGGCGACGTAATAACCGATGTCCCCGAGGCGGTG
>NZ_NRRU01000082.1 GCF_016583785.1 Rubrivivax gelatinosus | reverse complement strand
GTGCCGGCCGCCGGCCGCGCCGCCTTCGACCGCCACAGCCGCGCCCAGGCGCTGGCGCTGGCGGCGCGCCTGGGCCTGAGCTGCCAGCTGAACCTGAACCTGCTGCCGCACGGCGTGCTCGCCGACGAAGACGCCATCGACGCCACGCTGCGCGCCGCGCGCGCCGCCGGGCTGGAGCCGCAGCGCCTGGTGATCGAAGTCACCGAGAGCGACGTGATCGCCGACGCACCGGGCTTCGCGGCGCTGGTCAACCGCCACAAGCGCGACGGCCTGGCGCTGGCGATCGACGACTTCGGCGCCGGCCAGTCGGGGCTGAACCTGCTGGCCGACTTCCAGCCCGACACGATCAAGGTCGACATGGGACTGATCCGCGGCATCGAGAGCAACGGCCCGCGCCAGGCCATCATGCGCGGGCTGCTGCTGACCTGCGAGCTGCTGGGAATAGACGTCATTGCCGAAGGCGTCGAGACCACGGCCGAGTACCGCTGGCTGCGGGCCCAGGGCGTGCACCTGTTCCAGGGCTACCTGTTCGCACGCCCCGGTTTCGAGAGCCTGCCGCGGCCCAGCTTCCCGGCCGCCTGAGCGGGTTTCAGACCACGCTGCCGACGAGCGCGCCGATGCCGTAGGTCACGGCCATCGCCAGCGCGCCCCAGAAGGTGACGCGGCCCGCAGCGGCACCGGCCGGTGCCCCGCCCGCCTTCGCCGCGACCGCACCCAGCACCGCCAGCAGCACGAGCGAGGCCACCGTCACGACGCCGGCCGCGGCCGCCGGTGGTGTCAGCCAGGCGATCGCCAGCGGCACCGCGGCGCCGGCCGAGAACGAGGCCGCCGAGGCCAAGGCCGCCTGCACCGGACGCGCCTGCGTGATTTCGTTGATGCCGAGTTCGTCGCGCGCATGGGCGCCGAGCGCGTCGTGCGCCATCAGCTGCGTCGCCACCTGGCCGGCGAGGCCACGTTCGACGCCGCGGCCGATGTAGATGCGCGCCAGCTCCTCGTGTTCGGCCGCGCCGTCGGCGGCCAGTTCGCGCCGTTCGACCTCGAGGTCGGCACGTTCGGTATCGGCCTGCGAACTGACCGAGACGTACTCGCCGGCGGCCATCGACATCGCCCCGGCGACGAGCGCCGCGACGCCTGCGACCAGCACCGCGTCGTGACCGGCGCCGCCGCCGGCCACGCCCAGGATCAGGCTCGCGGTCGAGACGATGCCGTCGTTGGCGCCCAGCACCGCGGCGCGCAGCCAGCCGATGCGCTGCAGACGGTGGCGTTCATGGTGACGTCTCAAGCGGGCCGCTTTCGGTGTGGGGACCGGGCGCAGTGTCGCCGCGAATGGCGGCGGCTGCTGGAGTCGCAGACGACGTCTCGCCAGACCGCCTCAGCGGCCGGACGGGACCGCGCCGGCCAGCCTTTCAGCCAGGCGCCGGGCGAGCGCACGGCGTATGAAGAGGATACGGACGACCGAAAGGCCCAAGGACGCCGCAGTCACCCACAAAAACGTCGTGGAAGAAGCGGCGTGGAACAGCAGCAAGCCTGCAGCGACAGCCAGGAGGCAGGCCAAATGCAGGGCGATGAAGCGCGGCGAGCGCAGCACCATGCGGCGTTCGGCCGCGAGCCACTGCACTTGCTCATGGCGCCCAAGCCGGTCAAGGCCGTCGACGCGGTACCACCCGGGCACGCGCGGCGCGCTGGCGTCGCGTTCGAGCTGCAGCCGGGCACGCTCCTGTGCAAGAAGGTCGTCGGCAATCTGCTCTGCGGAGTTTCTGCTGATCATCGGCGCGGGACGTTGCGGCATCAGCGAGCGAATTTACACGCCGAACAGCCAGCGTACGACCAGACTGCCCACCAACAAGACGACCGCCGCGATCGTCACCCCGTTGCGCAAGCCGGCGGCACCGGCCACGGGCGCGTCGCCCGACGGCGCGACCGGCTGCAGGAACCAGGAGACGGCGAACAAGACCCAGGCGAGGGCCGTCGCGACGTGGCTCCAGCCACCACCATTGAGGCCGAGATAGACCGAATAGGCAGCCAGCGCCACCGCGAAAGCCGACCACCCCAGCCGGTAAGCCAGCCCCCGTTTCACCGCCGCCATCACCACGCTCCCTGTTCGTGTCTCGAGAGCGCCGAGTATGCCCAAGGGCCTGGCGTCGCCGATGAGCGCCGAGAATGGCGGCGGGCTGCAGCACGCGATCCGGCTGCCGGCCCGGCCCGCAAACCAAGCACTTTCGATGAACACCTCCCGGCAACACCGTTCGCTCGTCCTGTTCTCCGGCGGGCAGGACTCCGCCACCTGCCTGGCCTGGGCGCTGGAACACCACGCCCATGTCGAGACGATAGGCTTCGACTACGGCCAGCGGCATGCGGTCGAACTGCAGTGCCGCGGCACCGTGCTGGCGCAGCTGAAGGAGCGCTTTCCGCGCTGGCGCGAGCGCCTGGGTGCCGACCACGTGCTGGACATCGGGCTGCTGGGGCAGATCAGCGACACCGCGCTGACGCGGCAGCAGGCGATCGTGTTCGCCGACTCCGGCCTGCCGACGACCTTCGTGCCGGGCCGCAACCTGCTGTTCTTCACGTTCGCCGCCGCGCTGGCCTACCGCCGCGGGCTGACGGCGCTGGTCGGCGGCATGTGCGAGACCGACTACTCCGGCTACCCCGACTGCCGCGACAACACGCTCAAGGCGCTGCAGGTGGCGATCAGCCTGGGGCTGGACGCGCCGATGGTGATCGAGACGCCGCTGATGTGGCTGGACAAGCGCGAGACCTGGCGCCTGGCCGAACGGCTGGGCGGCGCCGACCTGCTGGAACTGATCCGCACCGAAACCCACAGCTGCTACCTCGGCGAGCGCACGACGCTGCACGCCTGGGGCTACGGCTGCGGCAGCTGCCCGGCCTGCGAACTGCGGCGCAAAGGCTACGAGGCGTTCCGGGCGGCCTGAGCGCGCACGCGGCGCCGCAACGCGGCCGCCGCGCCGGGCTCAAGGCTTGCGCAGCACGTCCTTCACCAGTTCCTTGGCGTCGCCGCGTACCTGCTGGGCGCGCCCCTGGGCCTGCTTCAGGCTGCCCTTGGCCTGGTGCTTCGGGCTGTCGACCACCTGGCCGAAACCGCGCTGCACCTTGCCGGCCGCTTCCTTGATCGCGCCACGAAGTTGGTCTTTGTTCATGTCCGTCCCTTTCGGCTGCTGGCCGTGATTCGGGCGAGTCGCCCGCCGGCCACAGACTGGACGATGCGCAGACGGCCGTCTGTGCGCTGACGAACGGCCGGACGACATCCACCGCGGCCAGCGAAGAAAGCGGCGGCCGCCTTGACTTGTCGGCCGCCCGTCCTACAACAAGCTGTTCGGGACGGGTGCACGCTGCCTTGTCTGCAGCGCATTCGGTCGCCGCAGCGAAGGAAACAAGATGACGCACAACATGATTCGCACCCGCAGAACGTTTGTCTCCCACCTGTCGATCGCCGCAGCCTCGCTGGCGTTGCTGGGCGGGGCACTGCCCGCCGCGGCCGCGACCGCAGAGGATCTGGACGCCGATGCAGCGCAAGCGCTGCAAAGCCTCTACAAGTCCAATCCCGGAGCCGAGGCACTGTCCAAGAAGTCACGCGCGATCCTGGTGTTCCCGAAGATCGTCAAGGCCGGTCTGGTCTTCGGCGGCAGCTACGGCGAAGGCGTGCTGACCAAGGGCGGCAAGAACGCCGGCTACTACAACTCCGTGTCGGCCTCCTGGGGCTGGCAGGCTGGCGCCGAGTCCTACGGCTACGTCGTGTTCCTGATGAACGACAAGGCCGTGAAGTACCTCGAACAGAGCAAGGGCTGGGAGTTCGGCGCCGGCCCGTCGGTGGTCGTCGTCAACGAAGGCGTGGCCAAGAACCTGTCGACGACGACGCTGAAGGACGACGCCTACGCCTTCATCTTCGACCAGCAGGGGCTGATGGCCAGCCTGAGCATCCAAGGCACGAAGATCTCCCGCATCAAACGCTGAGTCTGGACGTGCAAGGCCGGAAGGCCTTGCTCGCCAGACTCAGGCACGAGCGCGATTTCACGCGCGAGTGCTAAGACGGGACGTGCAACGCCGGGAGGCGTTGCGCGCCAGTCGAAGGCCAGCGCGCGATTTCACGCGCGATGGCTGAGTCTGGACGTGCAAGGCCGGAAGGCCTTGCTCGCCAGACTCAGGCGCGAGCGCGATTTCACGCTCGTGTCCTGACGCCGTCGCTGTTCAGCGCTTCTTCTGGCGCTCAGCCACCACCGGCAGCACCGGCGTGGCGATGGTGCCGGGCGGCAAGGCCTTGGGAGGCGGTTTCTTCGGCTTCTTCGGTTCGCGATTGCCGTGCTGTGCCTTGGGCATGCTGGCTCCTTGTGTCCGTGGCGGGCGACCAGGCAGGCCGCTCGGAACACCGATGCTGAAGCCCGCCGTGCGCCGCCGTCGGTTCGGCAGCGTACACAGCGCAGCGCCGTCTCAGCCGCGCGGCCCGACCTTGACTTCGGCGTTGATCACCGCGCCGAGCGCGAGCACGAGGTTCTCGCAGCGCACGTGGCCATCGACGCGTGCGGTCGAGCCGGCGCTCAGTTCGCGGCAGTCGAGCTCGCCCTCGAGGTAGCCGTCGACGGTGACGCGGTCGCACATCAGCCGGCCGCGGATCGAACCTTCGGCACCCAGCGACACCTGCGGCGCTTCGACCGTGCCTTCGATGTCACCCTGGAAATGCAGCGGACCGGGCGAGCCGATGTAGCCGCGCACCAGCACGCCGGGGCCGAGCACCGACGGCCGGATGTCCTCGGGCCGCGTTTTGCGCCGCACCGCGTCGTCGAGCACCGGCAGCGCCGCCGGGTTCGGGATCTCGGGCGCGGCGGAAGCGGTTTCGTCGCGGTCGGACTTCGGCTTACTGAACAGCATGCTGGCTCACCCGGAAGACTTTGAGAGGATCGATCGGGCGATCGCCCCGCCTGACCTCGAAGTGCACGTGCTCGCCCGTCGACGAGCCGGTGCTGCCCATCACCCCCAGCACCTCGCCGCCCTGAACCGCGGCGCCGAGCGTGGCCTGGATCGCGGACAGATGCGCGTACCAGGTCTCGAAACCCAGTGCATGGCCGACGATCACGAGGTTGCCATAGCCGGCGCGCCAGCCGGCGAAGACCACCCGGCCGGCCGCCGCTGAACGCACGCGCTTGTCGGCGCTGGTGACGTAGTCGACGCCCTGGTGCGTGTCCAGGCGCCGCGTGATCGGGTGCAGCCGCAGACCGAAGTCGGAGGTGGTGCGCGCGTCCGCCAGCGGCGGCACCGACGGCAGCTCGCCGAGCAGCCGTCGCAGCCCGGCGTTGGCGATCAGCACGTCCTGCTGCGGCGCCGAGATGAAGCGCTCGAGCTCGGCCTGCACCTCGCTGTCGAGCGAGGCGCCGACGCCCTGCTCCGGCCCGGTCTGGGTGTACTTGCGCAGCGCCGACGCCAGTTCGACCGGCGCCGCACCCAGGCCGCGCAGCTTGCTGCCGATGGTCTCGTTCTCGACCGCCGCCAGCCTCGCCGTGACGGCGACATAGGAACGGAAAGCCTCGTCGCGGCGTTTGAGCCGCTGCACCAGCGCGCTCATCTTCTCTGGCGTCATCGACTCGGCGTCGGCGGCATCGGCCAGCGTCTCGGCCCCGAGCCGCTGGAAGGTCGCGACCGTCTGCGACAGCGATTCGCGCTCGGACTCGGTGCTCTGCAGCCGCAGCGCCAGCGCGACGAAACTGGCGATGGCGATGCAGCTGGCGACCGCCAGCCACAGCGCGAGCAGCTTGAAGCGGCGGATCGTGCGTTCGATCGCGTCGCGCCGCAGTTCGATGTAGCGAACGCCGCGGTCGTCGGCGACGATGACCGAGGCGACACCGGTGTCCGGCAGGCTGCGCCGGACATCGTCCAGCCAGCGTATCGGTGCCTCAGACAGCGCCTTGATCCGCATGGCCGGGCTCGGGTTCGGGAGGCTGGACCGGCGCCGCCGGCACGGCCGTGTCCGAACGTCGCAGATGCCCGTCGATGCGGGCGCCACCCTCGATCTGGATCGTCTGGTAGGTCACCGTGCCGGTGACGATGGCGGTCGAGCGGATCACGATCTGCTCGCGCGCGACGATGGTCTCGCCGACCTCGCCGCGGATGTCGACGTTGCGTGCGCTGAGGCTGCCCTCGACACGCCCGGTCTTGCCGACGGCGACGTCGTCGGCTTCGATCTCGCCCTTGACGGTGCCGAAGACCTGGACCCGCCCGGAGGCGTTGATCTTGCCGTTGATCGTGACACCTTCGCCGAGCGTCAGGGTGCCGGCGGTGACTTGTTGTTCGCTCATGCTCGATTCCGGCTGAGGACCGACCGCGTGCAAGCCCGGCCCCGCGACCGTGCTTCACGGCCTCGCGAGCGCTGAACCACACGCCGAATGCACCCGGCGCGCTCGTTACAAACCGCGCCAAATGCCACCACAAGAGATTCTATTTGATAAAAATGAACCTCTCGACTTCGCGAGCGAACTTTCGGGTGCTAGTTCGCGTTTTGCAGCGCTGAAGGCTAGGACACGTCTCGAAACAGCACAAGGCGGGACGGACAAGAGAATTCTGCATGACACGACACCCGCTACGCCATCCGTCTGGCACCGGATGCCGCCCCGGGGCGGCAGCCTCGATCATGCTGGCCCTCGCCCTCGCAGGCTGCCAGAGCACACCGGCTCCCGCGCCCCCCACACCGGTGGTCGCCCGGCCGGCCGCACCACCCCTCGTCGTCGAACGCCAGTGGCTGCAGTCCTGGTTCGGCGGCACGCCCGTCGTGATCGCCCAGCAGGGCGCCGGTCCGGTGGCGCTGGAAGTGCCGCTGGAGTTCAGCTTCCAGGCCGGCCGCCGCGAGGTGAAACCGCCGCTGGCGGCGGTGCTGGACAAGCTCGCCGAGGCGCTGCGGCGCCAGCCGCAGCTGACGCTGGCGCTGGCCGCGCCGGCCGATGCCGGCGGCGACGCGGCGCTGGCGGCGCAGCGTGCCGGCGCGCTGCGCAGCTACCTGCTGGAACGCGGCGCCAGCTCGGCGCAGCTCGGGGCACCCCAGCCGGCGGCGGGCCGGGCGGTGAAGCTGAGGCTCGAAACCCGCTGAGCCGCCAGCCGCGGGCGTTGCAAGAATGCCGAAGGCCGGTCGTCGCCGGCCGGCCTTCGGTGCCGGCGACGACCGGCACGGCGGCAGCGCCGCCGGCTTCAGAAGAAGCCCAGCGCGTGCGGCGAGTAGCTCACCAGCAGGTTCTTGGTCTGCTGATAGTGGTCGAGCATCATCTTGTGGGTCTCGCGACCGATGCCCGATTCCTTGTAGCCGCCGAAGGTCGCGTGCGCCGGGTAGGCGTGGTAGCAGTTGGTCCAGACGCGGCCGGCCTTGATCGCGCGGCCGGCGCGGTAGGCGGCGGTGCCGTCGCGGCTCCAGACGCCGGCGCCCAGGCCGTAGGGCGTGTCGTTGGCGATGTCCAGCGCCTCCTGCTCGTTCTTGAAGGTCGTCACCGCCAGCACCGGGCCGAAGATCTCCTCGCGGAACACGCGCATGCCGTTGTGGCCCTTGAACAGCGTCGGCTGGATGTAGTAGCCGCCGGCGAGTTCGCCGCCCAGTTCGGCACGCGCGCCGCCGATCAGGCACTCGGCACCTTCCTGGCGGCCGATCTCGAGGTAGCCGAGGATCTTGTCCATCTGCATCGCCGAGGCCTGCGCGCCCATCATCGTCTCGGTGTCCAGCGGGCTGCCCTGCTTGATCTGCTTCACGCGGTCGAGCGCACGCGCCATGAACTTGTCGTAGATCTTCTCGTGGATCAGCGCGCGCGACGGGCAGGTGCAGACCTCGCCCTGGTTGAACGCGAACAGCACCAGGCCTTCGATCGCCTTGTTGAAGAAATCGTCGTCAGCGGCGGCGACGTCCTCGAAGAAGATGTTCGGGCTCTTGCCGCCGAGTTCCAGCGTCGCCGGGATCAGGTTGGTGGCCGCCGCCTGGGCGATGACGCGGCCGGTGGCGGTGCTGCCGGTGAACGCGATCTTGGCGATGCGCTTGCTCGACGCCAGCGGCATGCCGGCTTCGCGCCCGTAGCCGTTGACGATGTTCAGCACGCCCGGCGGCAGCAGGTCGGCGATCAGCTCGGCGAAGACCATGATGCTGACCGGCGTCGACTCGGCGGGCTTCAAGACGACGCAGTTGCCGGCGCCGAGCGCCGGCGCGATCTTCCAGGCCGCCATCAGCAGCGGGAAGTTCCACGGGATGATCTGGCCGACGACGCCCAGCGGCTCGTGGAAGTGATAGGCGATCGTGTGCTCGTCGATCTCGCTGATCGAGCCCTCCTGCGAGCGCAGGCAGCCGGCGAAGTAGCGGAAGTGGTCGACCGCCAGCGGCACGTCGGCGGCGAGCGTCTCGCGCATCGGCTTGCCGTTGTCCACGGTCTCGGCGTAGGCGAGCAGCTCGAGGTTGGCCTCGATGCGGTCGGCGATCTTCAGCAGCACGTTGGCGCGGTCGCCCGCCGGGGTGCGGCCCCAGGCGTCGGCGGCGGCGTGGGCGGCGTCGAGCGCACGTTCGATGTCGACGGCGCCGGAGCGCGCGGCGCGCGTGTAGGGCTTGCCGGTGATCGGCGTGATGACGTCGAAGTACTGGCCGTCGGACGGCGGCACGAACTTGCCGCCGATGAAGTTGTCGTACTGGCTCTTGAACTGGACCTTGGCACCGGGTGTATTGGGCAGGGCATACAGCATGGTTGTGTCTCCTTCGGTCTGTAAGGCGTCGTCCGGACACGGGGCCGCGCCGGATCGCGCGAGGACCGCCTCCGCACGCTGCGTGCCAGCGCTCGCGGCAGCCGAAAACGGCTGCCGCGCCGGGGACGGACGGCGATTCCGCGCGAAATCCGGCATCGCCTGCGCATCACCACGGCACAGCTGTCCCGTTTCGTGACAGCCCGCGGCGCAGACCCCGGGCCGACCCGATTGCGCCTCGCCCCGGTTTCGATAGGCTGGCCCGACACCGACACGAGGCCCGTCAGAGGCCCCGCTGGAGACAGACGATGGCCAACTCCCTGCTCGCCGCGCGCACGCCGCCGGCCCGGTTGCGCGAAGCGCGCCGCCGCTTCCTCGACACCGGCGACGTCGGCGACGACGACGTGGCGCCCGCGCTCACGCGCAGCTGGCGCCGCAGCCGCGACTTCGGCCTCGCGCCCGTCGGGCGCTTCAGCGGCGCGCCGCACGCGTCGGCGGCGCAGCTCGCACGCGCGCTCGAGCAGCAGCAGGAGTTCGTCGCCCATGCGCGCCCGGTGATGGAGTTCCTGTTCGACCAGACGCGCGACACCGACAACATGGTCATCCTCGCCGACGCCCAGGGCATGCTGCTGCACGCGCTCGGCGACGCCGACTTCGTCGACCGCGCCCAGCGCGTCGCGCTGCGCCCCGGCGCGAGCTGGCACGAGCAGTGGCGCGGCACGAACGCCATCGGCACCGCGCTCGCCGAAGGCGCGCCGGTGGTGGTGCACGGCAGCGAGCACTACCTGGAGCGCAACGCCTTCCTGACCTGCACCGCGGCGCCGATCGCCGACCCCGCCGGCCGCCTGCTGGGCGTGCTCGACATCTCGGGCGACCAGCGCGGCTACCACCGCCACACGCTGGCGCTGGTGCGCTCGGCGGCACGCATCATCGAGCACAGGCTGTTCGACACCCGCCACGCCGCCGGCCTGCGGCTGCGGCTGCACGCGCAGCGCGAAGGCCTGGGCACCGTCACCGAGGGGCTGCTGGCGCTGTCCGAGGACGGCTGGGTCATCGGTGCCAACGGCGTCGCGCGGGCGATGCTGGCGCTGACGCCGGGCTCGATCGGCCGCAGCACGCTCGAGCGCGTGCTGCCGCTGGACCTGCAGACGCTGGCCGGCTGGAGCCGCAGCCCGGACGCGGTGCACGAACTGCGGCGCGAGGACGGCAGCGTGCTCTGGCTGCGCGTCGAAGGCGGGCGCGGCGTGCCGGCGCCGCGCCCGCCGGTGGCGCCGCCGCCGGCCGTCGACGACGCGCTCGCGCCCCTGGACACTGGCGACGCGGCGATGCAGGCCGCCATCGGCCGCGCCCGGCGCGTGCTCGACAAGCCGATCGCGCTGCTGCTGCAGGGCGAGTCGGGTGTCGGCAAGGAGCTGTTCGCACGCGCAGTGCACAAGAGCGGCGCGCGCCGCGACGCGCCCTTCGTCGCCGTCAACTGCGCCGCGCTGCCCGAGAACCTGATCGAGGCCGAGCTCTTCGGCTACCGGCCCGGCGCCTTCACCGGCGCGGCGCGCGAGGGCGCGCCCGGCCGCATCCGCGAGGCCCACGGCGGCACGCTCTTCCTCGACGAGATCGGCGACATGCCGACCGCGCTGCAGACGCGGCTGCTGCGGGTGTTGCAGGAGCGCGAGGTCACGCCGCTGGGGGGCGGGCGGCCGCAGGCGGTGGACTTCCGCCTGATCTGCGCCACCCACCACGACCTGCGCGCCGCGATCGAAGCCGGGCGCTTCCGCGAGGACCTGTACTACCGGCTCAACGGCCTGGCGCTGCAGCTGCCGCCGCTGCGCCGGCGCAGCGACCAGCCGGCGCTGGTGGCCGGCATGCTGCAGGAACTGCTGCCCGGGCGCGCGGTCCGCCTGGCGAGCGACGTCGCGCTCGCCTTCGGCCGCCACCGCTGGCCCGGCAACCTGCGCCAGCTGCACAACGCCCTGGCCACCGCCTGCGCGCTGCTCGACGACGACGAGCACGAGATCGGCTGGGCCCATCTGAGCGACGACCTCGCCGAGGACCTGCGCGAGCGCCCGCCGGCACGCGAGGCGGCCGACGACGCGGTCGACCTGCGCTCGCAATCCGAGCGCACCGTGCGCCAGGTGCTGCAGGCCTGCGCCGGCAACCTGTCGGAAGCGGCGCGCCGCCTGGGCATCAGCCGCAACACGCTGTACCGCAAGATGCGGGAACTGCGGCTGCGCTGAACGCGGCCGGACGCCGGGGCGCCACGGGCGCGCCCGTAGAATCCGGCGATGGAAACGCCCGGCAATCTCTTCGTCGTCGCCGCGCCCAGCGGCGCCGGCAAATCCAGCCTCGTCAAGGCCCTGCTCGAACTCGACTCGCACCTGTCGGTGTCGATCTCGCACACCACGCGCAAGCCGCGCGGGCAGGAGCAGAACGGGCGCGAGTACTGGTTCGTCGACGAGAGCGAATTCCGCGCGATGATCGAGCGCGGCGAGTTCTTCGAGTGGGCCCAGGTCCACGGCAACCTCTACGGCACCTCGCGCAAGGCGATCCACGAACGCCTGCTGCGCGGCGAGGACGTGGTGCTCGAGATCGACTACCAGGGCGCGCTGCAGATCAAGCAGCTCTTCGCCTACGCGGTGCTGATCTTCATCCTGCCGCCGAGCTGGGACGAACTGCGCCAGCGCCTGCTGCGCCGCGGCGAGGACGGCCACGACGTCATCGAGGTGCGCATGCAGAACGCCCGCGTGGAGGTGGCCCAGGCCCGGCACTTCGACTTCGTTATAATCAACCACTTGTTCGAGACGGCGCTGTTCGACCTCAAGACGGTCGTGCACTCGCAGCGCCTCAAGTACGTGTCGCAGTGCCGCAACCGCTCCCAGGTGTTCGCAGCGCTGGACCTTCTCTGAACACCATCCAACCCGGACGCACGCACGCCATGGCCCGCATCACTGTCGAAGACTGCCTGCACAAGATCCCGAACCGTTTCCAGCTGGTGCTGGCGGCGACCTACCGCGCGCGCATGCTGAGCCAGGGCCATGCGCCCAAGATCGAGACCAAGAACAAGCCGGGCGTGACCGCACTGCGCGAAATCGCCGCCGGTGAAGTCGGCATCGAGATGCTGCGCAAGGTCCCGGTCTGAGGCCTTGAACCCATCCCTGACGGGCGCCCTCGCGGCGCCCGTCTTCTTTTGCGGCCCTGCAGGGGCCGCACCCAACATTCCACGCTAGATTACGCGGCATGGGGATCCGTTCTCTGGCTGCCGAATTGCTGCCTGCCGCGCTGCAGGGGCGTTCGCGCGCGGCCGATCTGCCGCCGGACAACCCGGTCGAGGCGGCGTCGTTCGCCGGCCTGACCGACAAGCTGGCCTACCTGTCCAAGGGCGACATCAAGCTCGTCCGCGAGGCCTACAAGTTCGCCGACGAGGCCCACCTGGGCCAGTTCCGCGCCAGCGGCCTGCCCTACATCACGCACCCGCTGGCCGTCGCCGGCCTGTGTGCCGACTGGCGCCTGGACGTGCAGGCGGTGATGGCTGCGCTGCTGCACGACACGATCGAGGACCAGGGCGTCACCAAGACCGAGCTGATCGAGCGCTTCGGCGCCCCGACCGCCGACCTGGTCGACGGCCTCACCAAGCTCGACAAACTGCAGTTCAGCACGCGCGAGGAAAGCCAGGCCGAGTCCTTCCGCAAGATGCTGCTGGCGATGGCGCGCGACGTGCGCGTCATCCTCGTCAAGCTCGCCGACCGTCTGCACAACATGCGCACGATGGAGGCGATGGCGCCGAACAAGCGCCAGCGCATCGCGCGCGAGACGCTCGAGATCTACGCCCCGATCGCGCACCGCCTGGGCCTGAACCAGACCTACCGCGAGCTGCAGGAGCTGTCGTTCCAGTTCCTGCACCCCTGGCGCCACGGCGCGCTGGCCAAGGCGATCAAACGCGCGCGCGGCTACCGCCGCGACATCGTCGAGCGCGTGCAGCGCGACGTCGAGCGCGGCTTCGCGGCGCAGAAGATGAAGGTCGAGGTCACCGGGCGCGAGAAGACCGTCTACTCGATCTACCGCAAGATGCGCGAAAAGCACGCCGGCTTCGCGCAGGTCAACGACATCTTCGGCTTCCGCATCGTCGTGCCGACGCTGCCCGAGTGCTATCTCGCGATCGGCGTGCTGCACCAGCTCTACAAGCCGGTGCCGGGGCGCTTCAAGGACTACATCGCGATCCCCAAGGCCAACGGCTACCAGTCGCTGCACACCACGCTGGTGAGCCCGCTGGGCACCGCGGTCGAGTTCCAGGTGCGCACCGACGAGATGCACGCGGTGGCCGAACGCGGCATCGCCGCTCACTGGATCTACAAGACCAACGGCAAGGGCGACTCGCAGGAGGCGCAGCGCATGGGCGCGCTGTGGCTGCAGAGCCTGATCGACATCCAGGACGAGACGCGCGACTCGGCCGAGTTCCTGGAGCACGTGAAGATCGACCTCTATCCCGACGCCGTCTACGTCTTCACGCCGCGCAGCAAGATCCTGGCGCTGCCGCGCGGCGCCACGCCGGTGGACTTCGCCTACGCGATCCACTCCGACGTCGGCGACCATGTCGTCGCCGCCAAGGTCAACGGCGAGCCGGTGGCCATGCACACCGAACTGCGCAGCGGCGACGTCGTCGAGGTCATCACCGCGCCCGGCGCGCGCCCCAACCCCGGCTGGCTGCACATGGTGCGCACCGGCCGCGCACGCTCGAAGATCCGCCATTACCTGAAGAACATGGAAGGCGAGGAGTCGCGTGCGCTGGGCGAGAAGCTGCTCGGCCAGGCGCTGCGCGCCGAAGGCCTGCAGCCGCCGTCGGCCGACCCGACCGACACCGACGCCGCCGCCGTCTGGCAGCAGCTGACGCGCTGGAGCGGCAACCGCAGCCGCGCCGAACTGCTGGTCGACATCGGCCTGGGCAAGAAGATCGCGACCATCGTCGCCAAGCGTCTGGCCGGCCTGCTGGCCGAACGCGGCGTGCGCCCCGACGCGGTGATGCTGACGATGGGCCGCTACGCCAGCGACGACAGCGCGCCCAAGCAGGGCGTGGTCTTCATCGACGGCAGCGAAGGCGCCTCGGTGCAGCTGGCGCATTGCTGCCGCCCGATCCCGGGCGACCAGATCGCCGGCTACCTGGGCCGCGGCGAAGGCCTGGTGGTGCACACCAGCGAATGCCAGATCGGCCGCCGCCTGTACGAGCGCGACAGCGAACGCTGGATGCGCGTCGAATGGGCCGAAGAGCTGACGCGCGCCTTCCCGACGACCATCGTCGCTCTGGTCAGCAACGGCAAGGGCGTGCTGGCGCAGATGGCCTCGGCCGTTGCCGCCGCCGAGGCCGACATCACCCACCTCGACATGGACCAGGAGCCGGCAGCCGAGACCACCGAGCTGCGGCTGCTGGTCAGCGTGCGCGACCGCGTCCACCTGGCCGAGGTGCTGCGCACGCTGCGCCGGGCACCGGCGGTGCTGCGCGTCTGGCGCGACAAACCCGGTCAGGACTGAGAAGCAGGGGCGGCTGGCGCCGGGTAGCGCACCGCGATCACCTCGATCGTCTCCAGGCCGCCGGGCGTCATCAGCTGCACCTCGTCGCCTTCGTGCGCCTTCAAGAGCGCACGCGCGATCGGCGCCACCCAGCTGACCTCGCCCTGCAGGTTGTCGGCCTCGTCTATGCCCTTGATCGTGATCGTGCGCTCCTCGCCCCTGGTGTTGGCGTAGGTGACGGTGGCGCCGAAGAAGACCTGGTCGCTGCCGTGGTGCGCCGACGGGTCGGCGATCTCGGCGATGTCCAGGCGCTTGGTCAGGAAACGGATGCGGCGGTCGATCTCGCGCAGCCGCTTCTTGCCGTAGAGGTAGTCGCCGTTCTCGCTGCGGTCGCCGTTCTTGGCCGCCCAGGAGACCGTCTCGACCATCTTCGGGCGCTCGACGTCGAGCAGCGTCATCAGCTCCTCGCGCAGCCGGCGGTAGCCCTGGGGCGTGACGTAGTTGCGCGTGCCGGCGGGCAGCGGCGGCAGGCCGGGGGCTTCGTCGTCGCCGTCATCGTCGGCGGCGTCGTTTTCCTTCGTGAAGGCCTTGTTCATCGCGGCGAGGTCCCCCGCGCGTCGAGCCGTCAGCGCACCGGCACCCAGGCCTGCAGCCGCGGCAGCATCGCGCGGTAGGGCGCCAGCAGCACGGCGGCCATCAGCCACTTGATCAGCAGGTCGCCGGCGGCGAGCTGCTGCCAGGGCACGTCCGTGCCGGCGAAGGCGAGGAAGAAGAAGAGCGAGGTGTCGACGACCGAAGCCACCATCGAGCCGATCAGCGGCGCCTTCCACCAGCTCTGGCGGCGCCAGCGGTTGAAGACGGCGATGTCCATCAGCTGCGAGAAGATGAAGGCGCTGCCCGAAGCCACCGCGATGCGCCACGGCGCCAGCACCGCCGACAGCGCGACCGCGATCGCGAAGCCGACCCAGGCCACGCGTCGCGCCTCGGACACGCCGACGGCGCGGTTCGTCAGGTCGCAGACCAGGAACACCAGCGGATAGCTGAACGCGCCCCAGGTCAGCCAGTCGCCGGCCGGGAACTGCACCAGCACGTTGGACAGCACGATGACGAATGCCATCGCGGCGATCGGGCGCGACAGGCTGAACAGCGGAAGACGCTTCATGGGCGGCGGGCTCTCTTGAGACATCCCGTTATTGTCACCGCTAGGGATGGGCCTTGTGAACGCCCGCCCGCTAGCCTGCCCTTTTCCCGTGAACGATGGAGGGCATTCGATGGCCAAACGTGCACTGTGCGTCGGCATCAACCAGTTCCGGCGCTACCCGCAGTTCCAGCTCAACGGCTGCGTCAACGACGCCCAGGACATGGCGGCGCTGCTCACCGGCACGCTGGGCTGGCGCGAAAGCGAGATCACGCTGCTGCTGGACAAGAAGGCGACGAAGGCGGCGATCCTGGCCAGGCTGCGCAAGCTGGTCGACCAGGCCAAGGCGGGCAAGATCGGACACATCGTGTTCTCGTGGTCCTCGCACGGCACCCAGGTCGCCGACACCAGCGGCGACGAGCCCGACGGTGTCGACGAAGCCTTCGTGCCCTACGACGTCGCCGAGAAGGACGGCGACTGGGACCCCGAGCACATCATCGTCGACGACGAACTGCACGACCTGTTCGCCGAGCTGCCGCCGACGGTGCTGCTGGAGGTCTTCCTCGACACCTGCCACAGCGGCACCGGGCTGCGCGGCGCCGAGTTCTCGCTGCACGCGCCGCGGCCGCGTTTCGTCGCCCCGCCCAGCCGCCAGGGCACGCTGCGCCAGCGCGACGCCACCGGCTTCGTGCTCGGCCGCGACGCCGGACAGCCCGGCGAGCACCACGTGCTCTGGACCGGCTGCAAGGCCAACCAGACCAGCGCCGACGCGTACTTCGACGGCCGCTACAACGGCGCCTTCACCTACTACTTCGTCAAGGCGACGCAGGACGGCGCCGGCCAGCACTCGCGCGACGAGGTGCTGCAGGCCATGCGCCTGGCGATGAAGGGCCAGTTCAGCCAGGTGCCGCAGCTCGAGACGCGCGCGACGAACCGCACCCTCGCCGTCGCTCACTGAGGCCGGCTTGCGGCTAGAGTCGGCGCCGATGACCGACCGCCGCACCCCTGCCCTCGCCGTCGCCGCCTTCGTGCTCACAGCCCTGCTTGCCTGGTCGGGCTGGCAGCCTTACGAACGCGAGACCTGGCTGCTCGAGGTGATGCCGGTGCTGATCGTGCTGCCGCTGCTGCTGGCCACGCACGGCCGCTACCCGCTGACGACGCTGCTCTATGCGCTCGTCTTCGTGCACTGCGCGGTGCTGATGCTGGGCGGCGCCTACACCTACGCGCGCGTGCCGCTGGGTTTCCAGATCCAGGAGTGGCTGCAGCTGTCGCGCAACCCGTACGACAAGATCGGCCACTTCATGCAGGGTTTCGTGCCGGCACTCGCGGCGCGCGAAATCCTGCTGCGCGGCAGCGTTGTGCGCGGCCGCCGCATGCTGGCCTTCCTCGTCGTCTGCGTGGTGCTCGCGATCAGCGCCAGCTACGAACTGATCGAATGGGGCGTCGCGCTGGCCATCGGCCAGGACGCCGACGCCTTCCTCGGCACCCAGGGCGACCCCTGGGACACGCAGTCGGACATGTTCATGGCGCTGATCGGCGCCGTCTGTGCGCTCGCACTGCTGGCCCGCCTGCACGACCGGCAGCTGAGCCGGCTGCCCGGCGCCCGCCGCTAGCGGCAACACGGCAGCCACTTCGGCTGCCGAAGCGGCAGCACCGCTGCCACCGGCCCCTGAGCGGGTGTGCGAAGCGTCACGCAGCGGTCAAAAAACTCCTCGGCGAATCAAGCACTTGCGGCGCCCGACCCGGGCTTTCCCTAGATCAAGGAAAAACGGGCACGCATTGTGGGTATGAGGCAGATCAAAGAAGCCGACACCCGAGCCAGGAGCCTCACCCGATGGAGACCTTCTACGAAGTCATGCGCCGCCAGGGCATCTCGCGGCGCAGCTTCCTCAAGTACTGCTCGCTGACCGCGACCTCGCTCGGCCTGGCGCCGGCCTTCGTGCCGCAGATCGCACACGCGATGGAGACCAAGCCGCGCACCCCGGTGCTGTGGCTGCACGGGCTGGAATGCACCTGCTGCAGCGAGAGCTTCATCCGCAGCGCGCACCCGCTGGCCAAGGACGCGGTGCTGTCGATGATCTCGCTGGACTACGACGACACGCTGATGGCCGCCGCCGGCCACCAGGCCGAAGCCATCCTCGACGAGATCATCACCAAGTACAAAGGCAACTACATCCTCGCCGTCGAGGGCAACCCGCCGCTCAACGAAGACGGGATGTTCTGCATCCAGTCGGGCAAGCCTTTCGTCGAGAAGCTGAAGCGTGTCGCCGCCGACTGCAAGGCCGTCATCGCCTGGGGTTCCTGCGCCTCCTGGGGCTGCGTGCAGGCCGCCAAGCCGAACCCGACGCAGGCCACGCCGATCCACAAGGTGATCACCGACAAACCCATCATCAAGGTGCCCGGCTGCCCGCCGATCGCCGAGGTGATGACCGGCGTCATCACCTACATGCTGACCTTCGACCGCATCCCCGAGCTCGACCGCCAGGGCCGGCCGAAGATGTTCTACAGCCAGCGCATCCACGACAAGTGCTACCGCCGGCCGCACTTCGACGCCGGCCAGTTCGTCGAGAGCTTCGACGACGACAACGCGCGCAAGGGCTTCTGCCTCTACAAGGTCGGCTGCAAGGGCCCGACGACCTACAACGCCTGCTCCACGGTGATGTGGAACGAAGGCACGAGTTTCCCGATCAAGGCCGGCCACGGCTGCATAGGCTGCTCCGAGGACGGCTTCTGGGACAAGGGCTCGTTCTACGAGCGCCTGACGACGATCCACCAGTTCGGCATCGAGGCCAACGCCGACAAGGTCGGCGGCACCGCCGCCGGTGTCGTCGGCGCGGCCATCGCCGCGCACGCCGCCGCCTCCGTGATCAAGCGCCTGTCGCACGACCCGGACGCCGCCGCGCGCGCCGAGTCGCGCAGCTGAAACCCCACCCGACCGAACTCCCGGAGCACCGTTCATGGGCGCCATCGAAACCCAAGGCTTCAAGCTCGACGACAGCGGCCGCCGCATCGTCGTCGACCCCGTCACGCGCATCGAGGGCCACATGCGCTGCGAGGTCAACGTCGACGCCAACAACGTCATCCGCAACGCCGTCTCCACCGGCACGATGTGGCGCGGGCTGGAGGTCATCCTCAAGGGCCGCGACCCGCGCGACGCCTGGGCCTTCGTCGAGCGCATCTGCGGCGTCTGCACCGGCTGCCACGCGCTGACCAGCGTGCGTGCGGTCGAGGACGCGCTGGGCATCAAGATCCCGAAGAACGCGCACCTCATCCGCGAGATGATGGCCAAGACGCTGCAGGTGCACGACCACGCGGTGCACTTCTACCACCTGCACGCACTCGACTGGGTCGACGTCGTCGCCGCGCTGAAGGCCGACCCGAAGAAGACCAGCGAGCTGCAGCAGCTGGTCTCGCCCTCGCACCCGCTGTCCTCGCCGGGTTACTTCCGCGACGTGCAGAACCGGCTGAAGAAGTTCGTCGACAGCGGCCAGCTCGGCCCCTTCATGAACGGCTACTGGGGCAGCAAGGCCTATGTGCTGCCGGCCGAGGCCAACCTGATGGCCGTCACCCACTACCTGGAGGCGCTGGACCTGCAGAAGGACTGGGTGAAGGTGCACGCGATCTTCGGCGGCAAGAACCCGCACCCCAACTACCTCGTCGGCGGCGTGCCGTGTGCGATCAACCTCGACGGCAACGGCGCCGCCGGGGCGCCGATCAACATGGAGCGGCTGAACTTCGTCAAGGCTCGCATCGACGAGATGATCGAGTTCAACCGCAACGTCTACCTGCCCGACGTGCTGGCCATCGGCACGATCTACAAGCAGGCCGGCTGGCTGCACGGCGGCGGCCTGGCGGCGACCAACGTCGCCGACTACGGCACCTACGAGAAGGTGGCCTACGACCACACCACCCAGCAACTGCCCGGCGGCGCGATCCTGAACGGCAACTGGGACGAGATCCACGCCATCGACCCGCGCGACCCGGAGCAGGTGCAGGAGTTCGTCGCCCACAGCTGGTACCAGTACGCCGACGAAAGCAAGGGCCTGCACCCCTGGGACGGCGTCACCGAGCCGAAGTTCGAACTCGGTGCTCGAACCAAGGGCACGCGCACCGCGATCGAACACATCGACGAGAGCGCCAAGTACTCGTGGATCAAGTCGCCGCGCTGGCGCGGCCACGCGATGGAAGTCGGCCCGCTGTCGCGCTACATCCTCGGCTACGCCCATGCGATGAAGGGCAACAAGTACTGCCAGCGCGTCAAGGAGCAGGTCGACTTCGCCGCCGGCATGATCAACCACGGCGTGCCCAAGGCACTCGGCCTGCCCGAGACCCAGTACACGCTCAAACAACTGCTGCCGTCGACCATTGGCCGCACGCTGGCGCGCTGCCTCGAAGGCCAGTACTGCGGCGAGATGCTGCTGGCCGACTACCACGAGCTGGTCGCCAACATCCGCGCCGGCGACACCGCCACCGCCAACGTCGAGAAGTGGGACCCGGCGACCTGGCCCAAGGAAGCCAAGGGCGTGGGCACCGTCGCCGCGCCGCGCGGCATGCTGGGCCACTGGATCCGCATAAAGGACGGCAGGATCGAGAACTACCAGTGCGTCGTGCCGACCACCTGGAACGGCAGCCCGCGCGACGCCAAGGGACAGATCGGCGCCTTCGAGGCCAGCCTGCTGGGCACGCCGATGGTCAACCCGGACCAGCCGGTCGAAATCTTGCGTACGCTGCATTCGTTCGACCCGTGCCTGGCCTGCTCGACCCACGTGATGAGCGAGGACGGTCGCGAACTGTGCACCGTGAAGGTCCGCTGAACGAGCGGACGCGCCCCGAAAGGAACTCCCGAATGAAACGTCTCGTCCCCGCCACCCTCTTCGCCGCCGCCGCCCTCGCCGCGGCGCCCGCGATGGCCCACACCGGCCACGACACCAACACGCTGGCCGCCGGCCTGGCCCACCCGCTGGGGCTGGACCACCTGCTGGCCATGGTCGCAGTCGGCCTGTGGTCGGCGGCCGCGCTGCAGGGCGCGCAGCGCCTGGCCGGCCCGGCGCTCTTCATGGCCGCGCTGCTGGGCGGAGCCGTCGCCGGTGCCGCCGGTGTCGGCCACGCGCTGGTCGAACCGGCGATCGCCGCCAGCGTCGTCGTGCTCGGCCTGATGCTCGCGTTCGCGCGCCGCCTGCCGGTGCCGGCCGGCCTGCTGCTGGTCGCGGTGGCGGGTTCGCTGCACGGCCTGGCGCACGGCGCCGAGCTGCCGGCAGCCGGTGGTTTCGCCGGCTACGCGCTCGGTTTCCTGGCCGCCACCGCGCTGCTGCACGCCGTCGGCCTGGCCGCCGCGCCGCGGCTGCTGGCGCTGCCGGCGGTCGTCTGGCGCGCGCTGTCGGGCGGTGTCGCCCTGGCCGGCGTGCTGCTGCTGACGCGCGTCTGAATCCCGCTAGACAAGACCGAGGAGACACGATGGACATCGAATCCGGCATCACCCGCCTGAGCCCCAGCGATGCCGAGGAGGTCGCGCAGCGCGCGGTCGTCCGTCGTGCGGTCTACGTCTACGAAGCGCCGATCAGGGCCTGGCACTGGATCAACGCGCTGGCGGTCTTCGTGCTGATGGCGACCGGCTACCTGATCGGCAAGCCGCTGCCCTCGGTCGGCGGCGAAGCCAGCGCGAACTACGTGATGGGCTACATCCGCTTCGCGCATTTCGCCTCGGCCTACGTGTTCGCGATCGGTTTCATCGGCCGCCTGTACTGGGCCTTCGCCGGCAACCACCACTCGCACGAGCTGTTCACGCTGCCGCTGTTCAACCGCGGCTACTGGCGCGGCGTGATGGGCATGGTGCGCTGGTACCTGTTCATAGACCCGCGGCCCGGCCAGTACGTCGGCCACAACCCGCTGGCACGCCTGGGCATGGTCACCGGCTTCCTGGCGATCACGGTCTTCATGTTCGTCACCGGCTTCGCGCTCTACAGCGAAGGCCTGGGCCGCGGCTCCTGGGCCGACGTCATGTTCGGCTGGGTGATCCCGCTGTTCGGCCAGTCGCAGGACCTGCACACCTGGCACCGGCTGGGCATGTGGGGCATGGTGATCTTCGTGCTGATGCACGTCTACGCCGCGATCCGCGAAGACATCATGGGCCGCCAAAGCATGGTCAGCACGATGATCTCGGGCTTCCGCACCTTTAAAGACTGATGGCCCCCCCCCGTAGCGCCTTCGGCGCTCCCCCCCAGGGGGGCGACGCCAGCGGCCCGGCAGAGCCGGTTCCGCGGCGTCCGCTTGACGCATTAGCAGCCCGCTCGTTGTTATCGCCTGCCGGCGTGCCGACGCGAGCGCCGGTGCATCCGGGGCGTTTCCTGCAGCGCCAGGTGCTGGGGCCGCTGGCTTTGTCGCAGTCGCAGGCGGCGCGCGTGCTGGGTGTGTCGCGGCGGCGGCTGCACGAGATCGTGCAGGGTCAGCGGTCGATGTCGCCCGACACCGCCATCCGCTGCGCGCTGGCCTTCGGCCTGCCGGCCAGCCACTGGCTGGCGCTGCAATCGCGTTACGACAGCTTCCACGCCTGGAAGCAGATGCGCCGCGGCCTGGCCGCGCGCTGAACTCCCCCTCCGATCGAGCCACCGATGGACCCACACACGCCCGAACCCGCCTGTCACCCCGGTGGTGACAGCCCCGAGAGCATCGTCGTGCTCGGCATCGGCAACGTGCTCTGGGCCGACGAAGGTTTCGGCGTGCGTTGCGTCGAGGCGCTGGACGCACGCTGGACCTTCGCGCCCCACGTCAGCCTGGTCGACGGCGGCACCCAGGGCCTGTACCTGGTGCACCACGTGCAGCAGGCGACGCGGCTGCTGATCTTCGACGCCATCGACTACGGCCTGGAGCCCGGCACGCTCAAGCTGATCGAGGACGACGAGGTGCCGCGTTTCTTGGGCGCCAAGAAGATGAGCCTGCACCAGACCGGTTTCCAGGAGGTGCTGGCGCTGGCGATGCTGACCGAGCGCTACCCGCAGTCGGTGCTGCTGATCGGCTGCCAGCCCGAGGAACTGGAGGACTACGGCGGCAGCCTGCGGCCGCGTGTGCGGCTGGCGCTGGAAGACGCGCTCGCACTCGGCGTCGATGCGCTGCGCCGCTGGGGCGCCGAACCCCGGCCGCGGCTGGCTCCGCCGCCGGCCGACGACGCCGTCGGCCAGGCGACGATCGCCCTGGCCGCCTACGAAGCCGGCCGGCCGTCGGCAGACGAGGCCTGCCGCGTCGGCGACGCGCGTTTCATGCCGGGAGCTGCCTGATGTGCCTCGGTGTGCCGATGCAGGTGCTGTCCGTCTCGCCGGGCCGCGCGCTGGCCGCCGGCCGCGGCGGGACGTGCGAGGTCGAGACCGCGCTCGTCGGCGCGGTCGAGCCCGGCGACTGGCTGCTGGTCTTCCTCGACAGCGCACGTGAACGCATCAGCGCCGAACGGGCGGCCGAAGTCGACGCGACGCTGGACCTGCTGGAGCAGGCGCTGGGCGGCGGCGCGGCCGACGCCGCGGCCGGCTTCGCACTGCCGTCGGCGCTGAGCGCCGCCGAACTGGCCGCGCTCACCGGCAGCCCTTCTTCCCCCGACAGCGCCGACGGCGCCGCAACACGATGAGCCCCCCCTCCCCAGCCGACGGCGCCGCGCCGCTGGTCGCCCGCCTCGTCGAACGCGACGGCGCCCAGTGGGTCGACGCAGCGAACGTCGATGCCTTTCTCGCCGCCGGCGGCGACCGCGTGCTGTTCTTCCACGGCGACCCGGTGCGGTTTCCGGAAGGTGTCGACGTCGCCGTCGTGCTGCCGGAGCTGCAGGCGGCCTTCCCCGGGCGCTTCGCGGTCGGCGTCACGACACGCGCCGACGAAGACCGGCTGGCCGCACGTTTCGGCGCCCAGCGCTGGCCCTCGCTGGTCTTTCTGCGCGACGGGCGCTACGTGACGACGATCGCCGGCATGCTGGACTGGACCGATTTCGTCGAGCGCGTCGCCGCCGCGCTGGCGATGCCGGCGGGCCGCGCCCCGATCGCAGTCGCCGCCGCCGACGGCCCCTCCTCCTGCCACTGAAACGATGAACACCCTGCCCCGCCCCTTCCCGATCCCGGTGGTCGCCGCCGGCCCCGGCAGCCACGAAGACGAGGCGCTGGACTACCTGGAGATGCCGCAGGGCATGGCCGTCTACCAGGCGCCCAGCCTGCCCGAACCCGAGCAGCTGAGCGGCCACGACGGCGCGCTGGCCGCGCTGCGCCAGACGCTGGCCGCCGTGCAGGCCTGCGTGCGCGGCGAGACGCCGGCGCCGGTGGCGCTGGCCGGGCTGACGACAACCGAACTCGCACTGCTGCACCAGGTGCTGGGCGAAGGCGAGGTCAGTGCCCAGGTGCTGGCCGACGACGGCCAGCCGCTGGTGCAGGTGCAGGAGTCGGTGTTCGCCGGCGTCTGGCGTGTGCTCGAGCGCGGCGCCGACGGCCATGTCGCCGACACCATCGAATGCGGCGCGGTGCCGCAGGCCTTGCTGCGCGCCGCACGCGAAGACGGCGCCAGCCCGGCGGTCGCTGCCGCGGCGCCGCCGCCGGGCGTGATGAACGCGCCCGCCATCCTCACCGAGCTGGCCGAGCAGCGCCACCAGTGGCGGCCGGGCCAGCCGGCGCACGTCGTCAACCTGACGCTGCTGCCGCTGTCGCCCGAAGACATCGCCTGGCTGGACCACGTGCTGGGCACCGGCCGCGTCGTCGTGCTGTCGCGCGGCTACGGCAACTGCCGCGTCACCGACACCGGCGTGCCCGACACCTGGCGCGTCGTCTACTACAACTCGCAGGACAAGGTGATCCTGAACTCGGTCGAGGTCTGCGCCGTGCCCGAGGTGGTCTGCGCCGCGGCCGAGGATCTGGCCGACTCGGCCGAGCGCCTGGACGAGGTGCTGCAGTGGGTGGCACGCGGATGAGCTTCGAAGGCAGTTACCTCGGCGACCGCAGCCGGCTGCCGGCTGGTGCGCGGCTGGAGTGCAAGATCTGCTGGTGGGTCTACGACCCAGCCGAAGGCGACACCACCTGGCAGATCCCGCCCGGCGTGCCCTTCGCCGAACTGCCGGCGCACTGGCGCTGCCCGCAGTGCGACGGCGACGCCGAGCAGTTCATGGTGCTGGAGTAACTGCCGTGCCGATGGCCCGCGTCGCTGCGCTCGAAGCCGCGTTCCGCGAGATCGCGGCGACCCGTTTTCACGGCCTGCCGCTGCTGAATGCGCGGCTGCAGGTGCAGGCCATCGCTTTTGCGCCGCAGGCCGGTGACGACGGCGAAGCCGCGGTCGGCGTGCTGATCACGCCCTGGTTCATGAACCTGGTGCGCCTGCCCGTCGGCGCGGCGCTGGCCGTCGGCGCCAAAGGCGAGCGCAGAGTCGGCGGCCGGGTGTTCGAGTTCATCGGCGCGCACGAAGACCGCTGCGGCGCTTTCGAAGCCTGTTCGCTGTTCTCGCCGATGCACGAGTTCGCCGACCAGGCCGCGGCGGTGGCGACCGCGCACGAGCTGCTCGCGCAGCTGCGCCCGGCGGCGCCGGCATCCGCCGCGCCGACGGCAGCATGCACGATGGCCGCCGTGCCCTCGCGTCGCGGTTTTCTTTTCGGCCGCGGCGCATGAAGACGACGGCGGCGGACCTGGGTGGCCACGTCGAGCTGCGCCCCGGCCGCCGGCCGGCGATCCGCAGCACCCGGGCCGAACTCGCCCCGCGGCTGCTGAACGGCCTGCCGGCCGCCGAAGCGCCGCGCCGCGTGGCGGCGCTGTTCACGCTGTGTGCAC
>NZ_NRRU01000081.1 GCF_016583785.1 Rubrivivax gelatinosus | reverse complement strand
ACCCCCACCCCCTGCCAAACCGTCAGCGTCTCCCCGAGCACCGCGTACCCCATGACGGCCGTCACCGCCGGGATCAGGTAGAACAAGCTCGCCACCCGGCTGGCCTCGCCGCGGCGCAGCAGCAGGAACATCACGCTGACGGCGCCGATCGAGTTCACCAGGCTGAGCCACAGCGACGCACCGACCAGCGCTGGCGTCCACTGCACCGCCAGCCCTTCGTGCCATGCGCCCAGCACGCCCACCACCAGCGTCGACGCACCGAGCTGGATGGCGCCGCCGCTGCGCAGGTCCATGCCGGCGCAGAACTTCTTCTGGTACAGCGTGCCGGCGGTGATGCCCAGCAGCGCCAGGCCCACGGCCAGATGGCCGGCCACGCCGCCGCCACCGCCGCCCAGCTTGTGCGCGACGACCAGCGCCACGCCGGCCAGCCCCTGCGTCAGCCCGACGACCTGCCGCAGGCCGACGCGTTCGCCGAGGAAGACGACGGCGCCGAGCGCGGTGCAGACCGGCATCAGCCCGACGATCACCGCCGACACCCCGGCCGACACGCCCAGCGCCAGCCCGGCGTACAGGCCGGAGAACTGCAGCGCCTGGATCAGCAGGCCGACGACGACGACGTGTTGCCACTCCCGCGCCGTGCGCGGCCAGGGCGCCCGCGTCGCCAGCGCCACGGCCAGCAGCACGGCGGCGGCGACGCCGAAACGCAGGAACAGCAGCGTGAACGGGCCGGCATAGGGCAGGCCCAGCTTGCCGGCCACGTAGCCCGTGCTCCACATCAGGATGAAGACCGCCGGCCATAACAGCGGCGTCGGGGCGGTGGCGGCGGCCACCGGAGCGGTGGTGGTGTTCATGGCGGCTCCTTCGCAGGGGAGAGACGCCGCCATTGTTGAAACGCCACCAATCCGGCGGAAGCGGTTTAATCGGCAAAGCATCGTTGACCAGGAGACAACGTGACCGCCTCGCACCAGGCCAAGCTGATGATCACCTTCGCCCACATCGCGGCGCAGGGCAGCATCTCCGGCGCCGCGGCGCAGCTGCGGCTGGACAAGGGGGCGGTCAGCCGCCAGCTGCGCGCGCTGGAGGAGTTGCTGGACACGCGGCTGATGCACCGCAGCACCCGGCGCCTGGTGCTCACCGAAGCCGGCGCGCAGGTCTACGAACGCGCGCAGCGGGTGCTGCAGGAGCTGGAACAGACCCAGGCCGACGCGCTGTCGCTGCGCAGCCAGCCGCGCGGCGTGCTGACGGTCAGTGCGTCGGTGGCCTTCGGCAAGCGGCATGTCGTGCCGCTGCTGCCAGCCTTTCTGCAGCAGTGCCCCGAGGTGGAACTGCAGCTCTGCCTGCTCGACCGCCACGTCGACCCGGTGGAAGAGGGTGTCGATGTGCTGCTGCGGCTGTGCGACACACCGCCCGACCCCCTGGTGGCGCAGCGCCTGTGCACCATCGACTACGCCGTCGTCGCCAGTCCCGGGCTGGCGGAAGGCCGACGTGTCGCCACGCCGGCCGATCTGCGCGCCCGGCCCTGCCTGTTCTACGGCTTCAAGAGCCGCAGCGCGGTGTGGCGCTTCACGCAAGGCGCGGCGACGCAGGAGGTGCCGGTCGCCACACGCGTTTCCGTCAACAGCAGCGAGGCGGTTCGTGACCTGGCCGTGCAGGGCCTGGGCTTCGCGCTGCTGCCGCGTTTCGCCGTCGAAGACGATCTGACAGCGGGCCGCCTGATCCACGTGCTCGGCGACCACCAGGCCCACGGCAACCTGGGCAGCAGCCTGTACGCGCTGCATCTGCCCGGCGCGCACAAGTCGCCCAAGGTCCGCAGCTTCGTCGACTTCGTGCGCGAGCGCTGGTCCGGCGACACGCCGGACTGGCGCACCGCAGCCGACTGACGGCGAACACCGGGCCCTGCCGAGCGCCCCGCCCCCCACCCGCCGGCTGCGACTTTTCGGCGGCGAGCAGCGCAGGGTTCGCGGTCGGCGCGCTTTAGCGCGCTTCGTGATCTGACTCGCGGCCGACTGTTTGAGCGGAGCTCACGCAGTGAGCGCAGCGAGTTGGGCCGCGCGACCGCGAAACCGAGCAGCGCAGCGGAGTCGGCCCGCAGGGCCGACCGCCGAAGCCGGAGCTGCCGGTGGGTGGGGGGCGGGGCGCTACGCGCCGATGCCAGCGCAGCACCGACCCATCACCACCAAGCTATCAATCAGGGCTTCGGAGCCAGCCCCATCCCGCTGATGAGCGAACAGCACGCGCGCCGCGACGATGTCGTCCAGCCTGTAGTGCTGGCTCACCATCGTCCCCAGGCCCAGCCGGCCGCCGCGGCACGGCGGTCCTGATCGTGTGGCCGCCCAGCCCGGCGGTAATGGCCGCCATCAGGACAAGCCCCGAAGTCCTTGACGCTGCAACGCATGTGCAACACGCTGATTGCATGAAGAGCGCCATCCTTCCCCAGGTGCACGTGGAGCCCCAGCTGCGCGCGGATCTCGAATCGGTGCTTCGCGAAGGCGAGACCTTGTCCGGGTTCGTCGAGGCCACGGTGCGCAGCGCGGTGCAGCACCGCCTCGCCCAGAACGAGTTTCTGGCCCGCGCGGACGCTGCATGGGCCCAGTACCGAAGCACCGGCGTCAGCTACTCGGTCGATGAGGTCCACGCCGAGCTTCAGGCCAAGCTGGAGGCCCGGCGTGCGCAGTTGCGAGGCAAGCACCGCCCCGCGTCGACGTGAGCTTTCGGGTCGTAGACCGCCTAGGACGAGCTCGGGCGTCTCTACGACCACCTGCTCGAGCGCGCGAAGTACCCGACTCGCACCAGCCTTCGTCGTCCCTGAGCGCTGCTACTGGCCCAGCCGCCCGTCGCCGCCGGCCGCACCGCCCCCGGAAGCCAGCGCCACCGCCGCGCCGCCATCGAGCGCCCTGCCTCGTTCGACAAGCCGCTCATACGCCGCCGTACCCAAGGCCTCACCAGCCCGCTCCCGTATCTGCGCCAGCAGCTCGCGGTCATGCACGTCCATGCCCATCTCCTGCGCCTCGAAAGCCGCCAACGCATGGCCGATGAGCAGGGCGCCCGCCTCGAAGCGCCCGCGCAGCACGGCCAGCCAGGCGACGGTCGGCGCGACGACGGGTGCGCCGAACTGTTCGCAGGCTGCCCAGGCGCGTGGCACCAGCGCCTGCGCTTCGTCCAGGCTTTCCAGTCGCACCAGCGCCGTCAGCAGGCCTTGCAGCACCCAGGGCAGGTTGCCCTTGGCGCTGCCGGAGCTGGCGTCTATGCGCCGCACCAGCGCGCGGCCACGCTCGGCCGCCTCGTCGTTGCGGCCCATGGCAATGAGCACGAAGACGACGTTCGATTCGGCGCCGTCGACCACGGCCTCCAGGCCCAGCTGTCGCGCCAGCTCGATCTCGTTCAGGCGCCGCTCGAGGATCGCCTCCAGGTCTTCTCGCTCGGTTGCGGCCACCGCCAGCGCACCGTTGACCTGCAGGCGCTCGCGCAGCGTCAGCTCGGGCGTGGCGTCCACGCGCGCCTGCAGCTCGTCGCAGGCACGGTCGAGGTCCGGGCCCGGTTTGCAGACCGAACGCACCCAGACGCAGGCCGCATGCAGCGCCCGCCGCGGGTCGCCGGCGGCATCCCAGAGTGCCAGCCCGCGCCGCGCCGCCAGCGCCGACCGCGGGTCGCGGCGGATGGACCCGATGCGTGCAAACTCGGTCCACCAGGCGGCCTGCACCGCCGCGGGCAGCGCCTCGCCCGCCGGGCCGTCCATGCGCGCTTCGAGCGCACGCAGCCAGTGCGCGCTCTCCTGCCGCCAGGCCGTGAAGTTGCCCACCGGCGCGGCCATTGCCGCCAGCTCCGCGGCCAGGCCCAGGTCCTGCGCCTGCGCCCACAGGATGGCGGCGCGCACGTTCTCCATCTCGGCCTCGCACAGCGCCTTGGCCACCGCATCGTCGAGCTGGTAGCGCGAGAACAGCGCCTGCATCACGCCGGCGTGGCGCCGCCGCGTCGTGGCCTCCTCGTCGGGCCGCGCGGGCGCCTGGCACAGCTGCTCCAGCGCAAAAGCCCGCATCGTCTCCAGCAGCCGGTAGCGCGGCGGGTCCTGCGTGCCGGCGACGACGAGCGAGCGGTCGACCAGCACGCCGAGCTGGTCGATGAGGTCCCAGCGCTGCTGCGTGTCGTCGGTCATCAGCCCCACCGCCAGCTCGAGCGTGAAGCCGCCGGCGAACACGCCGAGCGCGCGGAACAGGCGCTGTTCGTCGGCGCCGAGCAGGCGGTAGCTCCAGTCCAGCGCGCAGTGCAGCGTGCGATGGCGCTGCGCCGCGTCGCGGCGCCCACGCGTGAGCAGGGCAAAACGCTGCGCCAGCGCGTCGTGCACCCCTTGCAGCCCGAGCAGCGGCACGCGCGCGGCCGCCATCTCCAGCGCCAGCGGCAGGCCGTCGAGCTGGGAACAGATCGAGCGCAGCAGCGGCATCGCGGCCGCCGTCGCGCTGAAACGCTGGTCGGCCGCGACGATGCGTTCGACCAGCAGCGCCATCGCGCCATCGGCGAGCTCGTGTTCGCCCGGTGCGCCGGACAGAGCCAGCGGCTCCAGGCGCTGCACACGCTCGCCCGCGACTGCCAGCGGCAGCTGGCTCGTGACCAGCAGGCGCACGGTGGCAGGGGGCCGCAGCCAGGCGGCCAGTTCGGCGCAGGTCTCGACCAGGTGCTCGGCGTTGTCCAGGACCAGCAGCAGCTCCTGCCCCTGCAAGGCCCGCGGCAGCTGTTCGGCGACGGCGCCGTCGTCCAGCGGTGTGCCGAGCGCACGCGCCAGCGCCGCCGTCACCTGCCCGCCCTGCGTCAGGCCCGCCAGGTCGACCCACACCGTGCGCCCGGGCCAGCCGGCGGCCACCGCCCGGGCCAGCGTCGTCTTGCCGACACCCGACGTGCCGACCAGCGTGACGCAGCCCGCTCCGGCGCGCAGCATCGCCTCCAGATGCTCGCGGTCGGCCTCGCGGCCGAACAGCCGCGGCGCCGGTGGCGCGGGCGTCTCGGCCGGGGTGTCCGACGAGCGCACGCTCGCCACGAAACGATAGCCGCGGCCGGGCACCGTCGCGATGACATCGCCACCGATCAGCTTGCGCAGGTTGCTGACCTGCACCTGCAGGTTGGCTTCTTCGACCACCAGGCCGGGCCAGACCCGGTCGAGCAGTTCGCCCTTGCTCATCAGCCGGTCGGGCTGCGCCGCCAGCACGATCAACAGATCGAGTGCCCGGGCTCCCAGCGCGGCGGGCTGGCCGTCGACGAGCAGGCGGCGTTCGGCCGGCTGCAGCTCGAAGCGGCCTTCCGGTCCGAAACGAAGCGGCGTGTCCTGGCGGGCCGCTGCCGTCGATGCGGGGCTGGGCACTGGGTTTGACCTCCGATAAGCCAGCTTAACCGCGGCAGGCGGCGCGCACGACAGGCGGCACCCGAATCGGGCGAGGTGTGGCGGGCTGTCGGCCCCGCCTCGACCGTGGGTTGCCGCAGCCCGTGACGCGCGCGCCGACCGCCCGGTTTTGGAGAAGCTTTGGGGCCGTTTAGGGACGCCACCGCAGCCCCGGGACGACAGTCGCCGCACCGACATCCCGAAGGAGACTCCGATGCTCGACGTCAACTGGACCCTGTTCGTCACGGCGTCGATCGTGCTCATCCTGGTGCCGGGGCAGGACATGATCCTCGTGATGTCGCGCTCCATCGCCCAGGGCGCCGCCGCCGGCATGGCCACCGCCACCGGTGTCTGCAGTGGCCTGATCGCCCACACCATCGTGGCTGCGCTCGGGCTGGGTGCCCTGATCCGGGCCTCGGAGTGGCTCTACCTCGGGCTCCAGCTGGCCGGCGCCGCGTATCTGGCCTGCCTGGGTGTGCAGCTGCTGCGCGCGCCGCAAGGGCCGCTCGAGATCGCCGGAGCCGCGCGCGTGCGGCCGTCGCGTTTGTTCCTCGACGGCGCCCTGTCCAACATCTGCAACCCGAAGATCGCGGTGTTCTACCTCGCGTTCCTGCCCCAGTTCGTGGCGCCCGGCGCGGCGCATGCGACGCTGTCGCTGTTCGTGCTCGGCCTGGCCTTCGCCGTGCTCGCGCTGCTGGTCAAGGCGCCGATCGGGCTGTGCGCCGCGGCGCTGTCCGGCTGGCTGCGTGCACATCCGCAGGCGCTGGTCTGGCTGTTCCGCGCCAGCGGTGTGGTGCTGCTGGGCCTGGCGCTGCAACTGGGGCTGCAGCAGCCGTTCTGATCCGGCCGCCGGCCCGCGCGCGTACGGGCTCTCGCCGCGTGCGCACCGCTTCCCAGGCCGCCCGCTAGGATCGTCGCGATGCCCCGGGCACCCCGCCTGTGCCGCCACCCCTCGAACGATGCGCCGTTCCGCTGGTTTCGTCTGGTTCGCCCTTGTCGCCGCCGTCGTGCTGGCCGCCGCGTCGTGCACCGGCGCGCGCTCCGACTGGAGAAGCGCGAGCCGCGAGCCCGTCGGCCTGGCGCCGGCGCCCGCCGAGGTGAAGGACGCGATGGTCCAGGTCTACGGTGCACGCACCATCGGCGCCAAAGGCCTGTTCGGCGTGCACACCTGGGTCGCGGTGAAGCCGACCGGTGCGCCGCAGTGGACGGTGTACGAGGTGCTGGGCTGGCGGCTGCGCTGGGCGCCCAGCGTCGTCGTCGTGCACGAGCGTGCGCCCGACGGGCGCTGGTTCGGCGCGGAGCCCGAGCTGTATGCGCAGCGCCGCGGGCCGGGCGTGGACGCACTGATCGCGCGCATCGACCAGGCGGCGCGCCGCTATCCCTACGGCGCCGAGTACCGCGCCTGGCCCGGGCCCAACTCCAACACCTTCACCGCCTGGATCGCGCGCGCCGTGCCCGAGCTGGAGCTGGACCTGCCCGCCACCGCGATCGGCAAGGACTACCTGGGCTCGTCCATCCTCGGCGCCGCGCCCAGCGGCAGCGGTTATCAGCTGTCGCTGATCGGTCTGCTCGGTGTGGCGGTCAGCGACGTCGACGGGCTGGAGCTGAACCTGCTCGGCCTGAACTTCGGCGTCAGCCGCAACGGCCTGAAGCTGCCGATGCTCGGCCGGGTGGGACGCGGCTGGTTGCTGCCGGCCGAAGCAGCGACACGCTAGGCGCATCGGTACGCCGTTCGCCTCGGGCGCGGCCCTTGCAGCCGCACCCGAGGCTCCACGCTCAGTAGCTGAAGTTCAGCTTCACCCAGACGTTGCGCCCGGTCTCGTGGATGCGCACCGGGTCGGCGGGGTAGCCGAAGTCGGCGCTGCCGGCCAGGTTCAAGTGCTCGCTGTAGGTGCGGTCGAAGAGGTTGTCGACGCCGGCGGTGAGCTGGGTGCGCTCGTCGAAGCGGTAGCCGCCGTTCAGCGCCAGCGTCACGAAGCCGGCGCTGGAGCCCAGGTCGCGGCCGACGACGTTGCCCTGGTTCGCGGCCACGCGCTGCTGCGCGGCCACCGCGCGCACCAGGCCGCCGAAGCTCCAGCGGCCGTCGTCGTAACGTGCCGTCAGGCGCGCTTCCAGCGGCGGCATCTGCGGCAGCGCCTCGCCGCTGCTGGCGTTCTCGCCCCAGGCGTAGGCCAGCGTGCTGCCCAGCTTCCAGCGTGCGTTCGGCCGCAGCTCGACGCCGGCCTCGGCACCGCGGATGTTGGCGTCGACGTTGGTCGCGGTCGAGCTCATGCCCATCATGCCGCCGTCGGCGTAGCTGAAGAGGATGTAGTCGGCTATGCGGCCGACGTAGGCCGAGACCCAGGCGCCCCAGTCGCCCCCGCGGTACTGCGCGCCGACGTCGAGCTGGGTGGTCTTCTCGGGCCGGATGCCGGCGAAGGCGTTGGCCGCGCCGGCCGGGCCGGCGTCGGCCGAGAACAGCTCCCAGTAGTCGGGCATGCGCTCGGTGCGGCCCAGGCCGGCGTACCAGCCGAGCGGCGCGCTCGCCAGCTCGCGCTCGTAGCGCACGAAGCCGGCCTGCAGGTTCTCCTTGCGCGTCTGCCCGGCGGTCGGGTTGGGCATGGCCATCATGCCGGTGGTCTCGCGTTTGTCGGTGGCTTCGGCGCGGTCCAGGCGCAGGCCGGCGATGACACGCTGCTTCGCATCCAGCGGCCAGCTGCCTTCGGTGAACACGCCCAGGTTGCGCAGTTCGGCGTCGGTGGCCCAGGGCTGGTCGCGGTAGGTGCCGCGGCCCGTCGCGCTGCGGTCGCGGTGCCGGCTGTTCATCGCGTCCAGGCCGCTCGTCAGCTGCAGGCCTGCCAGCTCCCAGGCGACGGCCAGCCGGCCGCCCTGGGTGCGGCGCTCGACGTCGGCCGCCACCGGCATCGGCATCGAGCTCATCGGGTTCGGGTCGCGCAGCGTGTAGTTGTCCATCACGTGGTCGGCCAGGTTGTAGTAGGCGCTCGCCTGCACCGACTTCAGCACCGGGCCGAGGTTCTTGCGCTCGACGCGCAGGCCGTAGCTGTGGCGCCGGAACTGCGAGCCGTCCATGCTGCGGCCGGCGTAACGCGCTTCGCCGTCGCCGCCGCCGGCGCTGGCCTCGACCACGGTGTCGGCGTCGGGTGTCCAGCCGAGCGAGAGGTCGGTGTTCCACTTCTTCCACGACGAGGGCACGGTGTCGCCGTTGCCGTCCTCGTAGTCGTCGGACTGGGCGTGGTTGGCCGACAGGCGCGCGTAACCCTGGGCGAAGCCGGCGGTGGCGTCGAACACCGCGTCGGCGCGGCCGAAGGCGCCGGCCAGCAGGCTGCCGTTGGCGCGCACGCCGGGCGCGTCGAAATGCGGCGTCTCGCGCTCGAAACGTACCGTGCCGGCCGACGCACCCGGGCCCCAGAGCACGGTCTGCGGGCCCTTGATCACGACCAGCTTGTCGTAGGTCTCGGGCGCGACGTAGGACAGCGGGTTGTCCATGCGCGCCGGGCAGGCGCCGGGCATCGCGCCGTCGTTGCTCAGCACGTTCAGGCGCGAGCCGAACATGCCGCGCAGCACCGGGTCGCCGTTGGTGCCGCCGTTGCGCACGGCGCTGAAGCCCGGCACGGTCTTCAGGTAGTCGGCGCCGTCGCTGGCCGGCACCGGCTGGCGCGGCAGCCGCGGGTCGGTCTCCCAGGTCAGCGCCGAGATCGGCGAGGCGGTGATGACGATGACCTCGGCCCCCACGGCGTGCGGCGGGTCGGCAGGCGCAGCGGCTTCGTCGGCTGCGAGCAGGGAGGTGGGCGAAACGCAGGCGGCGAGCGCGGCCAGCGTCAGGGCAGACGCACGCGGCGCCTTCCGGTTGAACGTAGACATGGAACTCCAAAACACAAGGAGCGCGGCAGCGGCCGCGCGGCAAACGGGGGCTTGTGGTTCAGAGCAGCGCGGGCGGGCCTTGTGCACCCAGGCCGCACAGGCGCACCGGCAGGGCGCGCGGCGGCAGGTCGACGAGCGCGACGCGAATGGCCGGCGGCTGGTGCGGCAGCGGCGCCTGCCAGCTCGGCGTCGGCACCGGCGTGCCGAGCACGCAGTAGCCGCACTCGGCGCCCGCGTGCGCGGCGGCCGGTGCGCCCTGGCCGCCGTGTTCGCCGCCCGCCGTGCAGACCTCGGTCCAGGACGGCGGCGCCTGCGCGGCCAGCACCCGGCCGATCGACGGCATCAGCGCCATCGCCAGCGCGGCCAGCAAGGCCAGCCGGGCCATGGGGCGCAGGAATGCCGGACAGCGGAGCATGGGCCGGATTATCGAGTGCGCTGCGGACTGCGCCACACTCCGCCCTTGACCGCCTCCACACCACCGCCCGCCGACACGCCTGCCGCGCCCCCGGGCGAGACGCTCTGCCGCAACTGCCTGCTGCGCCGGCTCAAGCTGTTCCACGAACCCACCGGCGACGAGCTGGACCTGGTGCAGTCGCTCAAGCGCCGCGAGCGCAGCCTCGACGCCGGCGGGGCGCTGATCCACGAAGGCCAGACCGATGCGCCGCTGTACACGCTGCAGCAGGGCTGGGCCTTCCGCTACAAGACGCTGAGCGACGGCCGCCGGCAGATCCTCAACTTCCTGCTGCCCGGCGACTTCATCGGCGTGCAGCAGAAGATGGGCGACGCCGCCGCCCACGGCGTCGAGACGCTCACCGCCGCGCGTTTCTGCGTCTTCCAGCGCGACGCGCTCTGGGAACTGCACCGCCGCAGCCCGCTGATGGGCTTCAACGTCACCTGGCTCACCGCGCACGAGGAGTCGATGGTCGACGACACGCTGCTGTCGGTGGGCCGCCGCAGCGCCGAGGAGCGCATCGCCTCGATGCTGATCCTGCTGTTCAAGCGCGCCGCCGCGCTGCAGGCCGACGCCGGCGCCGGCGGTGTCGCCTTCCCGCTGACGCAGCAGCACATCGCCGACGGCCTGGGGCTGTCGCTGGTGCACACCAACAAGACCTTGCGCAAGCTCGAACGCCGCGGCCTGCACCACATCGCCGACGGCCGCCTGCACCTGCGCGACGTGAAGGCGCTGGCGCGCCTGGCCGACCTCTGGGGCGACGGCCGCCCGCCACAGCGTCCGCTGGTCTAGGCGTCTGGGCGGCTGCAAGCCGCCCAGACGCCTAGCCTGCGGCTGAACGTACGGCTCCCCCGAGCCCCTCCGGGAGTGGGCTCCAGCTTGTTTGACGGCTCCCTCCAGCCTCCCTCCGCGAGGGAGGCTCCAGTCAGTCTGACGAGTGCTGTACCGCGCTTCATCCGGCGCTCGTCTGCTCGCGGCTGAACTGCCGGATCCCGGGCACGTTCCTGATCACGCCGCATCGGTCACGGCCGGGTTCTGCCGCCCGGACTCCTAGCCAACTCCCGGCGGCGGCGCTGTGTCTTTCGACGTAGTCGGGCGGGCCGTCCGGCTCTAGATTGCGTCCCCCCAGACACCGGCCGTCCCCGGACGTCCCGCCTTGAGCGCCTATCGCCTTTCGCCGCCGAACAATGAACTGCTGGCCTCGCTGCCGCCCGAGCTGGCCGCCGAGCTGCAATCCCGGCTCGAGCCCGTCGACCTGGGCGCCGGCACGGTGCTGCACGAAGCCGGCGGCGTGCTGCGCCACGTGTACTTCCCGACCACGGCGGTGGTGTCGCTGGTGTCGACGCTGCAGGACGGTGCCTGCGCCGAGGTCGCGGTGGTCGGCCGCGAAGGGTTGGCCGGCATCGGCGCCTTCATGGGCGGCGGCCAGGCGCTCAGCGACGCCGTCGTGCTGCGCCCGGGGCTGGCCTGGCGCATGCGGGCACGCGACATCGCCGAGCTGGCGCACGAGCGCCCGCCGCTGATGCGCCAGCTGCTGGGCTACACCCGCGCGCTGTTCGCCCACATGGCGCAGACCTCGGCCTGCCACTGCCACCACGGCCTGTACCCGCAGCTGTGCCGCTGGTTGCTGCAGCACCTGGACCGCCAGGCCGACGACGAACTGAAGATCACGCAGGAACGCATCGCCGGCCTGCTGGGCGTGCGTCGCGAAGGCGTCACGGCCGCCGCACTGCAGCTGCAGCGGCAGAGCCTGATCCGCTACAGCCGCGGGCGCATCCAGGTGCTCGACCGGCGCGGGCTGGAGCAGCAGTGCTGCGAGTGTTACCGCGCCATCGAGCGGGCCTACGAGCAGCTGCGCAGCGAGCTCGCGGCTCAGGCCGATGCGCCGGCTGCCCGCGACAGGGCGGCGCCGCGCCGCCGGGAATCGGCCGTCCCGTGTGCTGACGAGGAGGCCCGATGACCGGCCGGGCGGGGGTGTTGCAGGCGAGTCCGCCGCAGTGGTGTCTGTGCGTCATCGAACGGACGGCCGATGCTGATGAAGCGCAGGCTGATCAGCGTCAATGCCGTCGCATTGATGTGGCGGCTCCGGGGACCCTCCGGGCCGCCGCTGGCAGCCCGCGTCCCAGGGCCCCCCATGTCGACCGCCGCCTCGCCACTCCCGTTCTTACCGGCTCCCGCGGCCGGGCGGTGGTCATGACCTCGGCTGAACAGCAGGTCGTCGTGGAGCGCGCGGCGGCAACGGCCGAGACGGCCGGCACCGCCGCGCTGCGCAGCTCCGAGATGCGCTATCGGCGCCTGTTCGAGGCTGCCCAGGACGGCATCCTGCTGCTCAACGCCGAGTCCGGGCGCATCGAGGATGCCAATCCGTATCTGACGACGATGCTGGGCTACACGCAGGAGCAACTGCTCGGCAAGCAGCTGTGGGAGATCGGCGCCTTCGTCGACATAGCCGAGAACGCCGACATGTTCGAGCGCCTGCAGCACGAAGGTTATGTGCGCTACGACGACCTGCCGCTGAAGACGCGCGACGGGCAGCTGATCAGCGTCGAGTTCATCAGCAATGCCTACGACTGCGCCGGCGTGCGCGTCATCCAGTGCAACATCCGCAACATCACCGAGCAGCGCCGTGCCGAGGAGCAGGTGCGCAAGCTGTCGCTGGTCGTCGAGCAGAGCCCGGTGTCCATCGTCATCAGCAACCTCGCCGGCGAGATCGAGTACGTCAATGCGGCGCTGCTGCGCAACGGCGGCTACAGCCCGCAAGACCTGATCGGCCACGACGTGGCGATGCTGCTGTCCGGGTCCATGAGCGCGCAGACACGCTCCCAGGTCGGCGCCACGCTCGAGCAGGGGCTGAGCTGGCGCGGCGAGTTCCTCGGCCGGCGCAAGGACGGCAGCGAGTTCACCGAGTCGGCCATCGTCGCGCCGATCCGGCGCCCCGATGGCAGCACCAGCCACCATGTGACGATCACCGAGGACATCACCGAGCGCAAGCGCGACGCGCTGGAGCTAGACGCCCACCGCCACGCGCTGGAGTCCCTGGTCCAGGCACGGACCGAGGAACTGTCCGTCGCCCGGCGTGCCGCCGACGCCGCCAACGTCGCCAAAAGCGCCTTCCTCGCGAACATGTCGCACGAGATCCGCACGCCGCTGGGCGCGATCACCGGCCTGGCCTATCTGATCCGGCGCAGCCAGGTGACGCCTCAACAGTCGGACTGGCTGGGCAAGCTGGAAGTGGCCGGTGCGCACCTGCTGGAGCTGATCAACGCGGTGCTCGACCTGTCGAAGATCGAGGCCGGCAAGCTGACGCTGGAGTCGGCGCCGATCAACGTCGGCAGCATCGCGGCGCGTGTCGTTTCGATCCTGTCGGAACGGGCGCTGAGCAAGCACCTGAGCCTGGTGGTCGAGCGGCATCCGCTGCCGCAGGGGCTGATGGGCGATCCTTCCCGTCTGCAGCAGGCGCTGCTGAACTACGCCGACAACGCCCTCAAGTTCACGGACGCGGGCACCGTCACGCTGCGCACGCTCTGCGTCGACGAGACGGCGGGCTCGGCCCTGATCCGCTTCGAGGTCCAGGACACCGGTGCCGGCATCGAGGCGCAGCAACTGGAGAAGCTGTTCATGCCGTTCGAGCAGGCCGACAACTCGAGCACGCGGCAATACGGCGGCACCGGGCTGGGCCTGGCGATCGTGAGGCAGTTCGCGCGCCTGATGGGCGGCGAAGCCGGGGCGCAGAGCGAGCCCGGCGTCGGCAGCACCTTCTGGTTCACCGCGCGGCTGTGCAAGACGGACCGTCCGCATGCCGCCCGTGCGCCCGCGCCCGGCTCCGCCGAGGCCACGCTGCTGCGCCAACACTCGCATGCCCGCGTGCTGCTGGTCGACGACGAGCCCGTGAACCGCGAGGTCGCGCTGGCCATGTTGCAGATCGTGTTCGACACGGTGGCCGTGGCCGAGGACGGAAATCAGGCCGTCGAGATGGCCCAGGCCCAAGCCTATGACCTGATCCTGATGGACATGCAGATGCCCGGCCTCGGCGGCCTGGAGGCGACGCGCCGCATCCGCCAACTGCCGGCCCACGCGGACACGGTCATCGTGGCGCTGACGGCCAATGCCTTCGCCGAGGAAAGGGTCGCCTGTTTCGAGGCCGGCATGGACGAGTTCCTGGCCAAGCCGGTCAGGGCCGAGGACTTGTTCGAGACCGTGCTCGCAGGGCTGTCGCGCCACCGGCGGCTGCGCTCGCGGGCGCTGCCGGCAGGCGAGGGCAGCGCGGGCACCTGACGCACCGCGCCCTTGCTGGCGGCACCGGCTCAGGGCTTCAGCGCCACCTTCAGCACGCCGCTGCGGCGGGGCGTGGTCTCAGGCGCGCAGCCCGGCCGCGATCGGGCGCCGGAAGGCCAGCGCCGCCGGCAGCACCGCGATCAGCAGCCCGGCCACGATGAGACCGGCGACGAGCTGCAGCTCGGCCGCACCCAGCGTCGCCGGCAGCGCAAAACCGGCGCGCCCGGCCAGCCAGGCCGACAGCAGCACCGAGCCGCCGTAACCCAGCGCCGCGCCCAGCAGCGCGCCGGCCAGGATCAGCACCGCGACCTCGGTCCAGACCACCGCGAACACGTAGCCGCGGCCGGCGCCGATGGCACGCAGCAGCGCGAACTGGCGCCGGCGCGCGAGGAAACCCACCAGCAGCACCACCAGCACCGCGGCCACGACCAGCACCTGCGTCGCCAGCGCCAGCAGCGCCATCAGGTCGCGCACGTTGCCCAGCAGCACGTAAAGCTCGTTGAGCACCTCGGCCGGGAACAGCGCCGTGCTCTGCGGCGTGCGGAACTGGCCGCGCAGCGTGTAGGCGGCGGCCACGCTCGCCGGCTTGAGCGCCAGCGCCGGCACGCCGGGCACACGCCCGGGCGCCCAGGGCGGGCCGACGTGCGTGTCGCCGTCGGCGTGGCCACTGGCCAGGCCGTGCAGCGCCCAGACGTCTTCCACCGGCACCAGGATCGCCCGGTCCCAGGCGTTGTGGCGCGGCGGCAGGCGGCCGACGACGGTGTAGGCCAGGTCCTGCGCGTGGTGCGCGTCGTGGCCGCTTTCGTGCTCGTCGTCCTCGTCGTCGTCCGACGCATGCAGCCCGTGGCTGGGCCGCAGCGTCGCGCCGAGCGGGGCTTGGACCGCGGCGCCGACGACGGCTTCGCCGCGGCCTGCGAACAGCCGGCCCTCGGCCGGCACCAGCGCGCCGCCGCGGCTGGCGAAGGCGGCGATCGTGCCGACGACTGGATATCCCCGCCAGTGGTCGCCAAAGGCGATCGGCGCGGCATAGGCCACGCCCGGGGTGCTGGCGGCTTTCTCCAGCACCGCGCCGTCGAGCAGCGGCAGCGCCTGCAGCTGCAGGTAGACGGTGCTCAGCACCAGCTGCGTCGGGCTGCCGGGCGCACCGACCAGCAGGTCGAAGTCGTCGGCGGCGCGTGCGCTGCCCTGGCGCAGCGCGCGTTCCTGCGAGATCACCGCGACGCCGACGGCCACCGCCAGCGCCACCAGCAGCACGGTGACGGCGGCCAGCAGCCGGTTGCGGCGGTAGTCGGCCAGCACCACGGGCAAGGGATTGGGCAGCGTCATCGGGTCTCGTGCAGCGCGCCGTCGCGCAGCTCCAGGCAGCGGTCCAGCCGTGCCAGCAGTTCCAGGTCGTGCGAGAAGACGAGGAGCGCGGCGCCGGTTTCGCGTGCGGCCTCGGCCAGCAGCGTGGCGACGCCGGCGCGGTGCTCCGGGTCCAGGCTAGCGGTGGGCTCGTCGGCCAGCAGCGCCGCCGGGCGCTGCAGCAGCGCGCGTGCGATCGCGACGCGCTGGCGCTCGCCGCGCGACAGCAGCGCGACCTCGCGCCGGGGCGCGGCGATGCCGACCCGCTGCAGCAGCGCCGCGGCACGTTCGCGCTCGTCGGCGCTCGGCCGCCAGCGGCCGAAATACGCCGGCAGCAGCACGTTGCCGAGTGCGTCCAGGCCGTCGACGAGGTGGAAGTCCTGGAACACCAGGCCGACGGCGTGGCGCCGCCAGCGGTCGCGGGCCCCTTCGGCGAGCGCGGCGATGTCGCAGCCGTCCCACTCGATGCGGCCGCTGCGCGGCGCCTCGATGCCGGCCAGGCAGTTGAACAGCGTCGTCTTGCCGGCGCCCGAAGGCCCGCGTATGCCCAGGCTGGCGCCGGGTGCCAGCGCCAGCTGCTCGATCGCGAACAGGTCCGCGGTCTCGCCGCCGAAACGCATGCGCAGCTGCTCGACACGCAGCCCGGCGCTCACCGCCCGGCCTCGTGCACCTGGGCGTCGACCAGGCGCACCTGGCTGACGAAGCCGGTCGTGGGGTCGGTGCGCGAGCCGATCTCGAGCCGGCCCGAGGCTTCGACGCGGCGGTTGAAGTCGACCGGCGCCAGCGTGTCGCGCAGGTAGACGACGACGATGTCGACCGGCCACTCGGCGTCGGAGGCGCAGAAGGGGCAGACGGCCACCGGCTCGCGTGTCAGCACGAAGAAGCGGCTCTCGGGTTTCAGCGGCGGCGCCATGTAGCCGCGCATGCGCACCGGCTGGCCGCGCAAGGCCAGCGCCCGCTCGCTGTACTGGATGCCGAGCACGCCGACGCTTTTGTAGAGCGTGTCGAAACTCAGCAGCTCGTCGGCGCGCGCTGTGCGCACGAAGGGCAGCAGCGCGGCGCCGACGACAAACCGCCGGCGGGTGCCGGCGGCGGCGGACAGAGCGCGTGTCACTTCGCCGTGGCGGCGGCCCGGGCGGCCTTCACGGTCTTGGCCGGCTGCGGCCCCAGCGCCAGCGCCTCGGCGATGACGCGGAACAGCTCGGTGTTCTCCATCTGGCCGCGCACACGTTCGGAGCCCGGGCCGGTGGCCGTCAGCACCACGTCGTCGCCCGAGTGGATGCCCTGGGTCGCGGCTTCGGGGCCGGTATTGGGCAGGTTGCCGACACGCAGCACGGCGCCGGGAACGTCCTTGTACTGCTCGTTGGCGACGACGACGCCGTCCTTGCCCTTGATCGCCGGCACGTTCTCGCCGTCCAGGAAGGGGCGGAAGGTGTCGTAATGGTCGGGGTAGGCGCCGAAGACGAAGCGCAGCCGGCGCGAGACGTCGACCTTGTCCGGGTAGCCGTCGGCGTCGGGCGCGGGGTAGTTGGGGAAACCTGCGGCGGCGTAGAGGCCGACCTTGTTGCGCATCTCGCTGCCGGGCGCGTCGTCGTTGACGCTGCCGATGACGCTGACCGGGTGCGCGTGGTCGGCGGTGACGAGGATCAGCGTGTCGTTGCCGCGTGCCTTGGACCAGTCCTTGGCGGCGCGCACGGCGTCGTCGAGCATGATGGTGTCGTAGATCGCCCGCTCGGCGTCCATCGAGTGCGAGTACTTGTCGATGCGAGCGCTCTCGACCAGCAGCACGAAGCCCTTGGGGTTGCGCGACAGCACCTCGATCGCGGCGCGCATCTCCTCGACGACGTCGGGCTGGTCGGGGAACTTGGCGACGCTGCCTTTCTTCAGGAACTTCAGGTCCAGCGCGCCGTCGACGTTGCCGGTGTTGTACAGGCCCAGCAGCTTCTTCGTGCCCTTGTCGGCGGCCAGTGCCTGCATCTCGGTCTTGGTCGTCGCCAGCGGGTAGCCGGCCTGCTTGAAGGCCGCGATGTAGTCGACGTCGTCCTTGCGCTTGGAGCCGGCGGTCGACTTGGGCAGGAAGTTGGGCGAGCCGCCGCCCATCAGCACGTCGATGCCGCTGTCCAGGAACATGCGCACGATGTCGTCGTAGTCGGCGCGACGGCGCGTGTGCGCCACCATCGCCGCCGGCGTCGCGTCCTCGACCTCGGAGTTGGTGACCGCGCCCACCGCCAGGCCGCGGCGTTTGGCCAGGCTGGTGAGGGTCTCGACCGCCGGGTGCGCCAGCGAGCTGGCGGCGCGCGAGCAGTAGACGCCGAGCGCGTTGACGCAGGACTTGTGGCCGGTGGTGTAGGCCGCGGCCGAGTTCGCCGAGTCGGTGACGATGGAGTCGGTGCCCTGGGTGCTGAGCAGCGCCATCGCCGGCATGTCGTCCATCGCCAGCTTGCCGCGCAGCTTGCCGCCTTCGTCGTAGCCCTTGGACAGGATGCGGGCGGCGGTGCGGTGGGCGATGGAGAAACCGTCGCCGATGAAGAGGATGACGTTCTTCGCCGCCGGCCTGGCCGGCGTGTCGTAGACCGTCCAGACCACCGACTTCTCGTTGCGGCCGTCGCTCGCCTTCACGGTGTAGCGGCCGGCGCTGGCCAGCGAGACGCCGCGCAGCAGCAGGCTGGAGGCGTCCTTGCCGTCCTCGCGCGCGATGAACTCGGGCTGCTGGCCGAAGACCTTGGCAAAGTCCTGGCCGTTGACCGTGACCTTCAGCTGCTCGGGCGCGACGACGACGTCGAACTCGACCTTGAAGTCGAAACGGGCGCCGGCCAGGATGTCGGCGCGGTTCAGCGGGTAGATGCTCTGCGCCTGGGCGGCACAGCCGAGCAGCGCGGCGAGCGCGCCGGCGGCGAGGGTGGACAAGGGCTTGGGCATGGGGGCGAGTGGGGACTGAAACCCCGTCTTCTAGACGCCCATTGCGGCACGACGATGACGGCCGACGGGAATGCTCAGCCCGGCTGGTGCTGCGGCCCGGCGGTGGGCCGCAGTGCCGCGGCGGGCGGCGCGACGATGACGAGCTGCGCCTGCGGCAGCGCGAGCGCGGCCACCGCGGCGCTGAAGCTGCCGTGCAGCGCGTCGTCGAGGTCGCGGCGGTGCGGTGCACCGACCACCAGATGGCTGGCCTGCAGCTGCGCCACCAGCGCGGCGGTCTCGCGCGCGGCGGCGCCGGCGGCGGCGTGCAGCACGCGGGCGCTGGCGCCGACGCCGGTGGCCTGCACCCGGCGCGCGGCCTCGGCCGCGATGCGCTCGGCGCTGGCGCGGTCTTCCAGCGCCACGGCGTCGTCGCCCAGCACCTCGTCCATGCGCACGTGCAGCGCCAGCACCGGGCGGCCGCTGGCGCGCGCCAGCGCGACGGCGCGGTCCAGCACCGCGGCGTCCAGCGCCGTGCCGTCGACCGCGGCCACCACTGGCGCCGGGCCGGCGGCGGCCGTGGCGGCCGGGCGCTGCAGATGGCGGCGGCGCAGCGCGAAGACGGCGGGTGCGGCCAGCGCCGCCAGCGCGGCGACGCCGAAGGCCAGCGGCACGCCGAAACCTTCGGCGATCTTCGGGATCGCGAACGGCGCGATGACGCCGGCGAACCAGCGCAGGAAGTTGTAGCCCGCCGATGCCACCGGCCGCGGCACGTCCGACACCTCGAGCGCGAGTTCGGTGAACAGCGTGTTGCACACCCCCATCACCGCGCCTGACAGCACGATGCAGGCGGCCACCACTTCGCGCGGCGCCACGCCCATCACGGCCAGCAGCAGCGCCATCACCGCCAGGCAGACGGTGACGACCGGGATCAGCCCCCAGCGCGCCTCGGCGCGCGGCGCGACGAACACCGACGACAGCGCCAGCAGCACGCCCCAGCCGAAGAAGATCGCGCCGGTGGCCATCGGCGGCATGTCGAGCACGAAGGGCGCGAAGGCCAGCACCGTGAAGAAGGCGAAGTAATAGAAGAAGGCGCCGACGGCCACCGTCAGCAGCCCCGGGTGGCGCAGCGCGCGCAGCGGGGCCGTCAGGCTGATCTTCTGCGCCGGCCGCGGCAGCGCCGGCAGGAACAGCGCGATGGCGACGAAGCCGACGGCCATCAGCGTCGCGGTGCCGAAGAAGGGCCAGCGCCAGGAGTGTTCGCCGAGCAGCGCGCCGACGATGGGCCCGCCCGACAGGCCTATGCCCATCGCCGCTTCGTATAGCAGCACGGCGCGCGAGGTGCCGCCGCGCGCCACCGCCACCAGCACCGACAGCGCGGTGACGACGAAAAAGGCGTTGCCCAGCCCCCAGCCGCCGCGGAACAGCACGAGTTCGGTGACCGAGTCCGACAGCCCCGACAGCGCCGCGAAGCCGACGATCAGCGCCGCACCCAGCAGCAGCGTCGGCCGCGCGCCGAGACGGCTGGAGACGAAGCCGGTGACGAGCATCATCACCGAGGTGACGAAGAAGTAGCTCGTGAACAGCAGCGACACCTGCGCCGGGCTGGCGTGCAGGCCGGCGGCGATCGAGGTCAGGATGGGGTCGACCAGGCCGATCGACATGAAGCCCACCATGCAGGCGAAGGCGGTGGCCCAGACGGCTCGCGGCTGGTCGAAGAAGCCCGGGGCGGCCGGGGCAGGGTGCGACATGCGGTTCTCCTGGCCGCGACGACCGGCCAATGTGTGTATGGTACACGCAAATAGGTGCAAGATACACTTAAAGCCAGGAGGCGAACGATGACGATGACGGCGACGAGTTCACGGCGCGACGCGGTGGCCCGGCTGGAGCCCGAACTGGCTTCGCTGGTGCGGCGGCTGGAGATGACCTACCGCCGCCGCGGCTACCCGATGGAGCGTGCGCACTACCTGCTGCTCGCGCTGCTGCTGGACGGCGAGAAGAGCAGCGCCGAACTCGCCGAGGCGCTGGGCCTGGACCATTCGACCGTCGTGCGCCAGGTGGCGGCGGTGCAGGAGCGCGGCTACGCGACGCGGGTGCCGCATCCGCGCGACGGCCGCAGCATGCTGCTGCGCGCCACCCCCGAGGCCGCCGCCGCGGTGGCGGCGATGCGGCACACACGCTGCGAGCGCCTGGACCGCCTGCTCGCCGACTGGCCCGAAGCCGAACGCGAGCAGTTCGGCGCGCTGCTGGCGCGTTTCAACGCGGCGCTGGTGCGGTCGGAGCGGGAGGAGGCGGCGGCGACGGAACGTTCGCCGCGCCGCGCCGTCTAGGAGGCGCGCCGCAGCGAGTCAGCCCCCGGTGTGTTGGGCGTGCAGCGCGGCGAGCCGGGCCCTGACTTCCTCGACGCTGACGGTGCGCGAGGGGTCGGCCTGCGATGCATCGTAGGCGGCGGCCACGTTCTCGCGCAACCACTTCTCGACCGCCGAGTCGCGCGCCAGCAGCACGCGCAGGCCGTCGCGGATCACCTCGCTCTCGGTCGCGTACTGGCCCGAGGCGACCTTGGCGCGTACCGCGTCGGCCATCTCGTGCGGCAGCGTGATGCTGAACTGCTGGGTCGAGCGCATGGTGGTCTCCGGTCGGTGTAGGACTGAATCCTACGCCGGCCGACGACGCTACGCTCAGATCGACATGCGCTGCCGCACCCCGTCGGCCTGCATGTCGGCGCCGCGGCCGCGGGCGACGACTTCGCCGCGTTCCATCACCAGGTACTGGTCGGCCAGCTGCTCGGCGAAGTCGTAGTACTGCTCGACGAGCACGATGGCCATGGTCTTGCGGTCGGCCAGCATGCGGATGACGCGGCCTATGTCCTTGATGATGCTGGGCTGTATGCCTTCGGTGGGTTCGTCCAGCATCAGCAGCTTGGGGCCGGCGGCGAGTGCACGTGCGATCGCCAGCTGCTGCTGCTGCCCGCCCGACAGGTCGCCGCCGCGGCGCGCCAGCATCTGCTTCAACACCGGGAACAGCTCGAACAGCTCGGCCGGGATCGCCGTGCCGGCGGGTTGGATCGCCAGCCCCATGCGCAGGTTCTCCTCCACCGTCAGCCGGCCGAAGATTTCGCGCCCCTGCGGCACGTAGCCGACGCCGCGGCGCACCCGCTCGTAGGGTGTGGCCTGGGTGATGTCGGCACCGTCCAGCGCCACCGTGCCGGTCTTCAGCCCGATCACGCCCATCAGGCTCTTCAGCAGCGTCGTCTTGCCGACGCCGTTGCGGCCGAGCACGACGGTCACCTCGCCGACCTTCGCCTCGAACGAGACGTTGCGCAGGATGTGGCTGCCGCCGTAGTACTGGTTCAGTCCGTCGACCTTCAGCATCGCGTTAACGTCCCAAATAGACTTCGACCACTTTTTCGTTCGCCTGCACCTCGGCCAGCCGGCCTTCGGCCAGCACGCTGCCTTCGTGCAGCACGGTGACCTTCTTGCGGCCTTCGGTGAGTTGCTCGACGAACTTCATGTCGTGTTCGACGACGACCAGGCTGTGCCGGCCTTCGAGCGACAGGAAGAGCTCGGCGGTGCGTTCGGTCTCTTCGTCGGTCATGCCGGCCACCGGCTCGTCCAGCAGCAGCAGCTTGGGGTCCTGCATCAGCAGCATGCCGATCTCCAGCCACTGCTTCTGGCCGTGGCTCAGCAGCCCGGCGGTGCGGCGCAGCTCGTCCTGCAGGTGGATCAGCGCCAGCACCTCGGCGATGCGGTCGCGCTGCTCGCCGTTCAGGCGCCAGAACAGCGCGGCGCGCACGCCGCGGTCGGCCTTCAGCGCCAGCTCCAGGTTCTCGAACACCGTCAGCTCTTCGTAGACCGTGGGCTTCTGGAACTTGCGGCCGACGCCGATCTGCGAGATCTCGGGTTCGGACAGGCGCAGCAGGTCGATGTTGCTGCCGAAGGCGACGCGGCCGCTGTCGGGGCGTGTCTTGCCGGTGATGCAGTCCATCATCGTCGTCTTGCCGGCGCCGTTGGGGCCGATGATGCAGCGCAGCTCGCCGACGTCGATCGCCAGGCTGAGCGCGTTCAGCGCCTTGAAGCCGTCGAAGCTGACGGTCACGTCGTCGACGTAGAGCGCAACGCCGTGCGCGAAGTCGGGCTCGGCGCCGGCGATGCGGCCGTAGGCCGCGCTGCGCCCGCCCGAGCCGCCGCGTTCGGCCTCGCGCTGGCGCGCGCGCGCCAGGCGCTCGGCGCCGGCGGCCATCAGGTCCGGGGTCACGGGCGGGCCTCCTTCTTCTTGCGCCTGAGCAGGCCCACCAGGCCGTCGGGCAGGAACAGCGTCACCGCGATGAACAGCGCGCCCAGGAAGAACAGCCAGAACTCGGGGAAGGCGACGGTGAACCAGCTCTTGGCGCCGTTGACGAAGAAGGCGCCGACGATGGGGCCGACGAGCGTCGCGCGGCCGCCGACCGCCGTCCAGATGGCGATCTCGATCGACGCCGCCGGGCTCATCTCGCCCGGGTTGATGATGCCGACCTGCGGCACGTACAAGGCGCCGGCGACGCTGCACATCACCGCCGACAGCGTCCAGATCGACAGCTTGTAGGCCAGCGGGTTGTAGCCGGTGAACATCACCCGGGTCTCGGCGTCGCGTATCGCCTGCAGCACGCGCCCGTACTTGCTGGCGACGATGGCACGCGCGAGCACGAAGAAAGCGATCAGCACCAGGCCGCTGACGACGCACAGCGCCACGCGCATGCCGGGGGTGGCGATCGGCAGGCCGAGGATGCGCTTGAAGTCGGTGAAGCCGTTGTTGCCGCCGAAGCCGGTCTCGTTGCGGAAGAACAGCAGCATCGCGGCGAAGGTCAGCGCCTGCGTGATGATCGAGAAGTACACGCCCTTGATGCGCGAGCGGAAGGCGAAGTAGCCGAACACCAGCGCCAGCAGCCCCGGCACCAGCACCACCAGCATCATCTGGAACAGGAAGGAGTCGCTCGCCGCCCAGTGCCAGGGAAAGGTCTTCCAGTTCAGGAAGACCATGAAGTCGGGCATGTCCAGGCGGTACTGGCCGTCGCGCCCGATCTGGCGCATCAGGTACATGCCCATCGCGTAGCCGCCGAGCGCGAAGAACAGCCCGTGGCCCAGCGACAGGATGCCGGTGTAGCCCCAGATCAGGTCCATCGCCAGCGCGCAGATCGCGTAGCAGAGGATCTTGCCGAGCAGGCTGACGGCGAAGTCGCTCAGGTGCAGCGCGCTGGTCTCGGGCACGACGAGGTTCAGCAGCGGGACGACGGTGGTGATGGTGATGGTGGCGGCGAGAACACCGGCCCTCACCCCCCGCCCTCTCCCGCCAGCGGGAGAGGGAGCCACACCGGCAGCGCCGTCTTCCCCCCTCTCCCGCTTGCGGGAGAGGGCCGGGGTGAGGGCGGGTTCCTGCATCTGGGCCATCTCCTCAAGCCTCCGCACTGCGGCCCTTCAGGGCGAAGATGCCCTGCGGCCGTTTCTGGATGAACACGACGATGAACACCAGCACCATGATCTTGGCCAGCACCGCGCCCTGCCAGCCTTCGAGCAGCTTGTTCAGCACGCCCAGGCCCAGGCCGGCGTAGACGGTGCCGGCGAGCTGGCCGACGCCGCCGAGCACGACGACCATGAACGAGTCGACGATGTAGCCCTGGCCCAGGTCGGGGCCGACGTTGCCGACCTGGCTGAGCGCGCAGCCGGCGAGCCCGGCGATGCCGGCGCCGAGCGAAAACGCGTAGGTGTCGATGCGCGCGGTGTCGACGCCGACGCAGGCGGCCATGCGCCGGTTCTGGGTCACGCCGCGCACGAACAGGCCCAGCCGCGTCTTGCCGATCAGCAGCGCGACACCGGCCAGCACCAGCACCGCGAAGACGATGATCGCGATGCGGTTGTAGGGCAGCACCAGGTTGGGCAGCAGCTGCACGCCGCCCGACAGCCAGCCGGGGTTCTCGACGCCGACGTTCTGCGCGCCGAACAGCGTGCGCACCGTCTGCATCAGGATCAGGCTGATGCCCCAGGTGGCGAGCAGCGTCTCCAGCGGCCGGCCGTAGAGGAAGCGGATGACGCTGCGTTCGAGCACCGCGCCGACCAGCGCGGCGGCGGCGAAGCTCGCCGGCATCGCCGCGAGCACGTACCAGTCGAAGGCGCCCGGCAGCCAGCTGCGGAACAGGTTCTGCACCACGTAGGTGGCGTAGGCGCCGATCATGATCAGCTCGCCGTGCGCCATGTTGATCACGCCCATCAGCCCGTAGGTGATGGCCAGGCCGAGTGCGGCCAGCAGCAGGATCGAACCCAGGCTCAGGCCGGTGAAGACCACGCCCAGGCGTTCGCCCCAGGCCAGGCGGGCCTCGACCCGGTCCAGCGAGGCGATCAGCGCGCCCTTGACCCTGGCGTCGGTCTCGGCCTGCAGCCGCTCCAGCAGCAGCGACTTGGTCGCCGGCTCGGGGCTGTCGGCCAGCAGCTGCGCCGCGGCCAGGCGTTTGGCCGGGTCGGCGGCGGCCACCAGCGCCAGCGCCTTGAGCATGCCCAGCCGCGCCTTCAGCGCCGCGTCGGTCTCGGCGGCGGCGGCTTTTTCCAGCAGCGGCAGCCGGGCTTCGTCGACCTGGTCTTTCAGGCCTTCGATCGCCGCGGCGCGTTCGGCGCGATCGGGCGAAAACAGCCGCAGCCCGGCGAGAGCGGCTTCCAGTTCGCGCCGCATGCGGTTGTTGTTGACCACGTCCTCGGCGTCGTCGGGCAGTGCGACCACCTGCGCCGTGCCGGCCAGGCGGGTGTCGCTGCCGTCGAAAACGTAGGCCTTGCCGCCCGACACCTTGACGGCGTCGTCCAGCAGCGCCTGCACGAAAGGCGCGAGCGCGGCGTCGCCGGCGGCGACGGCTTCGTTCAGCGCCGCGATGCGCTCGTCGCTGTCGCCCGCGGCGATGCGCGCCGCCTGCTCGGGCGTCAGCGCCTGGGCGGCCAGCGGCGCGAGCAGCGCCAGGCAGAGAAGGAGTCGGTGGAGCATCGTCGGGGAACCCCGGTCAGGGTGCGGGGGCGGGGGCCGTGGCTCCCTCTCCCGCAAGGCGGGAGA
>NZ_NRRU01000080.1 GCF_016583785.1 Rubrivivax gelatinosus | reverse complement strand
GCAGGCGGGGGCGTGAGGTCTGCGGGCATGGACTTCTTGTTGTCAGGAGCGGAGGAGATTATCCGACTTTTAAGAAACGTCTCACGTTTCTTTAATGTAGGATGGCGCTTCCTCATAGCCCCCGACCCAGGAAGACCATGAACGACAACGCCTTCGAACCCGACATCTCGCGCATCGACGAACTGCTGCAGATCACGCCGCTGCGGCTGGAGACGGGCATCTGCCGCCTGCCCAGCGGCTGCCTGGTGGTGGCCTGCCGCACCGACATGCACGGCTGCAGCGGCCGCATGCTGGACTGGTGGTTCAAGTTCTTCGAGACCACGCAGCACATCAACTGGTGGCACCCGCACGACCACCTCGAGCACCGCGGCTGGGACGCGCACTGGAAGAAGGGCGAGCGCTACATCGGCGCGTCCATCGAGGCCGTGGAGTCCCTGGCCGACATCCCGCCGGTGGCGGCGCGGCTCAAGTTCCACGAGCCACGCGAGTTGTTCGACCCGGCGCAACTGGAGCTGGCGTTTGCCGAGAAGCGCGCTTCGGCCGCCGTCTATGCGCGCATCGGCTTTGGCGATCACGTGCAGCTCGACGCCCAGGGCGACCCGCAGGACGGCGAGATGGTGCACCTGGCGCGCGACACGCCCTTTGGCTGCGTGCTGCGCAGCCGCTTCCTGCTGGGCCGCTCCTGCGCCGACCCCGCCACCGAGCTGCCTGACGCCCTCGGCCTGGGCCTGCTGCGCCATTGCTACACGGAGTTCAGCTATCTGTCGCGTTTCCTGCCTTCGCTCTACTACGGCGAGCACGGCAACGGCGAGGCGGCGCCGCTGCCCTGGTAGCGCGGCGTCGGCTTGCTCGCCGACCTTAGCCCGGCCGCCCGGTGTCCTTCGCCTGGCTGCGCGCCGCGGCGGGCGAGGGCGGCTGAGAGGGACCTACCGCGCGGAAGCTGTTGCCCCGTCGCAGGCTGCTGGGGTTCTGCTCGCCCCGCTTCAGAGCTGCTCGAGCGTCAGCGGGTCGCGGTGGCCCTCATAGAAGCGCTGGAGCAGTCGATCGAACAGCGGCTCTTCGGGCACGACCGCGCCGAACAGCGTCAGCGACGAACGCAGCTTCAGGTCGTCCGGGCTGCCGAAGATCTGCAGCGCCGACTTCCCGCCGGGTGCTGCCAGCAGCGCCTCGCAGCACTGGCGCAGGCGCGCACCGAGCACCGGGTGCTGCCAGTAGGCCAGCGCTTCCTCGCGGCCGTGCAGGCCGTACAGGCGCGCCATCGAGCTGCGCCCCAGGCTGGCCAGCTGCGGGAAGACGAACCACATCCAGTGCGTCGTCTTGCGGCCGCTCGTGATCTCGGCCAGCACGCGGTCCATGACGGCGTCCTGTGCGTCGACGAAACGTTGCAGATCGTGGCGGTCTTCCATCGTGTGCATCCCAGGGCAAGGCCCGGGCCCGAGGATGCAGCGCGGCCGGCGCGTCGCGTTGATGCGGGTCAAGCGGCGGGCGAGGCCACCGGCGCGACGTGTTCGCTGCCCATCAGCATCGCCGCGAACAGCGGCTGGCGCGCGCGCAACTCGACGACGGTGCCGACGTCGACGACACCGCCGCCGACCATGAACACCACGCGCTCGAACTGCGCCAGCAGCGACATGCGGTGCACCGCGGCGACGATGCAGGCGCCGGGGAAGGCCGCCGCCAGGCGCTGGTAGACGCGCTGCTCGGTCAGCGCGTCGAGCGCGCTCGTCGGTTCGTCCAGCAGCAGCAGCGAACTGGACTGCGCCGCCAGCACGCCGCGCGCCAGCGCCAGCCGCTGGCGCTGGCCGCCCGACAGGTTGAAGCCGCGTTCGGACATCGGCGTCTGCAGCCCGCGCGGCAGCGTCTGCAGCACGCCGTCGAGCACGCTCGCATGCACCGCCTGCGCCAGCGCCGCGGGTGCGACCTCGGCGCCGAGCGTGATGTTCTCGTGCATCGTCGCCTCGAAGACCTCGGCCTCCTGCGGGATCAGCGTCGCCAGTTCGGCCAGGTGGCGCCGGCCCGGCATCTCGGTGCCGTCGACGGCGACACGCCCGCCCTGCGCGGCGTAGAGCCCGGCGAGCACCCGCAGCAGCGTGCTCTTGCCCGAGCCGCTGGGCCCGACGAGCGCGATGCGTTCGCCGCGGCGCAGCGTCAGCGTCGCGCCGTGCAGGCCGCCGCGGTCCTTGCTCTCGTGGCGATAGGCCAGGCCCTGCAGCGTGATCGTCTGCCAGCGGCCGTCCGGCGCCGGGCCGGGCGCGGCCGGCTGCGGCGCCTCGCGCACCAGCGCGCCGCTGGCGAAGTGGGTGCGCATGCGCGCCAGGTTCTGGTAGTTGGCGGCGATCGAGCCGAGCACGCCCGAGGCCTGCTGCGCGTACTGATAGACCATGAACAGGCTGCCGATCAGCATCACGCCGCCTGCCGCCGGGGCCGCGCTCGTCAGCGCGTAGGCGACGACCAGGCCCCAGCTCAGCGCCAGGCCGAACAGGTCGACCGCGCACCACTTCCACTCGGTCAGCACGATGGCGCGCTGCAGCGGCACGAAGACCGCGGCCAGCCGCGTGTCCAGCAGGCGTTCGGTCGCCTGCTGCAGGCGCAGGCTGGCCAGCGCCGAGATGTTGCCGACGAAGTCCAGCAGCCGCGCCGCGTAGCGCCGCTCGGCCAGGTTCTCGGCGGTGGCCAGGCGCATCAGCGCGCGGTCGAAACGCAGGATCACGGCGCCGATGGTGACGAAGCCGACGATCGCCAGCATCCCGGTCTGGTGCGACAGCAGCCACAGTGCCGCCAGCGGCCCGGCGACGTTGATGATGTTCTGCAGGTAGATGAACTGGTTCTGGGTGAAGTCGCAGAGCGCGGTCGCGCTCATCGCGACGCGGTGCTGCAGGTCGCCCGAATGGTGGCGGTCGTGCCAGGCCAGCGGTGCGTGCACCAGGCGCGTGTACATCGCCGCCGCGACGCTGCGGCGCACACGCACCGCGACCGAACGCTCCATCACGCGCGCCGGGCCGTGCAGCAGCCAGATCAGCAGGCTCAGGCCCAGGATCGCGGCGATCCAGAGCCCGGCTTCGCTCAGCCCGGCGCGGCCCTGCGTCTGCAGCGTGTCGATCGCCTTGGCCGCGAGCCAGGGCATGCCCAGCTTCAGCAGCTGCGAGCCGGAGAGCATCGCCAGCGCCGTGACCAGGCGGGCGCGGGCCCCGTGCGCGTGCGCCCACAGGTGCTGGTACATCTCCCCGATAGCAGCCGGCGGGGCCGGCGTCAGGACATCGTTCATGCCGCGTTGGATGGCGGGGGTGTTTCCCCAAGCGGCGACTGTAGGGAGCGCGCGAAGGCGGGCACAGTCGGGGCGGCGCGGCCTGCGCTGTCCGAATCCGTCTGACAGGAATCACGCGACGCAGTCGCGGGTCAACGCCAGTGGTGCCGGCTCCGGGGCCGCCGGATGATGGGGCGAGACCCACCACCCCCAGCCGATGCACCACCTGCTCCTGTCCTGGGCCGCCGCCGCGCTGCTGGCCGTGGCCGCAAGCGCGTCGCCGGCGCCGCCCGCGGCGCCGGCCCTCGTCGTGCTCGACGTCGAGATCGTCGACGAACACCACAACCCGGCGACGCTGGCCGACCAGCAGCGCCGTCTCGCCGAAGCCGGCGTGCAGCTGCGCCGCGAACTGGCCGACGCCGGCGTCTACCGCGTCGTCGACAGCGCGCCGGCGGCGGCGCTGGTCGAGCGCCTGCGTTCGCAGCAGGAGTACCTCTACCGCTGCGACGACTGCGCCGACCAGGTCGGCCGTGCGCTCGGCGCCCGGCTCGTGATGACGGCCTGGGTGCAGAAGGTCAGCGAGCTGATCCTCAACGTCAACCTGCAGATCCGCGACGTCGACACCGGGCGCCTGGTGCTGGCGAAGTCGGCCGACATGCGCGGCAACCGCGACGAGTCCTGGCGCCGCGCGCTGCATTTCCTGGTGCGCGACATCGCCGAGAAGCGCGCCCGCGACCCGGGCTACGGCCTCTGAGCTGCGCTCGCGCTGATGCTGCCGGCGGCCGGGCAGGACGAGGCCAGGCGCCAGCCCTTCAGGAAAGCGCGGCGCGCGGCACCGGCGGTGACGGCGGCGGCGACGTCGCGCGAATGGCGCTCGGCACCGGTGAGCTTGCGCACCCAGCCTCGGAACGGGATCACGTCTTCGGCGGTGCGGCGCACGGCGCCGATGGCGGCGTCGCCCGCGGCGTCGCTGCCGCGTTCGATCAGGCCGCGTTCGGCGCCGGGCGGGGCGTCCAGGTCGGGGCCGAGCGCCTCGTCCAGGGCGGCGATCTCGGCCGCCGTGGCTTCGCAGCCGGCCGCCTCCGGCAGCCGGTACGGCGCCTTGTGTGCGGCTCGCAGCACCTCGGGGATCTTGGCGCGCACGACGTTCAGGTCGTGCAGCGGCGCGGTCGCGGCTTCGCCGGCGCGGCCGACTTCGGAGCTGGCACAGGCGCCCAGCAGCGCGGCGGCGGCGACCGCCATCAGGCAACGCATCATCGGGATACGGTCAGGCATGGAGATCGCCGGAGTATCGCCGCGAGCCGAGGAGCACAAACATGAACGCCACCATCCGCGTCGGCATCGGCGGCTGGGTCTACGAACCCTGGCGCCAGACCTTCTACCCATCCGGCCTGCCGGCGGCGCAGGCGCTGGCCTACGCCAGCCGGCGGCTGGATGCGATCGAGGTCAACGGCACGTTCTACCGCCTGCAGCATCCCTCGACCTTCGCCGCCTGGCGCGACGAGACGCCCGAGGGCTTCGTCTTCGCGCTGAAGGCACCGCGTTTCGCGACCTACCGCCGCGACCTGGGCGAGGTCGGCGAGGCGGCCGCTCGTTTCGTCGCCAGCGGCATTGCCGAGCTCGGCGCCAAACTCGGGCCGCTGCTGTGGCAGCTGGCGCCGAACAAACGTTTCGACGCTGCAGAAGTGCAGGTCTTCGTGCAGGCGCTGCCGCGCGAAGCCGGCGGCCGGCCGCTGCGCCACGTGCTCGAGCCGCGCCACGAGAGCTTTCGCTGCGCCGAGTACGTCGAGCTCGCACGCCGGCTCGGCCTGGCGACGGTGTTCACCGACTCCGACGAACACCCGTCGTTTGCCGACCCGAGCGGCGATTTCGTCTACGCCCGGCTGATGCGCACGCAGTCCGACGAGCCCGAGGGCGTGCCGGCGCCGGCATTGGACGCGCTTGCCGCCTGCGCGCGCGCCTGGCGCGACGGCGGCGAACCCGAAGGCCTGCCGCGGGTGCTGCCGCCACCGCCGGCTTCTGCGGCGCGCGACGTCTATCTGTTCTTCATCGCCGGCGCCAAGGAGCGTGCCCCGGCGGCGGCGATGGCGCTGCGTTCGCGCCTGGCCTGACCGGCCGCGGTGCCGCTCAGGCCGGGCGGTGGATCACCGCCTCGACGTTGTGGCCGTCGGGGCCGATGGCGAAGGCCGCGTAGTAGTTCGGGTGGTAGTGCGGCCGCAGCCCCGGGCCGCCGTTGTCACGCGCACCGGCGGCCAGCGCCGCGGCGTGGAAGGCGTCGACCTGCTCCCGGCTCTCGGCGACGAAGGCCAGGTGCAGCGGTGCCGGCGCCGTGCTCGCCGGGGACAGCCAGAGCGACGGTTTGCCGTCGCGGCCCAGCCCGACGCTGCCGTCGGGGCCGCGCATCACCAGCTCGATGCGCAGCGGCGCCAGTGCCGCGAGGAAGAAGGCGGTGCCGGCGTCCAGGTCGCGGACGCCGATGCCGATGTGGTCGAACATGAATACTCCCGTTCGCGGCAAAGGCCGCGGCGCGGCGATGCTAGGACGATGCGCCGCCGCGTACGTGCCGCGCCGTCAAGGCGACAGCAAACGCCGGCGCGCCGCCACCGCGGCTGCGGCACCGGCGTCGCCGCGCGCGAGGTGGATCGCCTCCAGTTCCTCGAGCACGTCGGCGTCGGGCCGGCCGGCGGCCAGCGCCTCGGCGTCGAGGCTGGTCTGGATCGCCAGCGCCTCGTCCAGCCGGCCGGCTTCGCGCAGCGCCCAGCCCAGCGCCATGCGCGCCGAGGCGACACGCTGCGGCTGGCCGCGTGCCAGGCGCAGCGCGAGCGCGGCGCGGAACTGCGCCACGGCTTCGTCGTGGCGGCCGAGCTCGCGCAGCGAGTGGCCGAGGTTGTTGCGCAGCGAAGCCTCCCAGGCGCGTGCGGCGGGCCGCGGCGAAGCCAGCGCCAGGTCCAGCGCCTGCTGCGTCCAGCGCAGCGCGTCGGCGGGGGCGCGGTCGACGAAAGCCATCATGTGCAGCGCGTCGACCGCGAGTTCGTCGAGCCCGGCGGCGCGCGCCTGCGCGGCGGCGGCGAGGTAGTCGGCGCGCGCGCCGTCCAGCGCCTGCGGCGTCAGCGCCGCCTCGCCGTGGACGGGGGATGCCAGCGTGCGGCCGCGTTCGAGGTGCCAGCGCACCCGTGCCTCGGCGCCGGCGCGGGCCAGCGCCGGCTCGATCGCCGCCAGCTCGGCGCGCGCGGCGTCGAAGTCGCCGCGCAGCCCCAGGGTGCGCGCGATCTGGGTGCGCAGGATCAGCCTGTCGTCGCCCTGCGCCGTCTCGAGCGCGGCGCGAAAGCGCTGCTCGCTCGCCTGCGGGTCGGCGAAGTTCCAGAGCGGCGCGACATCCAGTGCCGCGGCGGGCAGCACGAACGCGGCCAGGCCGGCGGCGGCGAAGGCCTGGCGCCAGCGGCGCCGGACCGGGCTGAAGGCGGCGGTCTCCATCGCGTGCTCTCCCGTGTGGGCGGCGTGGTCGCCGACGGCGCGATTCTCGCTGCGCCCCGGTAGCGCGGCCTCTTCACCGCGAAGACGAAACCCGGCGGCGTCGCCTCGCGCCAGGCGCAGTAGGAAGCTGGCGACTGCAGCGAGTAGAACGAGCCGTTGATTCCGATCGTCGGCAGCTGGCGCGACGCGAACGCCAGTTCCTCGCGCTGCACCAGCCCGGGCGGGTAGAAGACGCTGCGCCAGGGCGCGTAGCGCCAGCCCGAGATGCCGATGCGGATGCTGCCGGGGTCCATCGTCAGCCGGCGGCAAGCGCCGTTCCGCGTCGTCAGGGCTCGGTCGCGGGGGGCTCGTCGGCGGCTGCGGTCTCGCTGCCCGGCGGCACCCAGTCGTGCCAGTCGGGGCCGAAGAACTCGACCGGGTGCTGGGTGCGTTCGGAGCCGTTGCCGCAGACGAGTTCGTCGGCGGCGCAGTAGCGGTCGCAGCCCCAGCAGGTGCGTTCAGGGTGCGGCGGGTTGATCGGGTAACGTTTGGTGGCCATGCGCGGGGGCGCCAGCCGGGAGCACGGCGCCAGGCCAGTGTCGCCGCGCATTTCGCGACGTGGTTTTGAGTTCCGTCAGGCTGATGGGGGCGCGCCAGGACGCCGCTGCTCGGGGCAGTAGGCGGCGAGGATGGTGTCCACCGCGATCGCCACCTTGCCTGCGACCTCGGCCGGGCTGGGCCGGTCGGTCGGGTTCAGCAGCGAGTTGATGACCGGCAGGCCCAGACACAGCGAGCAGAAGCTGTCGGCGGCGTTTTCGGCCCGCGTGGCGTCGAAGCCCGGTTGCGACTCGAGGTAGCTCTTCAGCAGAAAGGTCGCGCGCAGCGGCCCGGAGCGCAGCAGCTTCAGCGCGAGTTCGGGGAACTCCGCGGCTTCCTCGACCAGGGTCCTGAACAGGGCGCCCATGCGCGGGTGGTACATCGTGGCGAACAAGGTGTGTCCGAAGGCCGTCATCACTTCGACCAGGCCGGCGCCGCCCGACAGCTGGCTGCTGAACACCTGCTCCACCTGCTCGATCTGGTGCTCGATGACCGCGCCGAACAGCTCGCCCTTGGTGGCAAAACGCGCGTACAGCGTGCCCTTGGAGCCGCCGAGCCGGGCGATGATGTCGGAGATCTTGGTGTTGCGGTAGCCGTTCTCCAGGAAGACCTCGGCCGCGATCTCCAGCAGTTCCGCCGACTTGTGTTCCGCCTCGGCGACGGTCGGCCGACCCGGGCGACGGGCTCGTCGTGGGCTGGCGTTCTTCGGCGGGGAGGGTTCCATCTCGGTCTCGGGAAGTCCATGCGCGCTGCGACGCCGGCGTGCGACATGGCGTCGCGCATGAACAACCTGACGGCGGAACCCGGCACCGCGACGGCGCATGGGCGTCCGGGCCGGAGGCGGAGCCTGTGGTGGACGACTTCGTCCAGGCTCCATTCCGGCGGAATTGTATCGGCAGCCTCGTGGCGGCCTTCCCCGGCCGCAGCCCGGGCGATAAGCCCGGAGGCGGCGGCCAGGGCCGGCGGCAGCGTCAGAAGTAGATCCGCGCGTCGACCGACAGCGTGGTCTGCTGCTGCTTGGTGTGATCGCCGAAGGCCTTGAGGGCGCCGCGATCGGTCTGCCAGTCGTAACGGAGCTCCGGCCGCAGTACGACGTTCGGTGTCAGCGTGTACGAGATGCCGGTGGTGACGCCGTGGAAGCGGCCACGGGCCATCGTGTTGGGGAAGGTCGCAATGCCCCGGGTGTCGTTGAAGACCTCGGCGCGAATGCCCGCGGTCATCTGCGGCGACAAGCGGTAGCGCATGCCGGCATTGACCCCGTAATAGGCACCGCCCTTGTAGTACGGGCCGTCGAAGAGGTCGACGGTGTCGGCCTTGCCGTCGGCGTCCTGGCGGCCGCGCAGGTACTCGACGTGCATGCCCAGCGCTTCGCTGGCGTTGTAGAGCAGCGTCAGCGAGTGGTGCTGGCGGTTCTGGTCTCGCGGCGAACTCACGCGATGGAACGGCATCTGCGTCGGATAACCGGGCTCGGTCTGCTCGGCGCCGGTCATGAAGCCGTAGTCGACGCGCCAGCGCATGTCCATGCTGCGCCAGCGCAGCGCGCCGATGACGCTCTTGTCGTTGTTGTTGTCCTGCCAGTTGGCGCGGCCGTTGACGACGCCGAGTTCCGCGATGGCCATGCCGTGTTCGCCGCGCATCACGTTGGCCGAGGCGAGCGCGCCGACGGCTTCGATCGGCTGCGAGGCGAAGGCATAGGTCCGCGAGTAGAACTGGCTCGGGTCGTAGGCGCCAGTGGTCGGCAGGAGGTGGCCGATACCGGTCATGAAGCGGCCGATCGTCAGCACCATGCCGTCGCCGTAGGGGGCGTAGATCTGGGCGTAAAGGTTGGCGAAACCGAGGTAATTCTGGCGCGACTTGCCGTTCGGATCGTCGCTCGGCGGGCGGTTGATGCCCCAGTCGGCATCGAATCCATTGACCAGGGTGTGGATGCCGTCACGGCCATAGACCATGTCCATGCGCATGCCCCAATCCCATTCTTTCGTGGTCGGGCCGGGGATCGGGCCCATTCGCGACAGGAGATTGGATTTCAGGCGCCGTTCCAGCGTCCATTGGACACGATTGAATTGCAATCCTTCGTCTGCCGGGCCGACCATCGGCCCGGTGCTGTTGGCCCCCGTGGCGGAGTCGTGGCTGGTGTTGCTGTTCGTCGAGAAGCCCAGCCAGACAAAACCGGAGGAGGAAATGCCGGTGTGCGGCTCGGGGTTCTCGAACATGCGATAGGGTTTGCTCCCGCCGCCCTCCGCCTGGGCTGCGGCTGCGACCGCGGTCAATGTCACGCCGAAGACGGCGCGTCGAATACTGGCGTTCATGATCATCTACCTCTTGCTTCGTGCTTTTTGATGCCGTCGTCGCTGTTCGACCCCGTTTCCGGGGCTGCGGGCGGGCGATCTTTCGGCTGCTTCGCCGTTCTCCTGCTGCGCTTGCCGATAGTTCTCGGTGGGTTTTCGCAAGCTGGATGACGGCTCTTTCCCGCGGTTCCAGCCAGTGCCGGCGCTGCCGCCAGATACCCGCTGGTCGATTTCATGGATCTCTTTCTGAGCAAGCGCCCGCACCTATTTGAAAGGTGGCGCAGGCCGCCAATGAAAATCTGCCGATCCAACGGATGGTGGTCTTCGGGAGTCGCAGAAGACGCCAAGCAGAGGTATCGTTCTGGCGGGTACGATATTGCGCGAATGGCGCTCTATCGCGCTTTAAATGTCAGGCGTTGACATTTGAAATTTGAGCGGCGGCAAGCTCGAAGGCGGCGATTGGTGTTATATGCAGCTGAGCAGGAGGCAAAAAAAAAGGCTGCGGAACGCAGCAGCGTTCCACAGCCTGTTAATTGCCCTAGAAGGGGCGCTTAACGACCTGTTCGAATCTCCGGCAGGATCTGCCGGAATATCCCGAGGAGGCTCAAGCGAGCATTTTTCCGCCGAGTTCCGTGTAGATTCTCGGAAGGAACTGCGCGTAGCGCGTGAACTCGCTCACGTTGTGTCGTGCGAGGCCCTGCACGCTTTCCGCCGGGACGCGCACGCCAGGCGGCAGCGTCAGTTCGGGGCGCTTGCCGACGAGGCGGTAGCCCATCCAGAAGCGGGTGCGGTGCTCCAGCCCCTGGGGCGTCTCGCGGAAGATGTGGCACATCATCGCCGGCGCCGTGACGCTGTCGTCGGTCTTGTTCACCGACACCGCCCAGCCCTGGCCGCAGGCCACCGTGGCGACGGCCGGGCGCTTCCAGCGCGCCATGTCGAAGCCGAAGTCCTCGGGCGACTTGAAGTGGATGTCCACGTTGTCCATGCCGCAGTTGCAGTTCTCGGTAACGTGGTGCGTGACGCCCCAGTTGCGCTGCGACATCGGGATCGACTCGTCGAGCAGGCGCTTGCGGTTCTCGGGGCTGACCATGATCCCGGCGTGCTGCGGCGGGTACCAGATGCGGTAGCGCAGGTCCTCCAGCGGGTGCCAGGCGAACCACCAGTCGATCATGTCGGCGGTGACGTCCGGGTACACCGACTTGTTGGCGATGAAGCCCGCGCCGTTGCGCAGGATGCACCAGCCGGCCTCGACCTCCAGGTAGCCCGGGTCGAGCAGGCGGTTCATGTCCTCGGGGAGCAGTGCCTTGTCGGGATCGCAGGGCTGGTCCATCACCGCCATGGCCTTGGGATCGGGCTGCGGGATCTCGTCGAAGAGATATTTCGCGAAGGGCCGCGCGCGTTCTTCCTTGGTCAGTTCGAGGAGCGAGGCCTTGACCTTGGTGTGGGCGAGATACTCCGTGTAGGTCTGCTGCACGGCGAGCTCCCGCAGAGTTTCGCTGGTTGCCATTTCTTGATACTCCGTTGAGTGGCCCTCAGGCCGCCGGGCGATAACCGTCGGTGTCGCGGATGATGACGATCTGCTTGGTCATCAGGAAGAACGACTTCGACCAGTTGACGAACTTGCGCGAGGACTTCTGCAGTGCCTCGTGGTATTCGCGGAAGGCGCCTGCCTGTTCCATCGTGTCGTACCAGTGGCAGGACACCAGGTTGTAGATCGGTGGGTTCACCTGCTTGAAGTGCTTGCGCGCCGCGGCGTCGTTGTCGTTCAGACGCAAACGCCAGTTGGCTTGGCAGCGGCGGAGCTGGCTCTTGGCGTACGGAGCCTTTTCCAGCGTTTCGTCGTGGGCTTCGCGCCAGTACTTCTGGAAGTCCTCGGGATAGATGCTGTCGGCACGCATGACGAAATGCATGACCTTCATCCCGCCCTGGTTCTGAAGTCCCGCCAGGCCGGCGTTGAACGACGGCGTCGGACAGGCCACCGGAATTTCTTCCTCTTCGGCCATGACGGTGATGCTGTTGCATTCGTCGGCGAAGAACTGGCCGTCCGGGCCCACCGGCGTCGGTTCCTTCGGTTCGAGCGCGTTGATCATGTCCGGGAAGGTGTCGAACATCAGTTCGACGACGGCGTCGCGATCCGCGATCTGCTGGTGCGTCGAATCCTGCAGCGTCCCGAACGCGCTGTCGATGACGTGGTTCTGGATATAAGTGCGGAGCGACGAGCGATGTTCCCGGGCAAGCGTGCCGTGATAGAACTCGATATAGCGTTGGTAGTCCGCTCTCGTCAGGCCGGGCCGTCTACGCGAGGCGGCGATTAGTTTCAGCATGTCATTTCACCTCATGAATGAAGGCCGAGCTCTATTTGGTTAGCAGCTAAGGCCGATTTCGCAAATCGTACTGCTGGGAACGATTGGCGAGGCCATCGTATGCCTGTTGCATCGCGGGGTCAACACGCTTTCGCAAGTCAGAGTTGCTCCAATGCGAAGGCGCGTTGCCCCGCGTCATGCGCCGCAGCGCTTGACGAGTGCGTGGGGGAGACGTGCCCGGGGTGACACGGCGCCCGACGGGGTGCCCGAAAGCGCGGCGCAGCGCGCAGCCTCCGGGCGCCGAGGCCGGAGGCTGCGCCCAGGCGCCGCTATGCGCTCGCGCTCAGGCGGTGCCCAGCCAGCGCGGCAGCAGTTCCTCGGCCGGGCCGAGCAACTCCTCGGCGAAAGCCGGGTGGCGCGGGCGCATGGGCTCGAGGTTGAGGTAGACGGTGTGGGCGCCGGCGTAGCGCGCGGCGCGCACGAACTCGGCCGCCGGGGTCACGGTGCCCGAGGTGCCGACGGCGATGAAGAGGTCGCAGTCCTGCAGCGCCTGCTGCACGTGGCTCAGCGCCTGCATCGGCAGCATCTCGCCGAAGAGCACGATGTCCGGCCGCAACACGCCGCCACAGAGCCGGCAGCGCGGCACGCCGGCGGCGTAGCTGGCGTCGTCGGCGAAGGGTTCCAGCGTGCAGCCTTCTTCGCTGCAGCGGGTGGTGCGCAGGTTGCCGTGCAGTTCGACGACGCGGCGGCTGCCGGCCTGCTGGTGCAGGCCGTCGATGTTCTGCGTGATCAGCAGGAAGTCCTGCTCGGGCTGCAGCCTCGCCTCGAACTGCGCCAGCGCCCGGTGACCGGCGTTCGGCCGTGCTGCGGCGACCGGTTCGCGCATCGCGCCGAACAGCGCCCAGGTGCGCTGCGGCCGGGCCCACAAGGTGGCGACATGGCCACATTCGGCGACCTGGGCGTCGTCCCAGATACCACCCGGGCCGCGGAAGGTGCGCAGCCCGGAGGCCGCCGAGATGCCGGCGCCGGTGAGAACGACGATGCGGCGGTAGCGGGTGAAGTCGAACGCCATGCGGCGATTGTCCGCCCGCTGCGCGGCGCTACGAGTCGGGCGCCGCAGAGTCGGCGTCGTGCGCCTGAAGCCAGCGCTGCGCGGCCTCGATCTCGGTCTCGGCGAAGACCACGAGCCCGGCGGCTGCCAGCCGCGCGGCGGCGACACCCCGGCCCGGCACCGTCGCCCCGGCGAAACGGCCGTCGTGCACGCAGCGGCTGCCGCAGGACGGGCTGGCGTCCTTCAGCAGCGCCGCGACCGCGCCGGCGTCACGGGCGGCCTGCCAGGCGGCCTCGGCTCCGGCGACGAAGGCGGCGCTCAGGTCGGTGCCGTCGCGCGTGACGACCCGGGCGCGGCCGGCCAGCACGGCGGCGGCGTCGGCGCCGGCTTCGATCTCGGCCGCCGGGCGCGGCACCGGCAGGCCGGCGGCGCACTCGGGGCAGAAGCCGACGATGCGGCCCTCGGCCTGCCATTGGCGCAGCACCGCCGCGTCCAGCCGTTTGTGGCTGCCGTCCCAGCGCACCGCCTCGCCCAGCAGGCAGGCGCTGACGAGCACGCGGGCCGGCGCCGGCATCCGGGTCAGCCGGCGCGCAGCCGGGCGTAGAGCACGGCGTCGGTGAGTTCGCCGTCCTTGCAGATGCTGCGTCGCAGCACGCCTTCGCGTTCGAAACCGGCCTTCTCCAGCACCCGCATCGACGCCGGGTTCCAGGCATAGACCCGCGCCTGCAGCCGCTGCCAGCGCGGCAGCGCCAGCGCGTGCGCGGCGAGTGCACGCGCCGCGGCCGTCGCCAGGCCACGGCCCCAGACGGCATGGCCCAGCCAGTAACCGAAGTCGGCGGTGTGTTGGTCGACCGGGTCTTCGAGCGCGATCAGGCCGATGCCGCCGACGGCCTCGCCCTGCCAGTCGATCGCCAGGTGCAGGCTGGGGCCGGGCTCGGCGGCGTAGTCGATCCAGCTGTCGGCGTCTTGCGCCGTGTAGGGATGCGGGAAACGCTCGGTCAGGTTGCGCCAGACGCGGCGGTCGTCGCCGTGGCGCACCAGCGCGGGGGCGTCGCCGTGACGCCAGGGGCGCAGCACGCAGCCGGGGATCTCGGTGGCGATGAAAGCACTCATGCGAGCGATTGTCCGGGCGCTGCGGCGTAGATCAGCGTCGGCACGCCGTCGTCCTCGTCCCGGCGGGCGACTTCCTGCAGCCCCGCCTTGGAGAGCACGCGCCGCGACGCATGGTTGGGTTCGGCGACGGTGGCGATGACGGGGCCCAGCCCACGCGCCGCGGCCCAGCCGAGCAGGCCTTGCAGCGCCTCGCTCGCCAGCCCCTGGCCCCAGTGCTGGCGCGCGAGTGCGTACTTCGCTTCCGGCTCAATCTGGCCGCCAGGGTGCACCAGGCCGCAGAAGCCGATGACGCCGCTGCCGTCGCGCGCCTCGAGCGCAAACATGCCGTGGCCGCGCGTGGCGTAGTTGATTGCGGTGACGCGGCGCCAGGCCTCGCATTCGGCGGCCGTGATCGCGCGGCCGTCGCCGGCCCAGCGCATCGCGTCGGCGTCGCCGTAGACGGCCTGCAGCGCCACCACGTCCTCGGGCCGCCAGCGCCGGCAGCGCAGGCGCGCGGTCTCGTACAGCGTGGGCGTGGACGCCTGCGGCACCGCGCAGGCCATGTATCGCACCTCGAACGGCTGGTGCTCGAAGCGGCGCGTCACGCCGGCGACGAAACCCAGGCGCGCGTACCAGTGCTCCAGCTCGGCGTGCGCGGCAATGATGCCGATGCTGACGCGGGGCGTGCCGTAGTTCGCCGCGACTTCGAGCACGGCGCGGGTCAGCGCCTCGCCGATGCCGCGCCGGCGCCAGGCCGGCAGCACCGACAGCCGGTTCAGGTGCAGGCTCTCGCCATCGGCCGGGAAGTCGACCGCGACGCAGCCGACGGTCTCGCCGGCTACGCGTGCGACCAGGTAGCGCTGGCCGCGTTCGGCTTCGTCGGCCAGCCACTGCGGCGTGCACGACGACGGGTGGTTCGGGCAGTTGTCGGCGTTCAGGCCGAAACGTTCGGCGACGTCGCGGTGCGAGGCCGCGATCAGCGCGGCGAGCCGGCCGTGTTCGGCGGCGGTGGCGGGCAACAGTTTCATCAAGGTCCTTCAGCGGCCCATGCGCTGGCGGCGTTCGGCCGGGTCGATGACGACGCGGTCCAGCCAGACGATGAAGCGGCGGGTGCGCAGGTCCTGCGCGCGGGTGATTTCGGTGCGCAGCGTGTGCGCCTCGATGCGTTCGACTTCGTCGTCCTCGTCGCGGCGCAGGCCGCGAGGGTGGCGGTGGCGCAGCGACGGAAAGGCCGGCAGCTCGGGCACGACGCGGCGCACATGGTCCAGCCGCAGCCAGCGTTCGGCGCCGTCGCCTTCGACGATGTCGATCGGGATCTGGCGGAACTCGTGGTGGCGACCGGCCAGGTCGCGCCAGGCGCGATTGCGCATCTTGCCCCAGACCCAGAGCACGGCCTCGATGACGGCGGCGCCGAGCAGGCGCATCACGGCAGCGTCGATCCCGGCTGGTCGCGGGGCACGCGTTCCAGGTAGTCGGCGACGCCGGCTTCGCCCAGGCACTTGAGCATCGCCGTCGTCGTGCGCAGGCTGCCGTCGGCAGCCTCGACAGGGCGGGTGCGCAGCACGGTGTAGCCGCAGCGGCGCCAGAAACGTTCGGCGCGGGTGTTGCCGACGACGACACCCAGGCGCAGCCAGCGTGCGCCTTCACGCCTGGCCCAGGCTTCGAAGGCCGCGTGCAGTTCCGCCGCGGCGCCGCTGCCGCGCAGCGGCTGGTCGATCAGGAAGAGCGCGGTGTGCCAGCAGCCGGGGGTGCCGAGGTCGGCGACGATCAGCAGCACGCCCGCCAGGCGGCCGTCGGGCTCGAAGGCGCCGGCGACCCAGTGCCGGGTCCAGCCCAGGTGATCCGGCGGCTGCTCGGCGAAGAGTTCGGCGGCTTCGTCCGGCCCGGGCGGCAGGCCGCCGACCGTCAGGTAGAAGTCGGCGTTGGCCTCCAGCAGCGCCTGCAGCGCCGGCACTTCGTCGGCCGCGAGCGCGCGTACCGCCAGCCGCGGCGTGGCGAACAGAAACGGCGGCGCGTTCATCGCGCCGCGGCCTCGAAACCTTCGAGCACGTTGACGACGTTGGTGCCCATCGCCGCGACCGCGTAGCCACCTTCGAGCGTGAACACCGTCGGCAGCCCGGCGCCGGCGATGTCGGCGCCGAGCTGCAGGTAGTCGCCGCTGGCGAGGCGGAAACGCGAGATCGGGTCGCCTTCGTAGGTGTCGACACCGAGCGCGACGACGAGCGCGTCGGGCGCGAAGGCGGCGATGCGCGCCAGCGCCGTGGCCAGCGCCGCGCGCCAGTGGGCGAAGTCGGTTCCGGCCGGCAGCGGCAGGTTGAGGTTGAAACCGAGCCCGGCGCCGGCACCGGTCTCGTCGGCGTGGCCGAGGTAGAACGGGTATTCGGTGCGCGGGTCGCCGTGGATCGACAGCGTCAGCACGTCGGCGCGTTCGTAGAACAGGCTCTGGGTGCCGTTGCCGTGGTGGTAGTCGACGTCGAGCACGGCGACGCGGCGCGCACCCTGCTCGCGCAGCGCCTGCGCCGCGACCGCGGCGTTGTTGACGAAGCAGTAGCCGCCGAAGAAGTCGGCGCCGGCGTGGTGGCCGGGCGGGCGTGTCAGCGCCACCGCGGCTCGCGGCGCGCCGCTGCCGGCCAGCGAAAACGCTGCCGCCGCCGCGCACGCGGCACCGGCTTCGGCCGCGGCCCAGGTTCCTTCGGTCAGCGGCGTGCCGGCGTCGAACGAATACAGCCCCAGCCGGGCGGCGAAGTTGGCCGGCTCCAGGTCGGCGCGAAAACCGCGCACCGGCCAGACCGAGGGCAGCGCGTCGAGTGCGGCGTTGGCGGGGTCCAGCGCCACCCACTGCTGCCAGGCGGTCTCGAGGAACCGCAGGTAGCGCGGTGCATGCACCGCTTCCAGCAGCGCACGCGCCACCGGCGGCGCTTCACGGATCTCGCCCAGCGGCCGGCGCGCCAGTTCGGCCAGCACGTGCTCCAGCCGCGCCGGCACCTCGTGGCAGGGCACGAGCCTGCCGCGGTACATCTCCTGGCGGCCCGAGTGGCCGGCGTGGCGGGGGTTGGCGTAGATCAGCATGACAGCGGGCGCGCGGGTGGCGGGGCCACGATGCTAAGCCCCGGGTGGCCGCCAGCCCGAGGCGTAGACGCTGGCCGCCGGTGCGAACAGCGGCTGCGGCAGGGCATCCCATTCGAACCAGCGCCACTCGGCGCAGCGCTCGGGCTCCATCGCCTGCGGCTCGCCCGCGGCCGCCGGCACGACGGTGATCAGCGTCACGTAGTGGCGGCCGATGTCGGGGAAGACGTTGTTCACCCAGGTGGCGGCCAGCACCTCGCCGGCGACGAGGCCGGTTTCTTCCAGCAGCTCGCGGCGTGCGCAGTCTTCGGGCGTCTCGCCGAACTCGAGGTGGCCGCCGGGCGGTGCCCAGGTGCCGCCGCCGTGGGCCCCCAGCCGCCGGCCGAGCAGCACGCGCCCGGCGCGCACGACGATGACGCCGACGCCGACACGCGGAGATTCGTCCGGGGTGTTCATCGAGCGGCGCCTCCTCGCGCCGATTCGGGCAGCCCGAACACGCGGTCGAATGCCCAGGTGAAGAGCACCGTGTAGACGAGGAAGAAGAGCAGCAGCGCCAGGTCGGCGAGCAGCGCCGCCCACAGCGTGGTGTCCAGCCACCAGGCCATCACCGGCACCAGGATCAGCGCCAGCCCGCCTTCGAAACCCAGGCCGTGCAGCGCGCGCACGCGCCAGGGGCGGCCGACGATGCCGCGGCGCTGTTCCCAGCGCTCGAAGACGGCGTTGAAGCCGTAGTTCCAGGCCAGCGCGATCGAGGACATCAGCAGCGCGAGCACGAAGGACGACCCCGCCGGCTCGTCGAAAGCCAGCGCCAGCACCGGGCCGACGACGGCGATGGCGATGGCCTCGTAGAGCAGCGCCTGAACGATGCGCCGCGTGCGCGGCGCCAGCGTTGCCGGCATCGGTTCAGCGCCCGGACAGCGCGCGCTGGAATCGCTCGCGGTCCAGGAAAGGCACGAAACCCTGCAGCGACTGCGTCACCGCGGCGTTGGTCGTCAGCTCCATGAAGGCGACCCGGCCCAAGGTCTCGAAGGCCTTGCCCATCGCGTCCGGGCCTTCGCTGCGCACCATCGCGCGCACCTCGTCGACGCAGCGTTCGGTCAGCAGCTGCATCACCAGCGTGGCGACGCGGCGCTGGCTGTCCTCGGCCGCGCCCGGGCCGACGGCGGCCAGGTCGGCGATACCCGGGTGCGCGGCCATCGCGATGAAGATCCAGCGCGTCAGGTCCTTGCGTTCCTTGCCGGTGGTGTTGTCGGCCATGCAGGTCGACACGGCGTCCAGCGCCGGGCCGGCGGCGGCGGGCAGGGCCAGCGTGCCGGCCAGCAGAAGCGCCGCGGCGGCGCGGGCAGCAGGAAGGAGGTTCATCGCGTTGCGTCGGGTTGGCGAACGCGAGCCCGGTGCCGACCACCGGCTCCGGCGGCTGCGACCGCGGCGCGCAGGATAGCGGGTGCCGGCCGGCCGGGCACGCCTCAGGCCGCGCGCGCGAGCAGCGCGTAGCGGCCCTTGTCGCGGCCGGGCGTCGGCAGGTTGAGGAACTCGCCGTGTTCGACGGCAAAACCTTCGGCCGCGAGCAGCGCACGCGCCGCCTCGGGCGGGTGCGAGTCGTAGAAGAACGGGTGGCCGAACATCGTGTCGGTGAAGGCCGGGTGCTCGGAGCCACCGACCGTCAGCAGGAAGCCGCCGCCGGGTGCCAGCCCCGCGCGCACCCGGCGCACGACGCCCGCGTGTTCGGCGCGTGGCAGGTGGAACAGCGAGTCCCAGGCGACGGCAGCGGCGAAGACGCCCTCGGGCACGAAGTCCTCCAGCCGCGACAGCAGCCAGTCGTGGCCCGGCAGCCGGGCCCTGGCCCGGGCCAGCATCGCCTCGCACTGGTCGACGCCGGTGATCCGCAGCCCGCGTGCCGCCAGCGCCTGGGCCACCGGGCGGCCTGTGCCGCAGCCGAGGTCGAGCACACGCGCGCCGGGCGCCACGCCCTCGAGCAGCCGCTCGATCAGCCGGGTTTCGGCGGCGCCCGAGGCCGTGCGCGCGTCATCCCAGTCGGCGGCGATGGCTTCGTAGGAGCGGCGGTTCAGGTCCTGCATGGGCGCGAGCCTAGCGTGGCGGCGGCGCGGCTGCGCGGCGTCGTCTTCAGCGGCGCACGCGGCGGGCGCGCAGCGCCTGCACCATCACCGCGACGACGGCGAGGTTGACCGTGAGCACCGCCAGCCCCAGCGGCGTCGTCCGGTGCAGCAGCTCGGCCAGCTCGATCGGCACGTAGATGGCGCCGCCGAGTGCCGCCAGCCACTCGGCCCAGGCGCGTTCCCGGTACAGGCCCCAGGCCTCGACCAGGCGCAGCGCGGCATAGGCCAGCGCGCCGGCCGCCAGCCACAGCAGGCGCGGCGTCTGCAGGTGCGAGGCGGCGTCGACCAGGATCTGCGGGTAGTGCGAAGCCGGGTTCAGGTGCGAGTAGCGCACCAGCCGGGCCGCCAGCGCGCCCAGGTCGGCGTGCAGCAGCGACAGCAGCCCGGTCGCGGCCAGCAGCACGACGACCCCTTTGGCCGCTTCGACGGCGGCGATCGTGCGCAGCGCACGGCGTGCGCCGGCGCTGTGGGGCGTGTCGGGCGGTGGCGCGGGCATGGCGCATTCTGCGCAGCGGACGCCGCCGATGTTGCGCTGCATCACGCCCGACCCCGCCTGACGCACGCCTGTCACGAACGGATACGAATCGGTGCCGATACTGCGCCGCCAGGGGCTGGTGTCGCCGGCCGTGCAGGGACGGGGATGGAACGCAGAGCACGCCCGCGCTGGCGCAAGACCGATCTGGCGCGGCGCCTGCTGGCCGAACGCTCGCCGATGGCGCCGGCGCTGCGCATGTGGCTGATCACCGTCGATGGCCGGCGCGACGAGGCCGAACTCGCTGCGCTGGCGCAGGGCCTGGGGCTGGACGGCGCCGCCGTGATCGCACGCTGCGCCGCCGACGGCTGGCTCGACGACCGGCCCGAAGGCGCGGCCGTTGCCGCGGCGCCGGCCGAGCCGGTGCCCGCCCAGCGCCGGCTGGCGGCGGCGCGCATGTTCGCGATCGACCTGGCGGCGCGCATGCTCGCCGGGCGCGAAGGCGACCTGCGCGAACACTGGCGCGAGGTCGACGACATGGCTTCGTTCGAACGCTGGATGGCACGCTGCGCCGAACGCATTGCCGGCTGCGCCGGCCCGGAGCGTGCCGGCGTCTTCGTCGAGCGCGTGGTGCAGGTGCTGGGCGAGCCGCTGGCGCCGGGTTAGCCGCCGCCCGCCGGCCGGACGTCCGGGGCGTCCTCGTCCCAGCCGAACTCGGAGTAGGTCTGGCCGGCCGCCACACACGCGAGCGCGTGGCGCACGTAGGGCACCATCGCCTGCGGCAGGGCGTCCAGCGGGTACCAGGCGAGTTCGCTGCACTTGTGCGGCTCGCGGTTCTCGGGCTCGCCCTGCCAGCGCTCGGCGGCGAAGAACATCGACATGCGCTCCTCCTCGCTGCGGCGGTGGATCAGGTGCACCAGCCGCAGGTCTTCGGGCGCGATCACCAGGCCGGCTTCTTCCAGCGCTTCGCGCGCCATTGCCGTGCGTGCGGGCTCGCCACCGTCGACGTGGCCGGCGACCAGGCTGTACTGGCCGTCGGCGTAGCCGGTGTTGGCGCGCTGCAGCAGCAGGATGCGGCCGGCGCGCACGAGAACGAGGTGGACTTCGGGGATCAGGCGGAACCGTGACATGCACCAACGCTAACCGATGGCGCGCCGCCGCCGCGTTCAGGCTGCAGCCGGGCGCGGCAGATTCTGGGCGATGCGCCAGAGCACGCCGCCCGGGTCGAACAGCGTGAAGTCGCGCATCGCCCAGGGCCTGTCCTCGGGCGTGCCGACGTCGACGCCGAACCGCTCGGCGACGCCGCTGGCCAGCACCATCGCATGCCAGGCGCCGACGTCCTCGACCAGCAGGTGCATCTGGTAGTTCGCGGCGAAGCCCGGCGCGTCGAAAGCCTGCAGCAGGAAGCTGCAGTCGCCATGGTGCAGGTAGGCCAGTTCGCCGTCCGACCACGGCACCTCGAAGCCGAGCGCGCGGTAGAAGTCGAGCGAGCGCTGCAGCTCGCGCGCCGGCACGAAGGCCTTGATCTCGACGGTTTGCAAGTTCATCGCCGGCAGCTTTTCAGCCCAGGGTGATGCGGTAACGCAGCCCGGGTTTGCTGCCGAACTGCGGCGGTTTGGTGAAGCGTTCCACGAGCCCGCCGCCATTGGCTTCGATGACACGCCGCGAACCGAGGTTGTCGGGGTCGGTCGTGATCTCGACCCAGGGCAGGCCGACGGCGCGGGCCTGCGGCAGCATCTGCCGCAGCGCCTCGGTGGCGTGGCCCAGGCGGCGTTTCCAGGGCACGACGGCGTAGCCGATGTGGCCCAGGCAGTGCGGCGGCAGCTCGGCCGTGCCGCGCTGCCAGCGCAGGCCGATGACGCCGCAGAACTCGCCGTCCCACATCCACAGCCTGAATCCCGGCAGGCGCGCGACGCGGCTGCCGTCGGGCAACGCCACCGGCGCGCCGCGGCCCTCGCGGTCGTCCAGGCTGTCGACGAAGGCGCCCGGAGCACGCCGGATGGCCTCGAGTTCCTCTTGCGCGGCCTCGGCGCCGCGCTCGGTGTCGGCCGACCAGCCGGCGGCGAGCGCGGCGCTGTAGCCGGGCAGCAGGTCCAGGGTGGGGCGTCGCAGTTCCATCGAGGTCGGCGCGGGCGCTGAGTTCGGCTGCGGCCGAGCATAGCCGGGCGGCCTCGGCCTGCGGCTCCTCGGCCCGTGTTCGTGGGGACCTCGCCGCGCGGCGTCGCTCAGGCGTCGCCGCGGCACCAGGCGTAGAGCGCGCTGTCGCGCGGCCCGCCGCCGATGTTGGGGCGCAGCGCGGCCTGGCGCATCACGCCTTCGAGCTGCAGGCCCAGGCGCTCCAGCAGCCGGCGCGAGCGCCGGTTCTCAGCGTCGGCGGTGGCCCAGATGCGGTGCATCGCCGGCTGCGTCCGCAGCCAGCCGAGCACGGCGCCGGCGGCGTCGAAAGCCAGGCCGCGGCCCCAGTGCGGGTGCCCGACGAAATAGCCGAAGTCGGCCTCGTGGCCACGCGGGCGGCAGGAGATCGTGCCGACGACCCGGCCGCCGGCACGTTCGACGATGGCCCACTGGAACTCGCGCCCCGCGTCCCAGCGGCGCACCGCGTCGCGCAGGTGCCGGGCGACGTCTTCGGGGCCGGCGGGCCGCGGCCAGTCGAGGAAACGCATGACCTCGGCGTCGTTCGCGGCGGCGAACAGCGCCGCGGCGTCGGCCTCGCTCACGCGGCGCAGCCTCACCGCAGCGCCGGCGTCCAGTTCGGCGGGTGGCAGCGTGGACGGCACAAGCGCGTCTTCGTGCGGCGCGACGAGCTCGACCTTCAGTCGGTCCGGGTCCTCGCAGTACAGCGCGTAGTAGCCGGGGCCGCCGGCATAGGGGTAGCGGTCCTCGTAGAGCAGCGGATGGCCGGCGGCACGGGCCCAGTCGCGCAGCGTGTCGACCTGTTCACGCGAGCGGGCGTGGAAGGCGAGGTGGTTCAGGCCGATGCGGCGGCGGTGGTAGCCGGCGGCGAGGTGTTCGGCCGGCGCCTGCAGGAAACACAGGTAGCTGTCGCCGTGCAGGTAGTTGACGCCGCCGGACCAGGGTTCGACCTTCCAGCCCAGCTGCTGCATCAGCGGGGTCCAGAAAGCGGTCGATCGTTGCAGGTCGCCGACGTAGAGCTCGACGTGGTGCAGCATGTTCTCCCTCGTGCGGTTGCGCGCAGGCCTAACCCGGGACCGCGGCGCAGCCCTGCTCGCGCAGGAACTCGCGCGCCTGCCGCGGCGTGTGCAGCTCGTGCCACTGCAGCTGCGCCCAGCGCGGGTCGGCCTGCAGCTCGCGGTACTTCACGCGGTTCTTCGCATAGGTGTTGAACGACCACAGCAGGATGCTCTGGCGCGACAGGAAGGCCTTGCGCAAGCTCTCGCGGTTGCCGGCCCACAGCGGCTGCCGGCCGGCCACGCGCACGACGGTGCGGCGCAGGATGCGCGACCAGACGACGTGGCGGCCGTAGTTCAGCCAGACGACGTGGGTCGCGCGTGGCCACAGCACGCCGCGCGCGACGCTGTAGTTGCCGTCGGCGACCCAGGACTCGCCCGCTGCGGCCCGGGCGACACGTTCGCGGAAGTCGTCCGGGTCGCGTGGCTTCCAGCCCGGCAGCCAGTACAGCGAGTCGAGTTCGATGTGCCCGATGCCGCGCCGGCGCGCCAGCTCGGCGGCGAAGGTGGTCTTGCCGGCGCCGCTGGTGCCGAGGACGAGGCAGCGCATGGCGATCAGCCGGGCGCCGCCGGGGCGGTGGTGGCGATCGACAGCAGCTTCAGTTCCTGGCGCTCGACCGCCTGCATCCTGCGCCAGAACGCCTGCCCCTCGGCGTTGTCGGCGAAGACCAGCAGATGGCACTTGCCGATGCCTTCGGTGGCGAGCGCCTGCAGCCCGGCGTGCAGCAGCGCACGCCCCAGGCCGCGCCGCCGTGCCGTCGCCGCCACCGTCAGGTGGTGGATCAGCCCGCGGCGGCCGTCGTGGCCGCAGAGGATGGTGCCGACGAGCGCCGGCCCGTCGAAGGCGACGAAGCTGAGCCCCGGATTACGGCGCACGAAAGCCGCCAAAGCCTCGGGCCGGTCGGCGTCGCTGAGACCCACGCCCGGCGTGTCGCGCCACAGCGCCAGCGCCGCGTCCAGGTGGCGTGCGTCAAAGGTGGTGATGGCGGCGACGTGCGCGGGCTGCGGCGCCAACCGGTCGATCGCCTTGCACACCGCCTCCAGCCGATGGCCGTCGGGGTCGACGACGAAGGCGGCGTAGTAGTCGTCGCCGTAATCGGGCCGCCAGCCTGGCGCGCCGTTGTCGCGGCCGCCGTGCGCCAGGGCGGCGGCGTGGAAGGCGGCGACGCGCTCGTGGGTCGCGGCGCCGAAGGCGATGTGCTGGCCGGGGATGTCGGCGGCGGGCCGGGCGACCTGCTTGAGCGCCAGCAGGTCGCCGCCGCCGGCCGGGCCGTAGCCGATGGCCTGCTCGGTCTCGCCCGGGCGGATGTCGCTCCAGACCCGGGTGTGGCCGAGCACGCCGAGCACGGCGTCGTAGAAACGCGCCGAGCGTTCGACGTCGGCGACCCCGAGGGACAGGTGGTGGAACATCGCGTCAGCCGCCACGGCGGTGGAAGACGAGGTCGCCGTCGTCGTAGCTGCGCAGCGCCGGCGCCACGCCCGGCGGCACCGGCTCGTAGCCGGCGCGGCGCAGCAGCGCCTGGCAGCGGCGGTTGGCCGGCAGCGTGGTGGCCCAGAAGTCGAGATCGCCGGCTTCCTGGCGCAGCGCCTCGTGCAGCCAGGCCAGACCCTCGCTCGCGTAGCCGCAGCCCCAGACCGAAGGCGCGAACAGGAAGGCGACTTCGGCGAGGTGGCCGACGACGGTGGCTTCGAGCCGGCCCAGCATCACGCGCGAGTCGGCATGGCGCACGAGGTAGTGGAACCAGCGTTCGCTGGCGCGGGCGGGCGGCGGCCCGGCGAGCGCCCATTCCAGAGCGATGCGGAACTCGGCTTCGGACGGCACGCTGCCGCCGATGTGTTCGTAGACCGCGGGATGGCGCAGCACGGCGCCGAGTTCGGCCAGGTGCTGCGGGCGCAGCGGGCTGATGCGAAGGCGCGAAGGCATCGGCCGATTCTGCCGGCTCGTGTCACCGCGGCGCGGTCGCGGCGGCGACGAAACGCAGCAGCGCCGGCGCAAGTGCGTCCGCCAGCGGCAGCGTCGGGTCGCCGTAGGACGCGATCTGGCGCGCCGGATCGGCCGGCACCGCCTTCAGCACGTGGTTCATGCCGGCGATCACGGCCAGCTCGCAGGCCGGCTGCGCCGCTTTCAGCGCCTGGGCGTCGGCCAGGCCGACCTGAATGTCGGTGTCGCCCTGGACGACGAGGCAGGGCCGCTGCAGCCGGGCGATCGAGTCGGCCGGCGTGTGGCGGAACCACGAGATCAGGTAGGGCTGCACGCTGGGCCGGTACAGCGCCATCAGCGCCGGCGGAACGTCGGTCGCCAGGCGTCCGGCTTCGAGCGCGGCGAGCGCGGCCTCGCTCTGCGCCGCCAGCTCCGGCGGCAGCCGCCCGGCCAGCTGGCGCCGCAGCACCGCGGCCGCCGGCTGCGCCGGCCCGGCGATCGAGACGTAGGCCGCCACCGGCGCGCGCAAGGCGGCGAGCAGGCCGATCGTCGCGCCTTCGCTGTGGCCGACGATGACGACGGCGCCGGCAGCGACGAGTCCAGCCTGCGTTTCGACGACTACGTCGA
>NZ_NRRU01000079.1 GCF_016583785.1 Rubrivivax gelatinosus | reverse complement strand
CTCGAACGCCGGCCCGACCTGCTGGCCGCCGAACACCAGCTGCGCGCCACGCGCGCCAGCGTCGGCGCGGCGCGCGCGGCCTTCTTCCCGCAGATCACGCTGACCGGCTCCTACGGCAGCGCCAGTGCCGAACTCGACGGCCTGTTCGAAGCCGGCAGCCGGCAGTGGCTGCTGACACCGTCGATCTCGCTGCCGCTGTGGGACTGGGGCCTGCGCGCACGCAACCTCGACCTGGCCGAGGCGCGCCGCGACATCGCCGTCGCGCAGTACGAGAAGAGCGTGCAGCAGGCTTTCCGCGACGTCGCCGACGCCTTGTCGGCGCGGCGCTGGCTGGACGAGCAGGCGCGCATCGCCGCCGAGGCGCGCGCTGCGCAGACCGAACGTGCGCGCCTGTCACGGCTGCGCTACGACACCGGCTCGTCGAGTTTCCTCGACGTGCTCGACGCCGAACGCGACCTGCTCAGCGCGCAGCAGGCGCAGGTGCAGGCGCGCCGCGCCGCACTCGCCGCACGCGTGGCGCTGTTCGCCGCGCTCGGCGGCGGCACCGAGCCCATCTCCTCATCCGTTTCCGCTTCCGAGTCGCCATGAACGCAGCCCTGCGCAAGTATTCGATCTGGATCGTGGCGGCCGCCGTCGTGGCCGCCGCCGCCTTCGCCATCGTCAAGGCCCGCAGCGGCGGCAGCGACGAGGGCATCGTCTCCGGCAACGGCCGGCTCGAAGCCACCGAGATCGACGTCGCCGCCAAGTTCGCCGGCCGCATCGACAAGATCAACGTCGCCGAAGGCGACTTCGTCGAAGCCGGCCAGCCGCTGGCGACGATGCAGGTCAGCTCGCTGCAGGCCCAGCACGACGAAGCCAGGGCGCGGCTGGCGCAGGCCGAAAGCACGGTCGCCAGCGCGCGCGCCCAGGTCACGGTGCGCGACAGCGACCGCCGCGCCGCCGAGGCCCTGGTGGCGCAGCGCGAAAGCGAACTCGACGCCGCCCAGCGCCGGCTCGGCCGCTCGGCCTCGCTCGAGCACGAAGGCGCGTCGTCGGCGCAGGAAGTCGACGACGACAACGCCCGCGTGCGCGGCGTGCGTGCCGCGCTGGTGGCGGCGCAGGCCCAGGTCGCCGCGGCCGAAGCCGGCGCTGCGGCCGCGCGCACCCAAGTCGACGGCGCACTCGCCACCGTGGCGGCGGCGCGCGCGACCGTGGCGCGCATCCAGGCCGACCTCGACGACGCGGTGCTGGTGGCGCCGCGCGCCGGGCGCGTGCAGTTCCTCGTCGCCCAGACCGGCGAGGTGGTCGGCGCCGGCGGCAAGGTGCTCAACCTCGTCGACCTGGCCGACGTCTACATGACCTTCTTCGTGCCCGAAGCCGCCGCCGGCCGGCTGGGGCTGGGCTCGGAAGTGCGCATCGTGCTCGACGCCGCGCCCGGCGTCGTGATCCCGGCGACGGTGAGTTTCGTCGCCAGCACCGCGCAGTTCACGCCGAAGACGGTGGAGACGGCGAGCGAGCGCCAGAAGATGATGTTCCGCGTGAAGGCGCGCATCGCGCCCGAGCTGCTGCGCCAGTACCGCGACCAGGTCAAGACCGGCCTGCCCGGCGTCGCCTGGGTGCGCACCGACCCGGCCGCCGCCTGGCCCGAACGGCTCGCGCTGCGCAAGCTCCCGTGACCGCAGCCGTCGTCCGCGCCGAAGCGCTGTCGCTGGCCTATGGCGCGGTGCTCGCGCTCGACAAGGTTTCGGTCGAGCTGCCGGCCGGCTGCATGGTCGGTCTCATCGGCCCCGACGGCGTCGGCAAGTCCAGCCTGCTGTCGCTGGTGGCCGGCGCGCGCGCGCTGCAGCAGGGGCGGCTGGAGGTGCTGGGCGGCGACATGGCCGACGCCCGCCACCGCCGCGAAGCCTGCCCGCGCATCGCCTACATGCCGCAGGGGCTGGGGCGCAACCTGTATCCGACGCTGTCGGTCGAGGAGAACCTGCAGTTCTTCGGCCGCCTCTTCGGCCACGGCCCGGACGAGCGCCGGCGCCGCATCGCTTCGCTGACCGCGGCCACCGGCCTGGCGCCTTTCCTCGAGCGCCCGGCCGGCAAGCTCTCGGGCGGCATGAAGCAGAAGCTGGCCTTGTGCTGCGCGCTGATCCACGACCCCGACCTGCTCATCCTGGACGAGCCGACCACCGGCGTCGACCCGCTGTCGCGCGCCCAGTTCTGGGACCTGATCGACTCGCTGCGTGCCGGCCGGCCGCAGATGAGCGTCGTCGTCGCCACCGCCTACATGGAGGAGGCCGAACGTTTCGACTGGCTGGTGGCGATGGACGCCGGCCGCGTGCTCGCCACCGGCACGCCGGCCGAGCTGCGCACGCGCACCGGCTGCGCGGCGCTGGAGCAGGCCTTCATCGCGCTGCTGCCCGAGGCCCGGCGCCAGGGCCACCACGAGGTCGTCGTGCCGCCGCTGGCCGCGGCCGGCGCCGACGACGAGATCGCGATCGAGGCCCAGGGCCTGACGATGCGTTTCGGCGACTTCACCGCGGTCGACCACGTCGACTTCCGCATCCGCCGCGGCGAGATCTTCGGCTTCCTCGGCTCCAACGGCTGCGGCAAGTCGACGACGATGAAGATCCTCACCGGCCTGCTGCCGGCGAGCGAGGGCCGCGCCTGGCTCTTCGGCCACGAGGTCGACGCCGCCGACATCGGCACGCGCCGGCGCGTGGGCTACATGTCGCAGGCCTTCTCGCTCTACGGCGAGCTGACGGTCGAGCAGAACCTGGTGCTGCACGCGCGCCTGTTCCAGATGCCCGAGGACGGCATCGCGGCGCGCGTGGACGAGATGCTGACGCGTTTCGAGCTGCAGGCCGAACGCGCCTCGCTGCCCGAGAAGCTGCCGCTGGGCATGCGCCAGCGCCTGTCGCTGGCGGTGGCGATGGTGCACCGGCCCGAGCTGCTGATCCTCGACGAGCCGACCTCGGGCGTCGACCCGATCGCACGCGACCAGTTCTGGGAGCTGCTGATCGAGCTTGCGCGCCGCGACCGGGTGACGATCTTCATCTCCACCCACTTCATGAACGAAGCCGAGCGCTGCGACCGCATCTCGCTGATGCACGCCGGGCGCGTGCTCGTCAGCGACCGGCCGCAGGCGCTGCGCGAGGCGCGCGGCGCGGCGACGCTGGAGCAGGCCTTCATCGCCTGGCTGCGCGAAGCCGGCGGCGGCGACGCCGCGCCGGCTGCCGAGGCGGCGGCGCCAGAACCCGCCGCCCCGGCGCACGCGGCCGCGAGCCGGCGCTCGTGGTTCAGCCTGCGCCGGCTGCTCAGCTACAGCTCGCGCGAGGCGCTGGAGCTGCGCCGCGACCCGGTGCGCGCGACGCTGGCGCTGCTGGGCACGGTGTTCCTGATGTTCATCGTCGGCTACGGCATCAGCATGGACGTCGAGGACCTGCCGTTCGCCGTGCTCGACGGCGACGACAGCGTGCTCAGCCACGACTACGCGCTGCAGATCGCCGGCAGCCGCTACTTCATCGAGAAGCCGCCGCTGACCAGCCACGCCGACCTGGACCGGCGCCTGCGCGCCGGCGAGATCGCGATGGCGGTGGAGATCCCGCCCGGGTTCGAGCGCGACCTGCTGCGCGGCAAGGTGCCGACGCTGGGCGTCTGGGTCGACGGCGCGATGCCCACGCGAGCCGAGACCGTGCGCGGCTACGTGCAGGCGATGCACCAGCAGTGGCTGGCGACGCAGGCGCGCGAGCGCCTGGGGGCGACGCTGGCGGCGGCGAGTTCGATCGAGCTGCGCTACCGCTACAACCCCGACGTGCGCAGCCTGCCGGCGATGGTGCCGGCGGTGATCCCGCTGCTGCTGCTGATGATCCCGGCGATGCTGGCGGCGCTGTCGGTGGTGCGCGAGAAGGAGCTGGGCTCCATCGTCAACCTCTACGTCACCCCGGTCACACGCGCCGAGTTCCTGCTCGGCAAGCAACTGCCCTACGTGCTGCTGGCGATGCTGAACTTCGTGCTGATGTGCGCGCTGGCGGTCACGGTCTTCGGCGTGCCGATCAGCGGCAGCTTCCTGTCGCTGGCGCTGGCGGCGCTGCTGTTCGTCGTCATCGCCACCGGCTTCGGCCTGCTCGCCTCGACCTTCACCAACACCCAGATCGCGGCGATGTTCATCACCATCATCGGCACCGTGCTGCCGGCGGTGCAGTTCTCGGGGCTGATCCACCCGACGAGTTCGCTCGAAGGCATGGGCCGCGCGATCGGCGCGGTCTACCCGGCGACGCACTTCCTGACCATCAGCCGCGGCATCTTCGCCAAGGGCCTGGACGTGGCCGACCTGGCCTCGTCGTACTGGGCGCTGGCGATCACGGTGCCGGTGGTGCTGGGGCTGGCACTGGTGCTGTTGAAAAAGCAGGAAAGCTGAGATGAACCGCGCCTGGTTCGCCACCGTCTACCGCCTGGGCGTCAAGGAGTTCTGGAGCCTGCTGCGCGACCCGATGATGCTGGTGCTGATCGCCTACACCTTCACGCTGTCGATCTATGCGGCGGCGACGGCGATGCCCGAGCCGCTGCACCACGCCACCATCGCCATCGTCGACGAGGACGACTCGCCGCTGTCGCAGCGCATCGCCGACGCCTTCTACGCGCCGCAGTTCCGGGCGCCGGAGCGCATCACGATCGCCGAGGTCGACCCGGCGCTGGACCGCGGCGACTACACCTTCGTGCTCGACATCCCGCCGAACTTCCAGCGCGACGTGCTCGCCGGGCGCCGGCCGGCGGTGCAGCTCAACGTCGACGCCACGCGCATCAGCCAGGCCTTCACCGGCGGCGGCCACGTGCAGCAGATCGTCGCCGCCGAAGTCGGCGAGTTCGTCGCGCACTACCGCGGCAGCACGCCGGCCGGCGTCGACCTGGCGCTGCGCATGCGCTTCAACCCGAACCTCGAATCGATGTGGTTCGGTTCGCTGATGGAGCTGATCAACAACGTCACGATGCTGTCGATCATCCTCACCGGCGCGGCGCTGCTGCGCGAGCGTGAACACGGCACGCTGGAGCACCTGCTGGTGATGCCGGTGACGCCGGCGCAGATCATGGTCGCCAAGGTCTGGTCGATGGGGCTGGTGGTGCTGGCGGCGGCCTGGTTCGCGCTCGTCTTCGTCGTCCAGCGTGTGCTGCAGGTGCCGGTCGAGGGCTCGATCGCGCTCTTCCTGCTGGCTGCGGCGCTGCATCTGTTCGCCACCACCTCGCTCGGCATCTTCCTGGCGACGATGGCGCGCACGATGCCGCGTTTCGGCATGCTGCTGGTGCTGGTGCTGCTGCCGCTGCAGCTGCTCTCGGGCGGCGTGACGCCGCGCGAGAGCATGCCGGCGCTGGTGCAGGACGTGATGCTGGTCGCGCCGACGACGCACTTCGTCTCGGCGGCGCAGGCGGTGCTCTACCGCGGCGCCGGCATCGAGGTGATCTGGCCGCAGCTGCTGGCGATCGCGGTGATCGGGGCGGTGTTGTTCGGCATCTCGCTCAAGCGCTTTCGGGAGTCGATCACGGGGCTTGCCTGAGCCGCGCCAGCATCACCCACAGGCTGGGCAAACCGAAACGTGCCGAGCCGGCGGGCTGCATGTGCATACAGCGCAGCTCGACGATCTCGAAACACTCGCCCCAGAGCGCACGCAGATCGGCCTCGGTGTAACCCAGACCGCCACCGAGCGAGCCGCGGCGGTAGACCTCGTCGTCGGTCCAACCGCTGCCGCCTTCCGGCCGGAAGCACACCAGCCCGACCAGGCCGCCGGCGCGCAGCGCGTGCGCCAGCAGGCGGATGTAGCCCTGGCGGCGGTGCGGTGCGATGTGGTGGAAACAGCCCGAGTCGTAGACCAGGTCGAGGCTGGCCACGGCCGGTGGGCGGTCGAAGACCGAGGCTTGCAGCAGTTCGATCACGACACCCTGCCGCTGCGCGCGTTCGCCGGCCCATTGCAGCGCCTGCGCCGACAGGTCCACGCCCTGCACCGTGAAGCCGCGCTCCGCCAGGTGGACCGCGTTGCGGCCATTGCCGCAGCCCAGATCCAGCGCCGCGCCCGGCGCGATCAGGCCGCGGTCCAGCCACTCGACGAGGTTCTCGTCGGGCGCGTCGACGAAGAAGGGGCAGGCGCGCTCGCGGTCGGCATAGAAGCCCTGCCAGCGTGTGTGCTCGGCGCTGTCCAGCAGGCGGTCGAGTGTCTGCAGTTCGGCCTCGCCGAGGGCGCCGAAGCGCCCTGCGGCCGAATCGGGGCTGGTTTCCGGCGGCATGGCGCATCGTCGCGTGCGGCCGCCGGGCCCGCAATACCCGGGGCTCAGCCGTCGCGCGTCAGTAATGCCAATTCGCGGTCAACCCGAAGGTGCGCGGCCGCAGCAGCGCCTCGCCGACGCCGTTGGCTTCGGCCACCGTGCGCGTGACGCCGCGTTTGTCGGTCAGGTTGGTGCCGAACAGCGTCAGGTCGGTGTGGCCCAGGCTGACGCGCAGCCGGGCGTCGAACTGGTTGTAGTTGCCCTGGCGGTGTTTCGTCGCGCCGGGCACCGAGGACTCCAGGTCGCTGTAGCCGCCCGAGACGAACTGGTGCGACAGGCTCAGCATCGGCGCGTAGTCGCCGCCGAAATGAACGTTCAGCAGGTTGCTGACGGTCCAGTCCGACGAACCCGGCAGGCGCGAGCCCGACGGCGCCGTGCCCGACCACAGGATGAACAGATCGTCCTCCAGCCGCGCCTTCTGCCAGGTCACCGTGGCCTGCCAGTCGAAACGCTCGTTCGGCCGCCAGCGCGTGGACAGCTCGATGCCGTCGCTGCTGGCCTTGCCGCCGTTGGCGGCGTAGTTGATGAAGTCCGGCGTCTGCAGCCGCAGCTGGATGTCGCTCCAGTCGAGGTGGAACACGGTCGCGTCGACGAGCAGCCTGCCGTCGGCCCAGCGCGAACGCAGGCCGAGTTCGTAGTTGCGCAGCGAGTCGCTCTTCGAGCCGCTGGGCACCGGGTAGGCGCTCAGCCCCTGCACGTTGGGCGTGCCGAAGCGGAAACCTTCGGACGCCAGCGCGTAGACCATCAGGTCGCGGCTGGCTTCGTACGCCAGCGACAGCTTCGGGTTGAAGCCGCTCTCCGAGACGTCGGAGCTGCTGCGTGCCGGGTCGCCCGGGTAGGTCGAGAAACCGACGCTGGTCTGGTCATAGTCGGCCTCGGTGCGGAACAGCCGCCCGCCGCCGGTCAGCTTCCACTGCGGCGCGAAGCTCCAGGTGGCTTCGCCGAACAGCGCCGCCTCGCGCCCCTTCACCTTGGTGTAGTAGGCGTTGAAGATCTCGCCGTCGGGGGCGATGACGGCGCCGCTGCCCGGGCCGTACAGCGACGAGTTGTCGAAGGCCGCCGCCGCGCCCTGCGCGCCGATCTGCTCGTAGAGCTTCTTGTCGGTGTCGAAATACATCGCGCCGACGACCCAGTCCAGCGTGCCGCCGGGTTGGGACGCCAGGCGGACCTCAAGGCTGTCGCTGCGGCTTTCGCCGCCGGACTTGATGTAGAGCGGCGACGTCAGATTCAGGTCCAGGTCGGCGTTGTAGGCGCCACGCACCGGCGTGTAGTCGAAGCGCCAGTCCTGCTGCTTGTCCTGGTGGGCGTAGATCGCGCTGAGGCGTGCCCCGCCCAGGTTCTGCTCCAGCCGCAGGCTGTGCACCGCCACACGCGTGTCGGTGTACTCAGAGATCGCGGTATTGCGCTCGAACTCGCCCAGGCCCTGGATGCGGTAGGCGTTGTCGTCGGAGTCGGTGTCCTGGATCAGGCTCAGCCAGCTGATCGTGGTGTCGCGCGACGGCGTCAGCACCGCCGAGAAGCGGCCGCCGGACAGCGTCGTCGTGTTCGCGCCGTCCTTGCCGGTGCCGACGTTGTCCAGCCAGCCCGGATCTTTGCGGTACTGGACGACGCCGCGCACCGCGAGCACGTCTTCCTTGATCGGCAGGTTCAGCATCGCCTTGCCGCTCCAGGCGGTGTCGGCGTTGCGCGTGCGGCTGACGGTGCCCTGCAGCGCGGCGTCGAAGGCACGCGAGTCGGCGGTGTTGGCGACGTACTGGATCGCGCCGCCCATCGAGGCCGAGCCGAACAGCGTGCCCTGCGGGCCGCGCAGCACCTCGACGCGCGCGAGGTCGAAGGTGTCGATGTCGGGCACGGCGATGGTCCAGCCGGGCTCGGTCAGCGGCACCTCGTTCAGGAAGTAGCCGGTCGTCGCCTGGCCCTGCACGTTGCCCGAGCTGGTGGCGATGCCGCGGATCACGACCTGCGAGACCCCCGGCTGGTAGTTGTTGAAGACGACGCCGGGTTCACGCTGGATGTAGTCGGCCAGGCTCTGCGCACCGGTGGCTTCGAGCTGCTCGCCGCTGACGGCCGAAACCGCGCCGGCGATGTCGCGCGCCTGGCTGGCACGTTTGCCGATGATCTGGATGCGTTCCTGGCCGGCTCCGGCGGCGGCCTCGGAGTCGGCGGCGGGCGGCGTCGGGGCGCCGGTGCTCTGCGCCGCGGCGATCTGCATCGCGAGCAGCGAGGACAGGCCGAGGCCGCGCCGCAGGGCACGACGGCGGAAGGTGCGAATACTCTTCTTGGACATGGCGGTGCGCAGTGGGTGATGGGCACCACGACATTAGGGCGCGTCGCCCGGATCGGCCGCGGCGTGCGGGTCAATGGTTGTCGCGGCCGGGCCGCGGCCGGGGTTGAAGCGGCACATCCAGTCCTGCAGCTCGCCGGCGCCGCCGGTGCGCAGCCCCGTCAAGATGTCGGCGTAGACGTCGTCGCGTTCGTCCTGGCCAAGTTTGTAGCGCTGGCGCAGCTCCAGCACCTCGGCGCGGAAACCGACGACGCGGCGCGCCAGTTCATGCAGCCGCGGCCCCATCTCGGCGCTGGCCCAGGCGCAAGGGCGCGCGCCTTCGTGCTGCCGCGACAGCAGGTCCAGATGCTGGTGCAGCGCCTCGTCGTCGACGAAGGCCACACGCACCCGGCACTGCGCGCTGGCGTAGTTCCAGCTCGGCGCCTGCGTGCGGTCCTGCATCCACGACGGCGAGACGTAGCCCTGCGCGCCCAGCCACAGCACCAGCGCCTCGGGGTCCTGGCGCAGCGCCGCGACCTGCGGGTTGGCGCGGGCGAAATGGCCTTCGATCGCGACCGGGCGGCCGTCGGCGCCGTATTCGACCAGCAGCGGCAGCGGCGTCGCGTGCGGGCCGTCGGGGCCGCGGCTGCTGATCCAGGCCAGCGGATGGGCCTGCACGAGGTCGGCGAAGTCCTGCGCGTCGCGCGCATCGAAACGGTGGGAACTCATGCGCTGCAGGCTACGCAGCGCCGCGGCCGCGTGCTGGCGCGCGCGGGCCGCTCAGGCGCGCGGCCGGGCCAGCCGGGGCTGTCAGCGTGTGTAGCGGCTGGGCGCCACGCCAAAGGCGCGCTGGAAGGCGGCGGTGAAGGCGCTGGGACTTTCGTAGCCGACGTCGTAGGCGATGGTCGTCACCGGCTGGCCGCAGGCCAGGCGCGCCAGCGCCTCGAGCAGGCGCACGTGCTGGCGCCACTCGGCCAGGCTCATGCCGGTCTCGTCGCGGAAGCAGCGTGTGAAGGTGCGCCGGCTCATGCAGGCGCGTTCGGCCCAGTCGTCGAGCGAGTCGTTGCGTGTCGGGTCCTCGATCAGCGCCCGGCAGACCTTGAGCAGGCGTGCATCGCGCGGCATCGGTGCGCTCAGGCGGGCGCCGGCGGGCACGGCGATGCTGTCGAGGATCAGCTGCACGATGCGGCCATCGCGCCCGGCGTGGTCGTACTCACGCGGCAGCGTCATCGCTTCGAGGATCAGCGCACGCAGCAGCTCCGAGACCTCGAGCACGCGGCACTCGCCCGGCAGACGGTCGTCCGCCTCGACATAGAGCGTGCGCACCGAAACGGCGCTGCGGCAGGTGACTTCGTGGAACACGCCGGCGGGCATCCAGATCGCGCGCTGCGGCGGGATCACGAAGCTGGCGTCGTCGGTCACGACCGACATCACGCCGGCAGCGGCGTACAGCAGCTGCGCGCGCGCATGGCTGTGGCGCGGGTCGACGAAACGGGCCGGATACTCGTCGGCCAGCGCCACCACCGGACGCGGCACCCAATCCAGGTCACGGCTGCTCAACATGGACGAGACTCTGCAAGATCCGGGCGCGACCGTCCATCCGGGCCGGCCTGATCGCGACAGTCGCTGACCCGGTGCCGACAGCGGCCCGGGGGCGCCGGCCCTAGCCTTGACCGACGCAAGCTCCGCCTCAGACGATGGCCGACGACCTCCTGCCCGACATCCGCCGCTTCCAGACCACGCTCGCCGAACGTTATGCCGCTTACCCGCCGTTGGACAGCGTCGGCCTCACCGAGGCCCGGCGCATCGCCGAGGCGGTGCGGGCGCCGCTGACCGAGGGTGGCCCCGCGATGGTGCAGACGGAAGAACACCGCATCGACACCGGTCTGGCCGGCCACGGCAGCCTGCGCCTGCGCCTGTATCGACCGGACAACAACACGCCGCTGCCGGCGCTGCTGTACCTGCACGGCGGCGGCTGGGTCTTCTTCAGCCTGGACACGCACGACCGGCTGATGCGCGAGCTGGCGCAGCGCGCCGGGCGCGTCGTCATCGGCATCGACTACGCGCTCTCTCCCGAGGCGCGGTTCCCGGTCGCGCTGGAGCAGACGGTGGCCGCCTGGCGCTGGGCGCAGGCCCAGGCCGCGGTGCTGGGGCTGGACGCCGGCCGCATCGCGCTCGGCGGCGACTCGGCCGGCGCCAACCTGGCGCTGGCCGCGGCGCTGCTGCTGCGCGACCGGCACGGCGCCGCACCCGACGCGATGCTGCTGAACTACGGTGTCTACAGCGACGACGACGACAGCGAGTCCTTCAGCCGCTTCGACGGCCCCGGCTACACGCTGGGGCGCGACGAGATGCGCTTCTTCTGGCGCCAGTACCTGGGCGAAGCCGCCGGGCGCCACGAGCCGCTGGCGATGCCGCTGCACGCCGCGCTGCAGGGCCTGCCGCGTGCCTGCCTGGTGGTCGCCGAATGCGACGTGCTGCGCGACGGCAGCCTGGCGCTGGCCGAACGCCTGGGCGCCGCCGGCGTCGACGTGACGCTGCAGCGCCACCCGGGCGCGACGCACAGCTTCCTGGAGGCTGTGTCGTGGTCGCCGACGGCGGCGAACGCACTCGCCCAGGCCGGCGCCTGGCTGCGCGCAGGAGCACCCGCATGAAGACCCGGCTGCGCCTGCTGCTCGCGCTGCTCGCCGCAGCCGTGCTGCTGCCCGTGCACGCCGCGGCCGACCCCGATCTCTGGCTGGAAGACGGCACCAGCGCCGCGGCCCGCGACTGGATCGCCGCGCGCAACGCCGAAACCGAGCGCCGCCTGGTGCAGGACCCGCGCCACGAGGCCCAGCGCCAGGGTTTCCTGGCCCAGGGCGCGGCCTCGCAGCACGACGAATACCTGAACGGCGGCCTGGTGCACCGGCTCGTCTCCGACGCCGCGCACCCGCTGGGAAGCTGGCAGGTGCGGGCCGCCAGTGGCGCGGCACGCGCCATCGTCGGCGCCGGCTGGCGCAGCGTGCTCGACCTGGACGAACTGGCGCGGCGCGAGGGCGTGCGCTGGAAGTTCCCGCTGTGGTGGATGAACCCGATGTGCGACACGACGATAGGCGCACGCTGCATCGTCCAGCTCTCGGCCGACGGCGGCGACCGCACCGTGCTGCGCGAGATCGACCTGCGCAGCGGCGCTTTCGTCGACGGCGGTTTTCGCATCGACACGCCGGCGCGGCACTACGCGCACTGGATAGACGCCGACCACCTGCTGCTCGCCAGCGACTTCGGCCCCGGCACGCTGAGCAATGCCGGCTACGCGCGCCAGGCCCGGGTCTGGACCCGCGGCACACCGAGCACCGAAGCCCGGCTGGTGTTCGACGCGCCCGAAGACGCGGTGCTCTACATCCCGCACAACTTCCGCCACGCGGGTGGCACGCTGTTCGTCGCCGAGGTCTGGCACCGCGCCGCCGGCGCGCCGTCGTGGTGGCTGCTGGACCCGCAGCGCGGCGCGACACGCTGGCAGCCGCCGGTGGACCTGGTGCGCTACCGCGGCCTGGCCGGCATCGTCGGCGAGCGCCTGATCGTGATGACGGCAAAGCCGCTGCGCCACGGCGACAAGACCTGGCCCGCCGGCAGCCTGCTGGCGCTGCCGCTGCCCGGGCGCAGCGGCACGATCGAGCCGGTCTTCATCCCCGGCGACCACGACGCCGTCGACCCGGTGTTCCACCTTGCGGTGGCCGAAGACGCGCTCTGGCTGGGCGTGATGCACGACGTCAGCGGCCGGCTCTACCGTGCCGTGCGCGGTGCCGGCGGCTGGACGCTGCAGCGCCAGCCGCTGCCCGAACACGCCGCCGTGCGGCTGCTGACCGGCGAAGCCGCGCCGTCGGCGGCGCTGGTGAAGACCGAGTCGCTGCTGCGTCCGCCCGAAACCACGCTGCGCGGCCCGGCCGGCAGCGAGACGCTGGGCAGCGACCACAGCGGCTTCGACACCCGGCCCTATGTCAGCGAGCAGTACTTCGCCACCAGCCGCGACGGCACGCGGGTGCCGTATTACCTGGTGCGGCCGCGCGCGGCGCGTGCCGACGGCCGCGGAGCGGCGCTGATCAGCGCCTACGGCGGCTTCGGCGTGTCGATGCTGCCGACCTTCCTGAACACCGAGTTCCACACCGACTTCGTGCGCCCGATGCTCGAAGCCGGCGCGCTGCAGGTGCACGCCAACATCCGCGGTGGCGGCGAATACGGCCCCGGCTGGCACCGGGCGGCGCAGCGGCGCGAACGCCAGCGCGGTGTCGAGGACCTGATCGCCGTCGCCGAGGACCTGGCGCGCCGCGGCTGGGCCGACCGGCGCCGGCTGGCTTTCGTCGGTGCGTCCAACGGCGGGCTGCTGGCGGCGGCCGCGGCGGTGCAGCGCCCCGACCTGTGGCGCGCGGTGCTGGCCGACGTGCCGCTGACCGACATGCTGCGTTTCCACGAGCTGCTGACCGGCTCGGTCTGGATAGACGAATACGGCGATCCGCGCGAGCCCGGCGACCGCGCCGCGCTGGCGGCGCTGTCGCCGCTGCACACCGTGCGCGACGGCGTGCTCTACCCGGCGATGCTGGTGACGACATCCAGCTCCGACGACCGCGTGCACCCCGGCCACGCACGCCGCTTCGCCGAGGCGCTGCGCCAGCGCGGCAGCCCGGTGCTGTTCCACGAAAGCAGCGACAGCGGCCACGGCGGCGCCGCGTCGCGCGAGGCGGTGGCGGCATTGCGCGCGCTGCAGACGGTGTTCCTGCTGCAGACGCTGGGGCTGGACCCGGCCCGATGAGGGCCAGACGCCTGCGCCGCGCCGCCGTCGCGCTCGGTCTGGCTCTGGCGCTGGCCTCGGCGGCGGCCGGGCAGAAGGTGCTGCGCTACGCCTTCCCGCTGCCCGAAAGCGGCTTCGACCCGGCGCAGATCACCGACCTGTATTCGCGCACCGTCGCCGCCGGCATCTTCGAAGCGCCGCTGGAGTACGAGTACCTGGCGCAGCCGGCGCGGCTGCGGCCGGCCACCGCCGCGGCGCTGCCCGAGGTCTCGGCCGACCACCGGCGTTTCGTCTTCCGGCTGCGCCCGGGCATCTTCTTCGCCGAGCACCCCGCCTTCGGCGGCCGCCGGCGCGAGCTGGTGGCCGAGGACTATGTCTATGCCCTGAAGCGCCACTACGACCCGCGCTGGAAGAGCGGCAACCTGCAGCAGCTGGAAAGTGCCGGCGTGCTCGGCCTGTCCGAGCTGCGCCAGCGCGCGCTGGCCGAACGCCGGCCCTTCGACTACGACACGCCGGTCCAAGGGCTGCGCAGCCTGGACCGCTACCGCTTCGAGCTCAGGCTGGCGCGGCCCGACCCACGTTTCGTGCACCTGTTCGCCGACCCCTCCTTCGCCGGCGCGGTGGCGCGCGAGGTCGTCGAGGCCGAGGGCCGCGACATCGGCGCGCACCCGGTCGGCACCGGCCCCTGGCGCCTGGTCGAATGGCGCCGCGGCCTGCGCATCGTGCTCGAACACCGCCCCGACTGGCACGGCCAGCACTACGCCGAGACAGCGCCGGCCGACGCCCCGGCGGCGCTGCGTGCCCAGGCCAACCGCTGGCGCGGACGCAGCCTGCCGATGCTCGACCGCGTCGAGATCGCCGTCATCGAGCAGCCGCAGCCGCGCTGGCTGGCCTTCCTCAACGGCGAACACGATCTGATCGAGAACCTGCCGGGCGACTTCGCCGCCCAGGCCCTGCCCGGCGGCCGGCTCGCGCCGCACCTGGCGGCACGTGGGCTGCAGGCCTGGCGGTCGCCGCTGCCCAGCATCGCGATGACCTATTTCGCGATGGCCGACCCCGTGGTCGGCGGTTACGGCGCGTCCCGCGTCGCGCTGCGGCGTGCGATCGCGCTGGCGGTCGACGTCGAGCGCGAACGCCTGCTGGTGCGCGGCGGCCAGGCGCTGCCGGCCAACGGGCTGATCGCACCGCTGACCTACGGCCACGACGCCGCGCTGCGCAGCGAGATGGGCACGCACGACCTGGCGCGGGCGCGCGCGCTGCTGGACCTGTACGGCTACGTCGACCACGACGGCGACGGCTGGCGCGAAGCCCCGGACGGCCGGCCGCTCAGGCTGCGCTACGCCATGCAGAGCGACGCCACCAGCCGCGCGCTGGCCGAGCAGTGGCAGCGCAACATGGCGGCGCTGGGGCTGCGCATCGAGTTCGAGATCGCGACCTGGGCCGAGAACCTGAAACGCTCGCGCGCCGGCCGGCTGATGATGTGGGGCGTCGGCTGGATGGCCTCGGAGCCCGACGGCGACACCTTTCTCGCGCTCGGTTACGGCCCGAACGCCGGCCAGGGCAACCCTTCGGGTTTTGCGCTGCCGGCCTTCGACAGGCTCTACGAACACCAGCGCAGCCTGCCCGACGGGCCGCAGCGGCTGGCGGCGATGCAGGCCGCACAACGCCTGCTGCTGGCCTACATGCCGATGAAGGTGCATGTGCACCAGCTCGCGACCGACCTGGCGCAGCCGGCGCTGCAGGGCTACCGCCGCAACCCTTTCGTGCCCAACTTCTGGAAGTACGTCGACCTGGAGCGCTGAACGCGTCGCGCCGGGCCGACGCGCCGGCCGGCGATGCACCGCTTCGGCGAGCCCGGTGTTCGCCAGGGCACCGCGACGGTGCCCCGGCGCCTACACTGGCGGGCTGGCACCACCACGAGACCCCGCCCCAAGCCATGACCCGAGTCGTCATCAGCGGCACCGGCCTGTTCCGCCCGCCGCACGTCATCAGCAACGCCGAACTCGTCGCCGCCTACAACCGCTACGCCGAACTGCAGAACGAGCAGCACGCCGCCGCCATCGCCGCCGGCGAGCGCCAGGCGATGGTGCCGTCCAGCGTCGAGTTCATCGAGAAGGCCTCGGGCATCAAGCAGCGCTACGTGCTCGAGAAGGACGGCCCGCTGGACCCGACGCGCATGTATCCGCGTTTCGCGCCGCGCGCCGACGACGAGCTCTCGCTGATGGCCGAGATCGCGGTCGACGCCGCCCAGCAGGCGCTGGCCGCCGCCGGCAAGACCGGCGCCGACGTCGACATGGTGATCTGCGCGGCGTCCAACATGCAGCGCGCCTACCCGGCGATGGCCATCGAGATCCAGCAGGCGATCGGCGCCGGCGGCTTCGGCTTCGACATGAACGTCGCCTGCTCGTCGGCCACCTTCGGGCTGGAGCAGGCGGTCAATGCCGTCAAGTCGGGCAGCGCCAAGTGCGTGCTGATGGTCAACCCCGAGATCACCTCGGCCCACATCGAGTGGCGCGACCGCGACTGCCACTTCATCTTCGGCGACGTCTGCACCGCCGTCGTCGTCGAGGCCGCCGACACCGCGACCGCCGCCCAGCAGTGGGACGTGCTGGGCACGCGGCTGGCGACGAAGTTCTCGAACGCGATCCGCAACAATTTCGGCTTCATGAACTCGTGCGAGGACGGCGACCCGGACGCACGCGACAAGAAGTTCCGCCAGGAAGGCCGGCGCGTCTTCAAGGAAGTGGTGCCGATGGCCGCCGCCCACATCGAGGCCCACCTGACGGCACTCGGCCACGAGAGCACCGACGTGCGCCGCTACTGGCTGCACCAGGCCAACCTGGGCATGAACCAGCTGGTGCTGAAGAAGCTGGTGAACCGCGAGGTCGGCGCCGACATCGCGCCGCTGATCCTCGACGAGTACGCCAACACCGCGTCGGCCGGCTCGATCATCGCCTTCCACGAGCACAGCGCCGACCTGGCCAGCGGCGACCTGGGCGTGATCTGCTCCTTCGGCGCCGGTTATTCGATCGGCAGCGTCGTCGTCAGGAAGCGCTGATACCTCCTCTTGCCCGCCGGCCTGCGCACGCCGCCGGCATCTGCGTGCCGTCATCGGGACGGCCGCGGTGCTGACCTTTTCCCCTTCCTCTCGACACTGGAAACAAGCATGGCCTCGGCCACCCAGGTGATCTCGCGACTGCTAGTCCGTACCCCCATCGTGACCCAGATCTTCGTCGGCCTGGTGCTGGGCATCCTGCTCGCGATGCTCGCGCCCGACGCCGCACGCTCGGTGGCCGTTCTCGGCGACGTCTTCGTCGCCGCGCTGAAGGCGGTGGCGCCGGTGCTGGTGCTGGTGCTCGTCGCCGCCGCGATCGCCTCGCACGAGCAGGGGCAGCCGACACACATCCGGCCCATCCTGCTGCTGTACCTGGTCAGCACCGCCTGCGCGGCGCTGGTCGCGGTCGTCGCCAGCAACCTGTTTCCGACGACGCTGCTGCTGAGCGCGCCGCCGGCCGGCGGGCAGGCGCCTGCCGGCATCATCGGCGTGCTGCGCAACCTGCTGCTGTCGGCGGTGCAGAACCCGGTGAAGGCGCTGATCGAGGCCAACTTCATCGGCATCCTGACCTGGGCGATCGGGCTGGGCATCGCGCTGCGCCATGCCGGCGAGGGCACGCGCATGATGCTGTCCGACCTGGCCGACGCCGTCTCGCGCATCGTGCAGACCGTGATCCGCTTCGCCCCGCTGGGCATCTTCGGCCTGGTCGCGGCGACGCTGGCCGAATCGGGCCTGGGCGCGCTGCTGGGCTACGGCCGGCTGCTGCTGGTGCTGGTCGGCTGCATGGTCTTCGTCGCGCTGGTCGTGAACCCGCTGCTGGTCTGGTGGAAGCTGCGCCGCAACCCCTATCCGCTGGTCTTCACCTGCCTGCGCGAGAGCGGCATCACCGCCTTCTTCACGCGCAGCTCGGCGGCCAACATCCCGGTGAACCTGGCGCTGTGCCGCAAGCTGAACCTGCACGAGGACACCTACTCGATCTCGATCCCGCTGGGCGCGACGATCAACATGGCCGGCGCCGCGATCACGATCAGCGTGATGGCGCTGGCCGCGGCGCACACGCTGGGCATACAGGTCGACCTGGCGACCTCGCTGCTGCTGTGCGTGGTCGCGTCGCTGGCGGCGGCCGGCGTCTCGGGCGTGGCCGGCGGCTCGCTGCTGCTGATCCCGATGGCGACCAGCCTGTTCGGCATCTCGGCCGACGTCGCGATGCAGGTGGTCGCGATCGGCTTCGTCATCAGCGTGGTCCAGGACTCGTTCGAGACCGCGCTGAACTCGTCGACCGACGTGCTGCTGACGGCGGCCTGCTGCCCCGACGACCTCAGGCTGCCGTCGGACGCCGGGCGCACGACGGTCCGCTGAGCCGCCGCGGGATCCTCCGGCATCATCGAAGTCGCCGCCGGGGCGCGTGCCTGCCCCCCGGCTTGAGCGCCCGTCCGGGCGGCCGGCGCCGGGTACAACAGGGCCGACGCCCTGCCCGCCGAAGCCCGCGATGAACACCGCCAGCGCCCTCCACGTCGAATCGTTCCACGACGCCGCGACCTCGACCTTCAGCCACATCGTGCTCGACCGCGGCAGCGGCCGCTGCGCGATCGTCGACAGCGTGCTCGACTACGACGCCGCGGCCGGCCGCACCGGCACCCAGGGCGCAGACCGCTTGATCGCGCGCGTGCACGCCCTCGGCGCCCAGGTGCAATGGCTGCTGGAGACCCATGTGCACGCCGACCACCTGTCGGCCGCGCCCTATCTGCAGCAACGGCTCGGCGGACGGCTCGCGATCGGCCGCCACATCACGACGGTGCAGCAGACCTTCGGCCAGCTGTTCAACGCCGGGCCCGGCTTCGCACGCGACGGCAGCCAGTTCGACCATCTGTTCGACGACGGCGAACGCTTCACGATCGGCGAGCTGAGCGCCGTCGCGCTGCACACGCCGGGCCATACGCCGGCGTGCATGACCTATGTCGTCGAGCACCAGGAGGAACGCGCCGCCTTCGTCGGCGACACGCTGTTCGCACCCGACTACGGCTCGGCGCGCTGCGACTTCCCCGGCGGCGACGCGGCAACGCTGTACCGCTCGATCCGCCGCGTGCTGTCGCTGCCGCCGGCCACCCGGCTGTACCTGTGCCACGACTACCCGCCGGGCGGGCGCGAACCCTGCGCCCTGAGCAGCGTCGCCGAGCAGCGTGCCGGCAACGTGCACGTGCACGACGGCGTCGGCGAACAGCAGTTCGTCGCGATGAGGACGGCGCGCGACGCGACGCTCGGAATGCCGGCGCTGCTGCTGCCGGCGGTGCAGGTCAACATGCGCGCCGGCCACCTGCCGCCGGCCGAGGACAACGGCGTGCGTTATCTGAAGATCCCGCTGGACGCGGTCTGAGGCGCAGGCCCGGACGCGCCTTCACGCCCGGACACGACTGCGCGCTTGAGGGCGGGGAGGCAGCGGCAACATCCGGCTCGCGAAAAACAAGAAGGGCCTGGCGGTGAGCCAGGCCCTTCTTGTTTTATCTGGTGCCGGTGAAAGGAGTCGAACCCTCGACCTTCGCATTACGAATGCGCTGCTCTACCAACTGAGCTACACCGGCGACGTAAGCCCGCGACTATAGCATGGATCAGTCGGTCTCCCGCAAGTCCGGCCCGAACGAATCCTTTCAGGTGCCGCCCGCGCCCCGCGTTGCGGCTGGTCCAGCCCGAACGCGCTGGGCCGCCGCAAAACCGTTGCTCCGCTGAGGACAAAACCGGTGCGGCCGAACCTGACGAGACCCATCGGTATATTTCTATACCGCGCAGTCACCAAATGACTTCGCTGGTCGCAACCTCGTCCTGTTCCACCCCAACCGTCGGAGACCACTGCCATGCGTCACGAAACCGCCATCGCGAACGAATCCCGGCTCCGCTTCCTGGACCGCTGGGTTGTGCTGGCCATCCTCGCCATCACCCTCGTCCCGCTCGTGCCCTATGCCCTGACCGGGGCCGCCAGCTGAACGTTCGCGGCCGGGCCGCCAGGCCCGGCATTCGCCCGTGACGGCCGGCTGCCGTTTCGCATCGCCCGGGCCTCGGCCCGGGCGATGTCACGTCTGGCCGCGCCGTGGCAGGCGCAAGGCCTGCAGCGCCGCCTGCACGATGCTGGCGGCGTCGACCTCGAAGTAGGCGCGCAGGCGCCGGCGCGTGTCGCTGCGGCCGAAACCGTCGGTGCCCAGCGTGAGGTAGCGCGCGTCGACGTACTCGGCGATCAGCTGCGGCCAGGCGCGCACGTAGTCGGTGGCCGCGACCACCGGCGCGTCGCCGGCCAGCAGCCGCTCGACCTGCGACACACGCGGTTCGGCCTGGGGCTCGACGCGGTCCAGCCGCCGGCACGCGGCCGCGTCGCGCGCCAGCTCGGAGAAGCTGGTCGCGCTGAACACCTCGCAGGCGATGCCATGTTCGGTGGCCAGCACGCGCGCCGCCGCCTGCACCTCGCGCAGGATCGCGCCCGAGCCCAGCAGCCGGATCTGCACCGGCCCGTCGCCCACCTGCTCCAGCCGGTACAGGCCGCGCAGCAGGTCCGCGTGCACGCCCGCGGGCAGGCTGGGCATCTCGACGTTCTCGTTGGTCAGCGTGACGTAGTGGAACTCGTCGCGCTGCTCGACCAGCATGCGCTGCAGCCCGTGTTCGACGATGACCGCGAGTTCGCCGGCGTGCGCCGGGTCCCAGGCGCGGCAGGTCGGCACCGTCGCGGCGACGACGAGACTGGAGCCGTCCTGGTGCTGCAGGCCCTCGCCGCCCAGCGTCGTGCGCCCGGCGGTGGCGCCGAACAGGAAGCCGCGCGCGCGCTGGTCGGCCGCGGCCCAGATCAGGTCGCCGACACGCTGGAAGCCGAACATCGAGTAGTAGATGTAGACCGGCAGCATCGGCAGGCCGTGCACCGCGTAGCTCGTCGCCGCGGCGATCCACGAGCTCATCGCGCCGGCTTCGTTGATGCCCTCCTCGAGCAGCTGGCCGTCGGCCGACTCGCGGTAGTACAGCATCGAGGACGCGTCCTCGGGCTCGTAGCGCTGGCCGCCGGGCGCGTAGATGCCGATCTGGCGGAACAGGCTGGCCATGCCGAAGGTGCGCGCCTCGTCGGCGACGATGGGCACGATGCGCGGGCCCAGCACCGGGTCCTTCAGCAGGCCGCCGAGCAGGCGCACCGCGGCCATCGTCGTGCTCATCTCCTTGCCGGCGGCGTCGAGCGCGAAGCTGCCCCAGGCCGCCAGCGGCGGCACCGGCAGCACCGGCGCGGCCGCATTGCGCCGCGGCAGCGGCCCGCCCAGTGCCTCGCGCTGCTGGCGCAGGTAGCGCATCTCGGGGCTGTCGGCCGCGGGCTTGAAGAACTTCAGCGCCGCCAGGTCGGCGTCGTCCAGCGGCAGCGCAAAGCGGTCGCGGAAGGCCTTCAGCGCCTCGACGTCGAGCTTCTTGGCCTGGTGCGCGGTCATGCGGCTCTCGCCGACGCCGCCCATGCCGTAGCCCTTCTTGGTCTTGGCCAGGATGACCGTCGGCCGGCCGCGGTGCGCGCGTGCTTCGGCGAAGGCGGCGTAGAGCTTGCGGAAGTCGTGGCCGCCACGTTTCAGGGCGTCGATCTCGGCCGGGCTCATGTGCGCCACCAGCCGCTGCACCTCGGGGTTCACGCGGAAGAAGTGCTCGATGTTGTAGGCGCCGTCGTTGGCACCCAGCGTCTGGTACTGGCCGTCGACGGTGCCGGCGAGCGCCTTCAGCAGCACGTGCTGGGTGTCGCGCGCGAACAGCGCGTCCCAGTCGCTGCCCCAGAGCACCTTGATGACGTTCCAGCCGGCGCCTTTGAACAGCGACTCCAGCTCCTGGATGATCTGGCCGTTGCCGCGCACCGGGCCGTCCAGGCGCTGCAGGTTGCAGTTGACGACGAAACACAGGTTGTCGAGCTGCTCGCGCGCGGCCAGCGTCAGGCCGGCGATCGACTCGGGCTCGTCCATCTCGCCGTCGCCGAAGACACCCCAGACGCGCCGGCCCTCGGTCTGCAGCAGCCCGCGCGCCTGCAGGTAGCGCATGAAACGCGCCTGCCAGACGGCATTCAGCGGCCCCAGGCCCATCGAGCCGGTGGGGAACTGCCAGAACTCGGGCATCAGCCAGGGGTGCGGGTACGAACACAGCCCGGGCCCGGCGATCTCCTGGCGGTAGTTGGCGAGCTGCTCGTCGCCGAGCCGCCCTTCGAGGAAGGCGCGGGCGTAGATGCCGGGCGCCGAATGCGGCTGGAAGAAGACGAGGTCACCCGACTGGCCGTCGGCGCTGCCACGGAAGAAGTGGTTGAAGCCGACTTCGAAGATCTCGGCCGCCGACGCGTAGCTGGCGATGTGGCCGCCGAGTTCGCCGTAGGCCTCGTTGGCGCGCACCACCATCGCCAGCGCGTTCCAGCGCAGCACCGCGGTCAACCGCTCTTCGATGCGCAGGTCGCCCGGGTAGGCGCCCTGGCGCTCCAGCGGGATCGTGTTGCGGTAGGCCGAATACGGCGGCACGTGCGACACGACGCCAAGCTGCTGCGCCTGACGCTCGAGCTGCTCGAGCAGGTAGAGGCCGCGTTCGGGCCCGGCGTCGGCGACCACGGCCTGCAGCGCTTCCAGCCATTCCCGCGTCTCCTGCGGGTCGGTGTCGGGGGTTTCAAGGGATTCGGGGGCGCCCATCAAGACTCCAGCTCGGCCTCGTGGGCCGGGGGCCGCAAGTCTAGGACGGACGCGCGCTGTCCGGGCGCGGGGCCTTGCCGGCATCGCCGCTTTCGGCCAATACACGGCGCAGCCGGCTCGCGATCTGGGCCGCGGCGCTGCGGCCGCTGCTGAAGGCGTCGAGCAGCGCGGCGAGCTGGGCTTCGTCGTCGAGAGCGACGCCGTCGGCTGACGGTTCGCGGGCCGGCGCGCTGCCGGCTGGGAGGTGCTGTCGTTTCATCGTCTGCTTTCTCACGGGGCCGATGTGCCGCCGCGCGAAACGCATGGTCATGCCATCGTGCCGGCGGCGATGCGGCGAACAGCACCGGCAAGCGCCACCAAGATGACGCCGCGTTGCAGCGGCGTGAAGCGGCTTTAGCGCCGCGGGATCGTCAGCTCGATGCCGGTGCTGCCGTTGGCACGCGCCAGCCGCAGCTCGCCGCCCCACTGCTGCACGATCTGGGCGACGATCGCCAGGCCCAGGCCGCAGTGGCCCTCGCCGCCGCGCGCCGGCGACAGCCGCACGAAGGGCTGCTGCGCGAGTTCGAACTCGGTCTCGCTCATGCCGTGGCCCTGGTCCAGCACGCGCAGCACCGCGCCGCCATCGGCCGCCACGAGCTCGACGCGCACCGGTGGCCTGCCGTAGGCGAAGGCGTTGTCGATCAGGTTGCCCAGCAGGCGCTGCACCGGCAGGTCCGGCATGGGCCAGTCCAGAGGCTCGATGACGGCCTCGACCGCGTCACCGTGCGCCACATGGCGTTGCACCACACCTTCGACGGTGCGCGCCAGCGGCGCGTCGCGGCCGATGGCGTCGGCGCGTTCGAGCTGAACGTAGGCCAGGAACTGGTCGATGATGCGTTCGAGCGAGCCCAGGTCGGCGGCCAGCGCGTCGCCGACGGCGGGCTCGCACTGCGTCTCGGCGCGCAGGCGCAGCCGCGCCAGCGGCGTGCGCAGGTCGTGCGACAGGCCGGCGAGCAGGTTCTGGCGCGTCGCGCGGCCCGCCTCGACGGCGCGCACCAGAGAGTTGAACGAAGCCGCCAGCGAACGCAGCTCGTCGCTGCCGCGGCCGTTCTCGTCGATCGGCTGCAGCGGCGCGCGCTGGCGCGCGATCTCGTCGGCCAGGCGCTGGATCGGCCGCGCGACATAACGCGCCGACAGCAGCAGCGCGCCCGAGACCAGCACCATCAGCACGCCGAGCCAGAACAGCAGGGTCTCGAACAGCGCCGGCCGCGGCATTGCGCCGCCGAACGCGATCCACCAGCGCTGCTGGTCGACCGGCACGCCGATCACCAGCCCGTTCGGGCCCGCCGGCCCCGGGCCGCGGCGCACCACCGCGCCCGGACCCAGGCGCTGCTCCAGTTGGTGCCCCAGCGGGCCGGCGGCGGCGTTGCCCGGGCCGTCGAGCAGGCCCGGCTCGCGCAGCCGCTGCGGCGCATCCGGGCCTTCCGGCGCGCGTTCGCCGAAGCCGCCGTCGCCCGGCCACGGCGGCGAGACGCCGACCTGCACGCGAGCGTCGGACAGACGGCGCGCGAGCGCCGGCCGGTCGGCCGGGTTCGCCGCGGCGAGTGCAGCCTGGATCGTGGCCGCGTGCGCCGCGGTCTCGGCGGCGAGTTCGTCGAGCACCGGCACGAGCCAGAACCGCAGCACCAGCGCCTGCGACAGGAACGCGAGCGCCGCGACCAGCGCGACGCCGGCCGTCAGGCGGCCGACCAGCGTACCTGCAGCGGCGCCGGCCACCTTAGTGCCGGCCCCTGGCGGCGGCCCACGCATGCGCGGCGCGCACCCAACCGCAGCGGACCGGGCTCGCCGGGCCGCGGGCGCGGGCGCTGCGGAGCCGGGTCATCAGGCGGCGGCCTGGCGCGGCAGGTGCGGCACGAACATGTAGCCGTGACCGCGCACGGTCTGGATGTAGCGCGGCATCGCCGAGTCGGGCTCGACGATCTTGCGCAGCCGCATCACGGCGACGTCGGCGGTGCGCGCCAGCAGTTCCTCGCCGCGTGTGTGCGACACCGACAGCAGGCGCTCGCGCGAGATCGGCACGTGCGGGTTGCCGACGAGCTCGGCCAGGATCGCGTATTCGACGGTGGACAGCACGCGCAGCTCGCCGTTGGCGGCGTGCAGGCTGCGCGTGGCCGGCACGAAGGTGTGGGCGCCGATGCGCACCTCGCGGTCGCTGGGCGCAGGCATGCCCGGCAGCGTGCTGGTGCGGCGCAGCACGGCGCGGATGCGCGCCAGCAGCTCGCGCGCCGAGAACGGCTTGCCGAGGTAGTCGTCGGCGCCCATCTCCAGGCCCAGCACACGGTCGACCTCCTCGGTGCGCGCGGTCAGCAGGATCACCGGCACGCGGTCGCCGTCGGCGCGCAGGCGGCGACAGGCGTCGACGCCCGACTCGCCCGGCAGCATCACGTCGAGCACGATCAGGTCGGGGCGGCGGCGGTGGATGCGCCGCATCATCTCCTCGGCGCTGGACATGGCCGTCACCGACAGGCCCTGGCGTTCCAGGTAGGCCGACAGCATGTCGCGCATCGCAGGGTCGTCTTCGACGACGTAGAGGTGGTGCGGGGTCGTTTCCATGGCCGTCAGCGTAGTCGCGTCGTGTTTCTATTTGTAGCGCAGCGTTGAGTTAGAGTATCGCGGCTGCGCTCGTCGCCGGACACGCCACGTCATCGACGGTCGCCGACAGCAACCTGCAGGCAACGTGCGCTACGTGCGTAGACGGTGCAATCGCGAGACGGTGCCTTCGCGGCGCCAGACCTTCGAAGGAACGACGATGATGCTCTCCACGATCGCGAAGCGGGGCCTTGCCCTGCTGTTCGCGGCTTCCGCGCTGACCCTGACCGCCTGCGGCGGTGGCGGTGGCGGTGGCTCCGCCCAACTGCGCGTGCTCAATGCCGCCTCCGATGTCGAATCGATAGACGTCGACATCGACGACACGACGACGTTCTCGGCCGTCGCATCCGACACGCTGAGCGGCGCCTACACCAAGATCGACGCCGACAGCTACACGATCAAGGTTCGCGCCACCGGCAGCACCGCGACGCTGGCCACCGGCACCTACTCGCTGTCCAAGAGCAAGCACTACACCGGCGTCGTCTGGGGCCGCAGCGGCGCGCTGAAGTTCGTCACGCTGCCGGAAGACTCCGACACCGACGACATCGACGACGGTTACGGCAAGCTGCGCGTCTACAACGCGACCACCGACGCCGGGTCGCTCGACGTCTACCTGACCCAGGACGACACCGACCTCGCCGATTCCACCGCCACCGCCAGCAGCGTCAGCGCCTCGTCGCTGGGCAGCTACAAGGATGTCGGCGTCGGCACCTACCGCCTGCGCGTGACCAGCGCCGGCGACCCCGACGACGTGCGCCTGGACGTCAGCGGCATCACGATCAACCAGTACGAGTACTCGACGCTGATCATCACCGCCGGCACCGGCGGCGTGCTCGTCAACGGTGCCGTGCTGGTTCAGCAGGGCGACCTGACGCTGACCAAGAACACCCAGGCGCGCATCCGGGTCGTCGCCGGCGTCGAATCGCGCGGCAGCGTCAACGCGACGCTGAACGGCTCGACCATCAGCACGCTGGTGTCGCCCTCGGTCGGCACCTACACGGCCGTGACGGCCGGCAGCGGCACGCTCGCGGTCAAGGTCAACGGCAACACCGTCAGCTCGGCGACGCAGACGCTCAAGCCCGGTGCCGACTACACGCTGATCACCTACGGCACCGCCGACAGCACGAGCGTCAAGCTGCTGAGCGACGACAACCGCCTGCCGACCGCGTCGACGCGCTACCGCATCCGCCTGGTCAACGCCGCCGCGACCACGGACACGCTGTCGCTGTCGGTGGACTACGCCGCGCTGGTCAACGACGTCGCCGTCGGCACCTCGTCTGCCTTCGTCAACGCGACGGTCAACGACGATGCGCGCGTGGACGTGACCACCACCTCGGGCGGCGCCTACCTGTACACGAAGGACGAGGTCAACCTCCAGGCCTACGGCGTCTACACGATGTTCGTGCTCGGCGGCGATACCGCCCCGACCGGCACCCTGCGCAAGGACCGCTAACTGCCCCC
>NZ_NRRU01000078.1 GCF_016583785.1 Rubrivivax gelatinosus | reverse complement strand
TGCGGGGCGTCGTGGCGGGGATGGGGTGAGCAGCGCTGGCGAAGCTGCGGATCACACGCCAGCTGACTGGCGGCCGAGGGGCGGCTAAAGACTGATCTGGGGTACTCGTCCGCGATAGCTCGATTGACTGCTATCGACCCGTTGCTGCCGTTCGAGGCTTCCGGAAACTGGCCGAGGAACCAGCCCCGACGCGGCGCCCCTTGCTTCCCGGAAGCTGCCGCTCGCGGGCACCAGGACTCGGCCATGAGCCGCCGGTGGCGAAAGCTGTGCTATCGCGCACCTCACCTACCTGAGTCCAGAGCGCTTGCCGCGATCTCTACGCCGCAGAGAGCCGATGCTGGCATCATGGCTCCTTGTATGCGCCGAGCAATCTCAGTTTGTCGTGAAACATAGTCGACCGGAATCAAAGGCTGGTTGAAGATGCTGAAAATTGCGCGCCGGAGTCACCGACTATCCAAAATTTGGTTTACGCAAAAAGCTGAACATGGCAATTACACTAAAACGACAACTGAACGACGACGAGAAGTCAGTCATCCTAAAGCAGCACGGTCGTAAGTGCTTTGCGAATGGTCATGCCATTCCTGAGAGCGAGAAACTTCAGTTCGATCACATCCGCGCATTCAGCTTAGGTGGTGCGTCTGAGTTAGACAATATTGCTCCGATGTGCGCCACGCACAATAAGGAGAAGGGGCAGCTTTCACTTTTCGACTTTCGCATCAAACTGCGACTCGAAGAATTCTTCGCCGGCTCTGACCGCCTCACCCTGAGGGACCTGCTGCAATACCTTAAGAAGACGAACGAGCTAGATGCGTTCGGTGATCCTGTCGCGGTCACGGTGCGGGACCTGGAAGTTGTCGTCGAGTCGCCCAACGTGAAACTGAAGGCGCCGTTGTGCACTTGCCCGACCACGGGCTGGCGCTACTTTTACGCGACCCTGCCCGCCTCCTTAATCGACAGCGACGACGACGAAAGTGACCAGCTCGGTCTCCAGCCGCGCTACTTGATTTTCGAGAAGGTCTTCGATCTGTTCCGCCACTTCCAGGCTCACCCGGTTCTTCAACCTTCCATCGGGCGCGTGGTCGGCAGCCGAATTCGCCTGTTCGACGGGCAGCACAAGGCGGCCGCCTTGTTGTGGAACGGTCGGCGGGCGCTCGAGTGCAAGGTCTACCTAGATGAGGCTGATCTTCGCCTACTGAACCAGACCAACATTGCGGCCCACGACAAGTATGCACAGACACGGTTCTTCTCGTCCGTCATGGTGCTCAAGCTCGGCTCACAGTTCGGTGCCGACTTTGCTGCTTACCGCGACATTGAGGAAGAGGCAACCAAGTCCGAGGCGGGCTTCATGAAATGGCTCAAGAGCCACGACACGCTACAGACAGCTGGTCAGCTGAATGAGCGCTTCCGAAGCTTCCTTTACAACGCCGTGCTCCAGGATGGGGACAACAAACTGGCGAGGCTGGTATCCGCTGGAAATCGAAGCACTGACGACCACCCGATCACGCTGGACATGCTCAGTAAGTCGATATTCGCTTCATTTCTGTTGCGTGAGCCCACTGAGGAAAGTCTGACGGCGAAGGACTACAAGCGCAGCCAAGAAGTGGCAAACGTAGTTGCATTGTTTAACATGCTGGACGAACTAGGGTTCCACGCGTGGAACGCGAAGCTCGGTTCTGCGAATGATCAGCAGCGCGCGTTGACGCGAATGCTGCGATCGAAGTCAATGATGGCTTGGGCCGAATTGCTGCGTGATGCCATATGCGCCAAGTTGGACATTCATGACAGCGACGAGAAGGCTTGCTGCTTCTATCGGGATCTCGACGACGCGCAGCTTAAGCAAGTGAAAAAAGTCGTCAACCGCTTAATTTCGTGGAAGCGCTGGGTATCCCCCACGGGCGATGAGATTGATCGCGTCCTCTCTGACAATAAATCGGAGGTAAAGCAGTGGCTCAAGGCTCACGGCCTAACGACGGGCTTCCTCCTTGGCGCCGCAGAGTAAGCCGACGGAATGCTTGCATTGCTGGCGACGGCTTTGTGGCGTTGATCGGGATCGCGTGTAGACCGGCTTTGGATCGACACCGGCGGACCGTTGTGGCGATCGGCCCGCCCGATACCTGAAGGTCGGACAGCGCATACTCAAAGCTGACTATGGGGTAAACCCGTAATCGATCCAAAGCAGGCGGTCCTCCTCTTTAGTGACCTTCCAAGGCCGGACGGTCGAGAGTTGCTGGCGCGAGGTCCAAGTCGCGCGTGCCTAAGAACGCTTCGGAACCGCGACGCCGCCCTTGCGCAGAATTCCCGCCTCGACCCGATAGATGTCGGGTACGTTGATCTTGCCGTTGCTGCGTTCGTCCATGACCGCCACGGCTTTCATTGCCTGGAGCAACGCCTCAAACTCGGGACTATCAGTTAAGCCAGCCGGCGTCTTCGAAACTTCTCCATGAGTCGATGCTGCGATAGCCTGCATGACGCGGTGGTCGTTCCAAAGCTGGAAGAGCTGGTCGCGCGACATAGGGACGAACTGTCTCTGGAGCGCTTCTAGTGAGGGGCGGATCCATTCGTAGTCCTCATAAAGCTCGTTCAAGCGACTGCGGGAGGCCGACCGCACCCCGTCAAGGAGACCAAGGTGGTCAATGGCGTGGTCTGTGGGCGCGGGCACACGCTCCGCTGCTACATTCCAAGCCGTAAGGAAGGTGCGTGGCGAGCAGGTGTTGGCCGCATCGCTCAAATGCAGAGGGACCCACGTGTACACCAAGCCGCGTTTCTTGTTACTCCCCATAAACTCGCCCGCCAATGCGTGGACCAGCCTGCGCTGCTCGTTCACATGCAGCCTGCTGTCCTCTCCGTTGATGGGCAACGCGGGCAAGGTCTCAGTCTGCGCGGCCAGCCTCTTCAGGGCTGCTTCGCCGTCATGGTCGCGAAGGATCTCGAACAGCACCAAGCCATACAGCTCTTCCGCCTGCCACATTAAGCTTACATGGTCGTTCTTGATCTTTGAGCTGTCTTGAAACCTGAAGATCTCTCGGTCAGAGAACATGTCCACGCGCATGAATATCTTGGCGCGAATGGACCTGAAGGACTGAAGGCCTATTGCCAAGCGCAGGAGGGCGCGAGTGAGCTCTCTGATGGTGCTCCAGTCCATCGCTAGTCTGTCGAGGGCGTCGAAGACTATTAGCAGGTTCCGCCTATTTACCGTCAAGTGGTCGTCTAACTGCGAAAGCGCTTCTGAGTAGCGGCTTGGCTGCTGATCAAGGAGGGTTATCGTGTCGGCCATGGTGTCGAACTTCTTGCCCAACTTGTCCTCGGCCATGCGCAGTAACAAGGCCTTCCAGACCAGGTCGGGTTTGAAATTCGGCAACTGCCGGATTTCGGCCAAATCGTCTACCGTGGGCGCAAGCCGCTGCCTTCTGTCGGAGCCGTTAAAGCCGATTATGACTTCAGTGGACTTGAGTTCGGGAAATCTATAGTACGCCGCCAACTTGTCGCGGACGTCCTCATTGCTAAGGGCGTGGGTCCAGAAGCTTTTCCCCATTCCACGCTCGCCAACAACAAGTTGTCGACGCATGTCCAGCACACCCCGATGTCCGACAGGCAGGAACACCTCCTGAGGCAGTATCGTGGCGTTCGGCTCGACCTTGCGTGCGAGCCGAAAATCGGCAATGGCCCGGCGAATAGCGAAGAAAGAACTGGAAACGTCGTTCAATTTATGATCTCGGCTGCGGCAGCCTCAAGAATACTGTCGATGGCGTCCAGAAACGGGCGAAAGCTCTGCTCGTAGAAAGCGGTGGTCAGTTGAGTGGGCTGTCGAGACGGGTCGAAGTCCACAAACGCTGCGTTGAAAGGGATCATCAGCGGGGCGTGGGGCGCCGATCCGTCTTGCTGGGTGAAACGGAGGAGGGAAGTCACGTCAGCTCCGGCATCGTCTTCTGGCTCTGCGTCGTACAGATACTCGGAGTACAACTCATAAATTTCATCACGAAACCGGTCGGCGGTTTCTGCGTTTAGACCAGCCTTGGCGTAGACAGGCCGCAACGCTAGACGCCACTCGGCACTTCGTCCCTGCACTTCGTCCCGCTGCGCCAAAAGTTGTAGAGACGCAAACAGCGCCCTGTAGCCCTCGATCGTTTGCGTTTGAGCAGTACCAAACAGCAGCACAGTGGCACCGAGCCCGATAACCGCAGGCGCAGCTAGTTCGGACAGGCCTGCCCGGCTGTCGATCAGCACCGCGTCATACGAACCCATAGCGGCTATGCGGTCAATCATGGCCGAAATCTGCCCACCAACCGAGACCATGCCCGTTTCGGTGACGTCCTCTATCATGGCCCTCGACAGTTTGGCCAAAACGTTCTCGGGAGCGGCCCCAGATTTTCGACCGAGTGCGGGCATAACGTCGACCACGCCACCGCTAGATGACGTCAGCTGGCTGGTCCCAACGAACCTGCGCAATAGGTCATCACCAACGCCGCCTATGCCGTTCTCCACGAGAAAGTCGACAACGCCGTAGTCGGGCAGCCGCCCGTCTTCGAGTAGCAAGTGACCCAGACCTGGTGCCTCCAGGTCTAGGTCTATTACGAGCACGTTGCGACCGCGTCGCGCCAAGTCAGCGGCTGACACGGTTAGTGCAGTGGAGCGGCCCACGCCGCCCTTTAAAGAAGCAAACACCAAACGGGGTGGGCTTGTGGTAGCGGCAACTGGTTGGGCCAGCCAGCCGGCGCCGACGATGCGCCGGTCGACCAAGTAACAGAACTGATCACCCACCCGCACCGGAATGCGCTCACTAGACGTCAGCACCGATGAAGCACCATCGTCGGTTGGGTAGACCACAGGTCTGTCCTCCCGGGCGTAAGCACCGAGGCGATCAACAATGCGTCGCCCCAGCGCGTCGAGGTGCACTACGTGATCCGCGGGCGAACCTTCGATGCTGGAGATTGCCTCTACATCCGCTTGTTCTGGAACCGGCGGACGGTCTGCGGCGAAGAAGCTCAGGCGACCGGTTGCGTCGCGTAGGACCGTGCCCCGTTCTACGAACGACTTACCACCGCATTCCTCAAGAATCTCGATTAGCGTGGGCAGCGCATCGTCGAAAAAGACAGGCATCACTGCTCCTCCATCTGGCCCATGAGCTTCTTGGCATCTTCCTGCCAACTGTCCACGTGGCCGGCTGGCACCTCTCGCGTTGGTGCGTACCGCATGTCGGTGCTCCACTCACGAAATGTCTGAGTCGTTCGCGCCATCGTCAGAAGTTCACCGGCTCGACGACCGGTGGCCGTGGTCTGCAAGAACGCCTTCAACTCGGGAAAGTGCTTGTAAAACGGATCGTCGCGTCGCTTATCGGCCCCCAAGGGACGCATTCCACTCTGAATCATCATCTGCTTCACGGCCAACTCCCCCGCGAGACCGTATAGGTAGCCCGCGACGGCCTTCGCCCCGGGTTGAGCACCGCCGGTGTCAAGGTCGTAGAGGTGGTCAGCAGCCTTCATGTGTCGTCGAGCGGAGATCTGGTAGTCGTGCGAGTAGGCCATGGCACTTGGGACGATAGCATTTGGGGCAGCCGGCGCCCTGCGTCGGAGGCGGCCCCGCTTCGCATGGTAGCGGCAGGCCTTGCGGGCCGATCTCGTCGCCGGCGGCGCAACGAGCATCCTCAAATCAGACGATTTCCAGTGACTGGTCATGGCCGAGTCGGGCCCCAGAAGTGCCCAGACTCAGCGCCGGAAACCTGCCGCTCAGGGACACGTCACGGCCGAACCGGCGCGCGCTGCGCGAGGGACCGCTTGTGGCCGACAGCAGGCGCTCTCGGTTGCTTCGCTGACCGGCAGCACTCGCTGCACAGCCGCCCTCCGTGCCCAACAGGCTGTTGAAACACCTCCGGACACCCCCCGCGGCGCAGAGCCTCCAGCACGAGCCAGGCGCGCCCCCGAGACCAAGCCGTACTGCAAGAGCGATGCGACGCCCGCGCTGCCGACCGACCTGGAGCCCGTGCAGACGGACAAGCGCCACGGCCTGGTGTTCGCTCAGCTATCGATCGTTCTGCCCCATGCTTTCAGAACCTGCATCCAGCCTGATCCACTTGGCCGCGCACCCCTTGCCGTTCGGCGCGACAGTCCCTCGGCCTTCATCGCCCGCAGGATCACGCGCACCCTGTCGCGACTGATGCCGGGGCAGGCTTCCACGATCTCCGAGATCGAGAAAGGCCGTTGGCGCTTGAGGATCTGCGAGCGAACACGGGCGCCCTTGGCGCCCCGTCCGCGCTCGATGCTGCCCACGCGCTCTTCGAACTCCTTGTAGTCGCCCAGCAGCGCCCCCCAGAAGCAGGCTAGCCATGGGTCGATTTCGTGAGCTGCTTCTTGCCAGCCCCGGGAGGTGGCTGCCATGCGGACGTTGCCATCCGGGAACGGGTGGAAGCAAAGAGAGTCGAGGACGACCAGAGGCACCAGCACCAAGGGGTCTGCCAGGTGCTGACTCAGCGCCGAGCGGCAGCGCGCGCCCAGGTCCGCCATCGCCATGGGGTTGAGGTGCGCGGCGACCGGACGAAAGCGGATGCGCGAGCTGCCGCCAGGAGCCGGTCTCGGCCGCCTCCCGCCCGTCGGCGCAGGTGATGTGCGCCAGCGGCGCGTCGGGCTGGGCGAGCTCGCTGGCGTAGTGGAACCCGTGGCCGCGCAGCCGCGTGTCGGCGGCATCACCGGGCATAGCCACCTGCAGCTCGGCCAGGCGATATCCCAGGCGCAGCCGGCGCTTGCGGAACGAGGCCTCGAGCCACGGCAGCCCGGCCATCGCATGGCGGCTGCCGTCTGCCTCTTCGAGCACCGAGACCCGCGCCCTGCAGCCACCGCATTCGCCATGCATAGGCCGCGTGGTGGCGAAGGCGCGCAGCCCCTCGCGCCAGCGTGTGGCGGCGGCCGGCGGCCGGCGTGCAGTTCGGGGTAGCCGCCGGGCAGCCAGCAGACCCAGCGTCACCGTCGTCTGGCCGCAGCCCGAGGCGGGCGCCGCGAGCAATCAGGCGGGCTCGCGCAGCGTCTTCGCCGCCGCCACCATCTGCTCCAGCGCCGGGATCACCTCGCTCCACTGGCGCGTCTTCAGGCCGCAGTCGGGGTTGACCCAGAGCCGCTGCGGCGGGATGCGCCGCGCCGCCTTGCGCATCAGCGCGACGATGTGCTCGCGCGCGGGGATGTTGGGCGAGTGGATGTCGTAGACGCCGGGGCCGATCTCGTTGGGGTACTGGAAGTGCTCGAAGGCGTCGAGCAGCTCCATGTCCGAACGCGAGGTCTCGATCGTGATGACGTCGGCGTCCATCGCCGCGATCGACGCGATGATGTCGTTGAACTCCGAATAGCACATGTGGGTGTGCACCTGGGTCTCGTCGCGCACGCCGTTGGCGGTGATGCGGAAACACTCGACGGCCCAGTCCAGATACGGCTGCCAGGCCGAACGCCGCAGCGGCAGGCCTTCGCGCAGCGCGGCCTCGTCGATCTGGATCACGCGCACGCCGGCGCGCTCCAGGTCCAGCACCTCGGCGCGCATCGCCAGCGCCAGCTGGCGGCAGGTGTCGGCGCGCGGCTGGTCGTCGCGCACGAAGGACCAGTTCAGGATCGTCACCGGCCCGGTCAGCATGCCCTTCATCGGCCTGGTGGTCAGCGACTGGGCGTAGGCGCTCCAGTCCACCGTCATCGGCCGCGGCCGGGCGATGTCGCCGAACAGGATGGGCGGCTTGACGCAGCGCGAGCCATAACTCTGCACCCAGCCGAAGCGGCTGAAGGCGTAACCGTCGAGTTGCTCGCCGAAGTACTCGACCATGTCGTTGCGCTCGGCCTCGCCGTGCACCAGCACGTCCAGGCCCAGCGCTTCCTGCACCTGCACCGCGTGCACGATCTCGGCGCGCATCGCGTCGCGGTAGGCGCCCTCTTCCAGCCGCCCGGCCTTGAACTCGGCGCGCACGCGCCGGACCTCGGCGGTCTGCGGGAACGAACCGATCGTCGTCGTCGGGTAGGCCGGCAGCTTCAGCCACTCGGCCTGGCGCGCGGCGCGCAGCGGATACGGGCTGCGGCGGCGCCCCATGTCGGCGTCGAGCGCCGCCACCGCCGCCCGCACCTCGGGCCGGTGCACCCGCGGCGAGGCGCGGCGCGCGGCCAGCGCGTCACGGTTGGCCTGCAGCTCGGCGCGCACCGCGTCCCGGCCCTCGCGCAGCGCGCGGCCCAGCAGGCGCAGTTCGGCCAGCTTCTGCAGGGCGAACGCGAGCCAGGACCTGAGCTCGGCGTCCATGCCGTCCTCGATCGACAGGTCCACCGGCACGTGCAGCAGCGAACACGACGGCGCCAGCCACAGCCGCTCGCCCAGGCGCGCCGCCAGCGGCTCCAACCAGTCGAGCAGCGCCGTCAGGTCGGTCTTCCAGACGTTGCGGCCGCTGATCACGCCCAGCGACAGCACCCGGTCCGCCGGCAGCCGCGCTGCCAGCGCCTGGACCTCGTCGCGCCCGGCGACCGCGTCGACATGCAGCCCCGCCACCGGCAGGCGCAGCGCCAGCTCGGCGTTGTTCTGCAGCGGGCCGAAGTAGCAGCTCAGCAGCAGCCGGACGCCGCAGCCGGCGAACGCGGCGTAGGCCGCCTCGAAGCCCCTGTGCCACGGCGCCTCCAGGTCCGTGGCCAGCACCGGCTCGTCGACCTGCACCCAGTCCACTCCCTCGGCCGCCAGCAGCCGCAGCAGCTCGGCGTAGACCGGCAGCAGCTCGGGCAGCAGCGCCAGCCGGTCCGAGCCGTCCTTGGCCTTGCCCAGCGCGAGGTAGCTGAGCGGGCCCAGCAGCACCGGCTTGGCGGCGACACCCTGCGCACGCGCCTCGGCCAGCTGCGCCAGCAGCCGCGAGGCATCGAGCACGAAGCGCGTGCCGGAGTGGAACTCGGGCACGATGTAGTGGTAGTTGGTGTCGAACCACTTGGTCATCTCGCCGGCGGCGACACCGCCAGCGCAGCAGCCGGCTTCGGCCGCCGGTGCCGAGCGTCCGCGCGCGACGCGGAAGTAGACGTCCAGCGCGTCGCCGCCGTGATCCCGCGCCCGCTCGGGCACGTTGCCAAGCATGAAGCTCGTGTCCAGCACCTGGTCGTAGAACGAGAAGTCGCCCACCGGCACCAGGTCCAGGCCGGCCTGCTGCGCCCAGTGGCGCTGGCGCAGCTCGGCGCCCAGCGATTGCAGGGTCTCGGGCGAGGCCTCGCCCTTCCAGTAAGCCTCGAGCGCGAACTTGAGCTCGCGCCGGGCGCCGATGCGGGGGAAACCGAGGTTGTGCAGCGTGGTCATCGTGAGGGTCCGAGTCGTGAAGCGGACGCATGCTAGGCAGCCCTATCCATCACGTAAAATGGTCATTCCTCACGGATCAATGAACAGGGCTCATCCATCATGATCGAGCGCATCCACCTGGCCGTTGTGCTGGAGGTCGAGCGCCAGGGTTCGTTGACGGCCGCCGCCGAGGTGCTTTGCCTGACGCAGTCGGCGCTCAGCCACAGCATGCGCAAGCTCGAGCAGCAGCTCGGCACCGACATCTGGCGGCGCGAACACCGCAGCCTGCACCTGACGCCGGCCGGCCAGCAGGTGCTGGCACTGGCGCGGCGCGTGCTGCCGCAGCTGGAGCAGGCCGAGGCGCAGCTGGGCCGGATCGCACGCGGCGAACGCGGCACGCTGCGCATCGGCATGGAGTGCCACCCCTGCTACCAGTGGCTGCTGAAGATCGTCGAGCCCTACCTGGCGGCGTGGCCCGAGGTCGACGTCGACGTCAAGCAGAAGTTCCAGTTCGGCGGCATCGGCGCGCTCTTCGGCTACGAGATCGACGTGCTGGTGACACCCGACCCGCTGTACAAGCCCGGGCTCGCCTTCGAGCCGGTGTTCGACTACGAGCAGGTGCTGGTGGTGCACCGCGGCCACCGCCTGGCCGGCGCGAGCCAGGTGCAGCCGCAGGACCTGGCGCCGGAGGTGCTGATCACCTACCCCGTCGCGCCCGAGCGGCTGGACGTCTTCACGCGCTTTCTGACGCCGGCGGGCGTCGCACCCCGGCGCCACAAGACGATAGAGACCACCGACATCCTGCTGCAGATGGTGGCCAGCGGCCGCGGCGTCACCGCGCTGCCGCGCTGGCTGCTGCAGGACGTGGCGCCGCAGCTGGACCTGGTGCCGCTGCGGCTGGGGCCGCACGGCGTCGACAAGCAGATCTTCCTCGGGCTGCGCGAGGCGGATGCGGACCTGGCCTATCTGCGCGGCTTCGTGGAGCTGGCCCGGTCGCCAGGCGCATGAGGGCCGCCGGCAGCGCCTGATCGTGGCCTGGATGCCGGCAAACACGTCCATCCGATAACGCTGCGGGTCGGTATCCGGCGCCTGGCGCCGGCCGAAGGCCTCAAGCCGCCCTGCCCGCCCCCAGCTGCAGCCGCTGCCGCAGCCAGGCCGTCAGGCGCGCGCGCAGCGCGCCGCCGGGCTCGCTGTCCAGCAGGCGCAGCAGCGCGCGCGCCTCGGCCATCTCGGCTTCGTCCACCGTCACGACCGACAGGCCGCGGCGCGGCTGGCCGACCAGCAGACCTTCATGGTTCAGCAGCTTCAGCGCCTCGCGCACCGGCGTGCGGCTGACGCCGTAGTGCACCGCCAGCCGCGTCTCGTCGAGGTCGGCGCCGGCGGCGAACTCGTGGCGCAGGATGCGCCGCCGCAGGTCGTCGGCGACCAGCTCGCACAGCGCCGGCGGACGCAGGCGCCGCCGCGCACGCGGCGGCTTCGTGCCAGCCGGCACCATCAGGCGTAGCGCCGCTCGAGCGCGTCCCACTCGGGTTTGCCGACCAGGCGCTGGCGCTCGGCGAACGGCGTCACCAGGCCGCTCGCCTCGTGCAGCTCGCCCGCATCGCGCAGCGCCGTCAGCGCGCGCTGCATGCCGGCCACCGCGCCCTGCAGCGCCGCGTTGGCGTAGAGCACCAGGCCGTAGCCCAGCCCGGCCAGCTCGTCGGCGCCGAAGATCGGCGTGCGCCCGCCGATCACCATGTTCATCAGCTGCGGCCGGGCCAGGCGCTGCGGCAGCGCACGCACCTCGTCGGCCTGGGTCACCGCCTCGACGAACAGCAGGTCGGCGCCGGCTTCGGCAAACGCCTGCGCCCGTTCGACCGCGGCCTCGAAACCCTGGGTCGCGGCGGCGTCGGTGCGCGCCAGGATCAGCAGCTCGGGGTCGCGGCGCGCGTCGACGGCGGCCTTGATCTTGCCGAGCGCCTCGTCCAGCGCGATCACGTCCTTGCCGGCGAAGTGGCCGCAGCGTTTGGGTGCCACCTGGTCTTCGAGCTGGATGCAGTCGGCGCCGGCACGCTCCAGCGTGCGCACTGCGTGGCGCACGTTCAGCGCGTTGCCGAAGCCGGTGTCGGCGTCGACGATCAGCGGCAGTTCCACGGCGTCGCGCATGCGTGCGGTGTGCTCGGCGATCTCGGCCAGACCCATGAAGCCCTGGTCGGGCAGGCCGAACCACATGTTGGTGACGCCGGCACCGGTGACGTAGACGGCCTCGAAACCGAGGTCGGCGACGATGCGGGCGGACAGGGCGTTGAAGGCGCCGGGGACGAGCACGCCGCGGCGGGCCTCGGCCAGCGCCCGGAGGCGGCTGCGGGTGGACATGGTGGACCTCAGAAGCTGTCGGCGGGCACGCGGACCCAGCCTTCCATCAGGATGCGGGCGCTGCGGCTCATCACCGCGCGCGTGACGAGCCAGCGGCCGGCCTCGGCGCGCACCTGCGCGCCGACACGCAGCAGACCCGCCGGGTGACCGAAACACAGGCGCTCGCGCGGGCCGCCGCCGGCGGCGCGGTTGACCAGCGTGCCCGGCACCGCGGCGGCGGTGGCGATGGCCACCGCGGCGGTGCCCATCATCGCGTGGTGCAGCCGGCCCATCGACAGCGCACGCGCCAGCAGGTCGATCTCGGCGGCGTGCACGCGGCGCCCGCTGGAGCTCGTGTAGTCGGCCGGCGGCGCGACGAAGACGATCTTGGGCGTGTGCTGGCGCAGCAGCGCCTCCTCGGGCGAGTCGATCAGCCCCATGCGCAGCGCGCCGGCGACGCGGATGGCCTCGAACCGCGCCAGCGCCGCCGGGTCGCCATTGATCGTCTCGCGCAGCTCGGTGCCGCGGCAGCCGACGGCGGCTGCCTCGACGAAGACGGTCGGGATGCCGGCGCTGATCAGCGTCGCCTGCAGCCGGCCGACGCCGGGCACCTCGAGTTCGTCGACGAGGTTTCCGGTCGGGAACATCGCGCCGTCGTCGGCAGCCGGGTCCAGGAACTCGAGCACGATCTCGGCCGCCGGGAAGGCGACGCCGTCGAGCACGAAGTCGCCGCTCTCGCGGACCTGGCCGCCGGCCACCGGCACCTGCACCAGGATGGTCTTGCCGATGTTGGCCTGCCACAGGCGCACGGTGCAGACGCCGTCGTGCGGCAGGCGATCCGGCGCGACGTAGCCGGCGTGCACGGCGAAGGCGCCGGCCGCGGCCGACAGGTTGCCGCAGTTGCCCGACCAGTCGACGAGGTCACGCTCGATCGCGACCTGGCCGTAGAGGTAGTCGGCGTCGTGGCCGGGGCGCGTCGACGGCGCCAGGATCACGCACTTGCTGGTGCTGGACGTGGCGCCGCCCAGGCCGTCGATCTGCGTGCCGTAGGCGTCGGGGCTGCCGATCACACGCTGCAGCAGCCGGTCGCGTGCGGCGCCGGGCCGCTGCGCGGCCTCGGGCAGGTCTTCGAGGCGGAAGAACACGCCTTTGCTGCTGCCGCCGCGCATCACGGTGGCGGGAATTCGCAGCGGTGCCGCGGTCGTCATCGTTGGGTCTCCAGGAAGTCTTGCGCGAAGCGCTGCAGCACGCCGCCGGCGCGGTAGATCGAGGCCTCTTCGTCTGAGTCGAGGCGGCAGCGCATCGGCAGCCGCTCGCTGCGGCCGTCGCGGCGCTCGATCAGCAGTTCGAGCCGCGCGCCCGGGGCCGGGTTGCCGAGCACGGTGTAGAGCTCGCTGCCGTCCAGGCCCAGCGTCAGCCGCGTGTCGCCGGGCTCGAAGGCCAGCGGCAGCACGCCCATGCCGACGAGGTTGCTGCGGTGGATGCGCTCGAAACCTTCGGCCAGCACGACCTCGACACCGGCCAGGCGCACGCCCTTGGCGGCCCAGTCGCGCGAGCTGCCCTGGCCGTAGTCGGCCCCGGCGACGACGATCAGCGGCTGGCGGCGTTGCTGGTAGGTCTCGATGGTCTCCCACATGCGCATCACGCGGCCTTCGGGCTCCAGCCGCGCCAGCGAGCCGCGGCGCACGCTGCCGTCGGCGGCGCGCACCATCTCGTTGGCCAGCGTCGGGTTGGCGAAGGTGGCGCGCTGCGCCGTCAGGTGGTCGCCGCGGTGCGTGGCGTAGGAGTTGAAGTCCTCGTCGGGCAGGCCCATGCGCGCCAGGTACTCGCCGGCCGCCGAGTCGGGCGTGATCGCGTTGGACGGCGACAGATGGTCGGTGGTGACGTTGTCGGGCAGCACCGCCAGCGCACGCAGCCGCGCCAGGCTGCGTTCGCCGGCCAGCGCGCCGTCCCAGTACGGCGGGCGGCGGATGTAGGTCGACCGCGGCCGCCAGGCGTACAGCGGGGCGACCTTCGCCCGCTCGCGCGCGCCGAACATCGGCCGGTAGACCTGCACGAACTGCTCGGGCCGCACCGCGCGCGCGACCAGGGCGTCGATCTCCTCGTCGTCGGGCCAGAGGTCCTGCAGCCGGATCTCGCGGCCGTCGACGACGCCGAGCACGTCGTGTTCGATGTCGAAGCGGATGGTGCCGGCGATCGCATAGGCGACGACCAGCGGCGGGCTGGCCAGGAAGGCCTGGCGCACCTGCGGGTGGATGCGGCCGTCGAAGTTGCGGTTGCCCGACAGCACCGCGGTGGTGAACAGGTCGCGTTCGGCGATCTCGCGCCGGATCGCCGGCTCGAGCGCTCCCGACATGCCGTTGCAGGTGGTGCAGGCGAAACCGACGATGCCGAAACCCAGCGCCTGCAGCTCGGCCAGCAGCCCGGCCTCGCGCAGGTAGAGCTCGGCGACACGCGAGCCCGGCGCCAGCGAAGTCTTGACCCAGGGCTTGCGCCCCAGCCCCAGCCGGCGCGCGTTGCGCGCCAGCAGCCCGGCGGCGACGAGGTTGCGCGGGTTGCTGGTGTTGGTGCAGCTGGTGATCGCGGCGATGACGACGGCGCCGTCGGGCAGCCGCCCCTGAGCCTCGTCGGCACGCGCCGCGTCCAGGCCGCGGGCGATGCCGCGCGCCTTCAGCGCCGCCAGCGGCAGCCGCCGGTGCGGCTGGCTGGGCCCGGCCAGCGTGCGCTCGACACTGCCCAGGTCGAAGCTCAGCGTGCGCTCGTAACGCACCGCCGCCAGCGTGTCGGCCCAGAGCCCGGCGGCGCGTGCGTAGGCCTCGACCCGCGCCACCTGCGCCGGCTCGCGCCCGGTCAGGCGCAGATAGGCCAGGGTCTGCGCGTCGATCGGGAAGATCGCCGCGGTCGCGCCGTACTCGGGCGCCATGTTGGCGATGGTCGCGCGGTCGCCCACCGACAGCGCCGCGGCGCCTTCGCCGTGGAACTCGAGGTAGGCGCCGACGACCTTCTCGCGGCGCAGGAACTCGGTCAGCGTCAGCACGATGTCGGTGGCGGTGATGCCCGGGCGGCGGCGGCCGCTCAGGCGCACGCCGACGATCTCGGGCAGCCGCATCCACGAGGCGCGGCCGAGCATCACGTTCTCGGCCTCGAGCCCGCCGACGCCGACGCCGATGACGCCCAGCGCATCGACGTGCGGGGTGTGCGAGTCGGTGCCGACGCATGTGTCGGCGAAGGCCAGGCCGCCTTGCACCTGGACCACCGGCGACATCGCCTCCAGGTTGAGCTGGTGCATGATGCCGTTGCCCGCCGGGATCACGTCGACCTGGTCGAAGGCCTGCCGGCACCACTCGATGAAGTCGAAGCGGTCCTCGTTGCGGCGGTCCTCGATCTCGCGGTTGCGGCGCAGCGCGTCGGGGTCGTCACCGCCGCATTCGACGGCCAGCGAATGGTCGACGACCAGTTGCACCGGCACCACCGGGTTGATCAGCGCCGGGTCGCCGCCGCGTGCGGCGACGGCCTCGCGCAACCCGGCCAGGTCGACGAAAGCCGTCTGGCCGAGGATGTCGTGGCAGACCACGCGCGCCGGGTACCAGGGGAAGTCGCGGTCGCGCCGGCCTTCGGCGAGCTGGCGCAGGCAGTCGCCGACGATCGCCGGATCGGCGCGGCGCACGATGTTCTCGGCGTGCACGCGCACGGTGTAGGGCAGCGTGTCCCAGGCGCCGGGCACCAGGGCCTCGACGGCGGCGCGGGCGTCGATGTAGTCCAGCGTCGTGCCGGGCAGGCGTTTGCGGAAAGGCATGTGCATGGGGGCTTCGGTCGCGCTCAGCTGCGTTCTGCCAGCGGCACGAAGGCGCGGTGCTCGGGGCCGGTGTAGTTCGCGCTCGGGCGGATGATCTTGTTGTCGACGCGCTGCTCGATCACGTGCGCGGCCCAGCCGCTGCTGCGCGCGATGACGAACAGCGGCGTGAACATCGCCGTCGGCACGCCCATCATGTGGTAGCTGACGGCGCTGAACCAGTCGAGGTTGGGGAACATGCGTTTGGCGTCCCACATCACGCTCTCGATGCGCTCGGCGATGTCGAACATCTTGTGCGAGCCCGCCTCGTACGACAGGCGTCGGGCGACACCTTTGATGACCTCGTTGCGCGGGTCGGCGATGGTGTAGACCGGGTGGCCGAAGCCGATCACGACCTCGCGCGCCTCGACGCGGCGGCGGATGTCGGCCTCGGCTTCGTCGGGGCCGTCGTAGCGCTTCTGGATCTCGAAGGCCATTTCGTTGGCGCCGCCGTGTTTCGGGCCGCGCAGCGCGCCGATCGCGCCGGCGACGGCCGAGTACAGGTCGCTGCCGGTGCCGGCGATGACACGCGCAGCGAAGGTGCTGGCGTTGAACTCGTGCTCGGCGTAGAGGTTCAGCGAGGTGTGCATCGCCCGCACCCAGCTCTCCTGCGGCTTCTCGCCGTGCAGCAGGTGCAGGAAGTGGCCGCCGATCGAGTCGTCGTCGGTCTCGACGACGATGCGCCGGCCCTGCGTGCTCCAGTGATACCAGTACAGCAGCATCGAGCCCAGCGAGGCCAGCAGCCGGTCGGCGATGTCGCGGGTTCCCGGCAGGTTGTGGTCGTCCTTCTCCGGCAGGATGCAGCCCAGCGCCGAGACGCCGGTGCGCAGCACGTCCATCGGGTGCGCGCCGGCAGGCAGGTTCTCCAGCGCGTCCTTCACGCTCGCCGGCAGGCCGCGCAGCGCACGCAGCCGCGTCTTGTAGGCGCGCAGTTCGGCCGCGGTCGGCAGCTTGCCGTGCACCAGCAGGTGCGCGATCTCCTCGAACTCGCAAACCTCGGCGATGTCCAGGATGTCGTAGCCGCGGTAGTGCAGGTCGTTGCCGCTGCGGCCGACGGTGCACAGCGCGGTGTTGCCGGCGGTCACGCCCGACAGCGCGACCGACTTCTTCGGCTTGAAGGCGGCGGGTGCGAGGGAATCGTTCATCGTCTGTCTCCTTGGGTATTCGTTGCGGCCGATACGGTGGCCGGCGCGCTGCAACCGGCGCCAAGCGCCGCCGGCCGGCCGTGGTCGTCGACGGCCACCATCTCGAAGCGGCCACGCAGCACCGGCTCGGCCGCGAGTGCCGCGTCCAGCCAGGCCTCGACACCGACCGTCAGCGAGCTGCGGCCGACGCGGCGGATGCGGGCGACGAGCGTCAGCAGCGCGCCCACCGGCACCGGGCGCAGGAACTCGATGTCGCCGGCCGCCGCCATCACCACCGACTGCCCGCTGCGGCAGCGCGCGACCAGGTAGGCGGCCTTGCCCAGCAGCGCCAGGCCGTAAGGCCCGAACAGCGTGCCGTAGTGGTTGGCCTGCCCGGGCAGCACCAGTTCGGTCAGCGTCAGCGGCTCCAGCAGCGCTGGCTCGGCGGCCGTTGTGCCGGCCGCTGGCGCTGGCTTCGGCGTCCTGCCGCGATCCTGGGGGCTGTGCATCCGTCGTTCCATCCGATCTCTCGATGTCGCAATACTCGCAGCCACGGCAAGCGCGATCAACGACTGATCGAGCCATGAAAAGCGAAGCCATCGCAGCAAGCTTGCGAAGTTTGCGAAGCTGTAGACTGGGCCATGCGCAAGACATTCATGGGCGTGCGGCTGCGCACGCTGCGGGAACGCACCGGCCTGACACAGGCCGCGCTGGCCGCGCGGCTGGGGCTGTCACCGAGCTACGTCAACCAGCTCGAGAACAACCAGCGGCCGCTGTCGGTGCCGGTGCTGCTGAAGCTGCAGTCGGCGCTGGGCGTGGACCTGCAGTGGTTCTCGGAGGACGAGGAGTCGCGCCTGATCGCGCAGCTGCAGGACGCGCTGGCCGACGTCGGCCCGAACGCGCCGGTGGCGATGGCCGAGCTGCAGGCGGTGGCGCAGCAGATGCCGGCGCTGGCACGGCGCATCGTCGAGCTGCACCGCCAGGCGGGCGACGCCCGCCTGCGGCTGGAACTGCTGGCCGGCGAGCGTGGCGACCGCAGCCTGCTGGCCACGGTGGCGCCGGTGCAGCCGCACGAGGAGGTGCGCGACTTCTTCTACACGCGCCACAACCACGTCGCCGAACTGGATGTGCTGGCCGAGCGGCTGCATGCGCAGCTGGAGGTTGGTTCGCCGTCGGCGGCGGAACTGGCGCCGGCGCTGCAGCAGCGGCTGGCCCGGCGGCACGGTGTCGGCGTGCAGGTCGCCGCGCCCGACGACGGCGGCGGGCTGCGCCGCTTCGACCCCGCCAGCCGCACGCTGCGCCTGAACCCGGACCTGGACGCCGGGCAGCGCAGCTTCCAGATGGCGGTTCAGCTGGCCTTCCTGGAGGCGGGCGAGCTCGTCGACCGCCTGGCCGCAGACGGCGAACTGCGCACCGATGAAGCGCGTGCGCTGGCGCGCATCGGCCTGGCGAGCTACTTCGCCGGCGCGCTGGTGCTGCCCTACGGCAGCTTCCTGGCGGCGGCCGAGGCGCTGGGCTACGACATCGAACTGCTGGCGCGCCGCTTCGGCGTCGGTTTCGAGACCGTCTGCCACCGGCTGTCGACGCTGCAGCGGCCCGACGCCCGCGGCGTGCCCTTCTTCTTCATCCGCGTCGACCGCGCCGGCAACATCTCCAAGCGCCAGTCGGCCACCGACTTCCACTTCTCGCGCACCGGCGGCACCTGCCCGCTGTGGAAGGTTTACGAGGCCTTCGCCCAGCCCGACAAGGTGCTGACGCAGCTAGCGCAGATGCCAGACGGCCGCAACTATTTGTGGATCGCGCGCAGCGTGACGCACGCCGACGGCGGCTACGGCCAGCCGGCGCGCCGCTTCGCGCTGGCGCTGGGCTGCGACGCCCGCCATGCGCCGCGCCTGGTCTACGGCCGCCACCTGGCGCCGGAGCGCCCCGAGACCGCGGTGCCGATAGGCCCGGGCTGCAAAGTCTGCGAACGCCGCCACTGCAGCCAACGCGCCTGGCCGGCACTGGGGCGGGCGCTGAAGATCGACGAGAACACGCGGCCGCGCGAGCCTTACGCGCCGGCCTGAAGCTCGGCTTGTTTCGTCTGCGGCCCTGGCACCGGGCCCAGCCAGCCCAGCAGCAGGTCGCGCACGGGCCGGCGGTCGCCGGGCGTGACCAGCCCTACGCCCACCGCCAGCGCCTGCCCTTCGGCCAGGCGCCGGTAGCTGACCCCGGCGCGTTTCAGGCCCGAGAACGACTGCGGCAGCAGCGCCACGCCCTTGCCCGCCGCCACCTCGGCCAGCAGCACGTGGTGGTCGGCCGGCTCCTGCAGCCGCGGCGGCGCAAAACCGTGCTGCGCGAAGACCTGCTGGCAGTGGTCGTAGAAGGCCGGCTGGCGAGCGCGTTCGAACCAGAACAGCGCTTCCTGCGCCAGGTCGGCCAGGCGCAGCAGCCGGCGCCGCGCCAGCGTGTGCGACGCCGCCAGCGCCACCAGCATCGGCTGGCGCTCCAGTTCGACGACGTCCAGCTCATGGGTCTCGGTCGGCAAGGCGACGACGGCTGCATCCAGCCGCCCGGCGCGCAGCTGGCGCACCAGCCGCGGCGAGGTGTCGGAAACGAGCTTCAGCGCCAGCCGCCCCTGCAGCCGGCGCAGCGCCGGCAGTTCGACGGCGCTGGTCACGCCCAGGCGCAGCGGTGCCGGCGTGGCGCGCTCCCGCACCCGGGCCAGCGCCGCCTGGGCCTCATGCAGCGAGCGCGCGACCGCGCGCGCATGGGGCAGCAGCAGCTGTCCAGCCTCGGTCAGCGCGACGCCGCGTGTGTCGCGTTCGAACAGGCGCAGGCCCAGCCGCTCTTCCAGTTCACGGATCGCGCGGCTCAGCGGCGGCTGCGTCATGTGCAGCGTCTGCGCCGCCTGGCGAAAGCTCAGCGTGTCGGCTACTGCCAGGAACAGCGCCAGCGCGCGCGAATCGAGTCGGCTCGTCATACCGGAAAGGTATCACCAATGCGGCCATAGCCGGCGCGCGGCGGCGCGCCCAGCATCGGCGCCATGCAACACGATGGAGATGCAGCGATGAACGAAACCCGATACGAACGTGGAGCCGCGATGCTGGCGGCCGTCGACGGCCCTGCCGGCCTGGCGGTGGTCGAACAGCTGGCCGCGGCCTTCCCGGCCTTCGCGCGCTACCTGGTCGAGTTCCCTTTCGGCGACATCTACGCCCGCGACGGCCTGGGTCTGCGCGAGCGCGAACTCGCCACCGTCGCCGCGCTCTGTGCGCTCGGCCACGCGCTGCCGCAGCTGCGCGTGCACGTGCACGCCGCGCTGCACGTCGGCTGCAAGCCGCACGAGGTGGTCGAGGTGATCATGCAGATGGCCGTCTACGCCGGCTTCCCGGCGGCGCTCAACGGCCTGGCGGTCGCCCGCAGCGTGTTCGAAGAAGCTGGCATCACGCTGCCGATCGCAGACTGAGGCTGGCTGGTGGCCTTCAATCTAGAATGCGACGCATTCCTATGTAGCTGCCGTCTCCCCCGCCCCGGGACGCCGAACCGATGCCTGCCGGCCCCATCGTCGTCGACACCGAAACGGCCCCGGCGCCGATGGCGGGCGCCGCGCTGCTGCAGCGCCTGTATACGGATCACCACGCCTGGCTGACCGGCTGGCTGCAGCGCAAGCTGGGCAACGGCCCCGACGCCGCGGACCTGGCGCAGGACACCTATCTGCGCATCCTCGCCGGCCGCGACCTGCAGGCGATCCGGCAGCCACGCGCCTATCTCGCCACGGTCGCGCGCGGGCTGCTGGCCAACTGGTGCCAGCGCCAGGCGCTGGAACGCGCCTATCTGCTCGCGCTGGCCGAACTGCCCGAGCCGCTCGCGCCTTCGCCGGAACAGCGCCTGCTGATCCTGCAGACCCTGCACCAGGTCGACGCTATGCTCGATGCGCTGCCCCCCAACGTCAGGCGTGCGTTTCTGCTGTCGCAGATCGAAGGCCTGGGCTACGACGCCATCGCCGCGCGCCTGGGCGTGTCGCTGGCGACCGTCAAGCGCCACATGAAGCTGGCCTTCAGCCGCTGCCTGGCGCTGATGGACGACGCCGGGCCCGCGGCCTGACCAAGCGATGAAACACGGCCAGACGCTGGACGCCCGGGTGCTGGACGAAGCCGCCGACTGGCTGGTGCGCCTGCATGGCGGCGGCGCCAGCGACGCCGACCGCGCCGCCTGCGCGCGCTGGCGCCGGCAGAGCCCGCAGCACGCGCGCGCCTGGGCTCGTGCCGAACAGCTGCAGGCGCTGCTGGGCGGCCTGCCGCCGGCGCTGGCGATGCCGGCGCTGGACCGCAAAGCCCCGGCCGCACGCCGCGCCGCGCTCGCCAAGCTGGCGCTGCTGCTGGGCACGGCGCCCGCCATCTGGGCCGGCTGGCGCTGGAACGACGGCCCGCACGGCCTCAACCTGGGCGCCGACCTGCGCACCGCCGCCGGCGAACGGCACGAACAGCGGCTCGCCGACGGCAGCCGCCTGACGCTGAACACCGGCAGCGCCGTCGACCTGCGTTTCGACGACGAGCAGCGGCTGCTGCGTCTGCGCGCCGGCGAGATCCTGGTGCAGTCGCAACCCGACCCGTCGCCGCGCGCGCGCCCGCTGCGGGTGCACACCGAACACGGCAGGCTGTAGGCACTGGGCACGCGTTTCGCCGTGCGGCGCTTCGACGAACACACGCAGGTGGCGGTGTTCGACGGCGCGGTGCGCATCACGCCGGCGTCGGCGCCCGACAGCCCGGGGCGCGTGCTGCAGGCCGGCGAGCAGACCGGCTTCAGCGCCGCGGCGGTGGCGCCGCCGACGCCGGTCGACGAGGCTTTCGCGGCCTGGACCCAGGGCCTGCTGCTGGCCGACCGCATGCGTCCGAGCTGCAGCGCTACCGCGGCGGCTTCGTGCATTGCGACCCGGCGGTGGCCGGGCTGCGTGTCTCCGGCAGTTATCCGGTGGGCTCGCGCGCCGAAACCCGGCGCACGCTGGTGATGCTGGTGACGACCTATCCGGTCCAGGCGCTCGAGCGCTGGCACGGCCGCTGGCTGACTTTCGTGCCGCGCTGACACTATTTACGCGCTCGTCTGGCCTGTGGCGGTGAGCTTCAACCACAGGACCGACACCGTGACATCACCCCTGCCCCACCGCCGCGCCCTCAGCTTGCCGACGCCAGCGGCGAAAACCTGGCCTGCGACGCTGCTGAGCCTGGCGATTGGCGCCGCGCTGGCCGGCCCGCTGTCCCAGGCCGCCGCAGCGACGCCGGACGAGCCGGCACCCCGCGTCTACCGCATCGAGGCCGGCCCGCTGGGCCGCGCGCTGTCGCTGGCCGCTGCCGGCTCCGGCATCGCGCTGTCCTTCGACCCGGCGCTGACCGAGGGCCGCAGCGTAGCCGCGCTGAACGGGCGCTACACCCCGGCGCAGGCCTTCGAGCGCCTGCTCGACGGCAGCGGCCTGGAGCTGGTGCAGCGTGCCGACGGCAGCTGGACGCTGCGCCGCCTGCCCGCGGCCGATGCCGCGAGCGCGCTGCCGGCACTGCGGGTGCGCGCGGCCGCGCTCGACGGCGGCGCCGACGCGGCCTACCGCAACAAGAGCGCACCGGTCGGCGTGCTCGGCCAGAAGAGCCTGAAGGACACGCCCTACAGCATCGAAGCCTATTCGCGCGAGCTGATGGACAACCTGCAGGCGCGTTCGCTCGCCGACCTGACCCGCTTCGACGCCGCGATCAGCCTGGGCTCGGACAACCTCGTCACCGAGAACAACTCGCTGGCCGTGCGCGGCATCGGCCCGGACTTCTACACCGGCCAGAAGATCGACGGCCGCAACGTGCGCGTGCGCGCGGCCGACCTGCCGCTGGAGCACTTCGACAGCGTCGAGATCCTGAAGGGCGCTTCGGCCCTTCTCTACGGCTTCGGCGCGCCCGGCGGCGTCGTCAACTACACGCTCAAACGGGCGGGCGACGAGCCGGTGCGCCAGCTCAACACCCAGCTGATGGACAGCGGCCTGGTGCTGCTGCACGGCGACCTGGGCGGGCGCTTCGGCGACCGGCAGGCCTTCGGCTACCGCGTGAACCTGGTCGGCGAAGGCGGCGACACCTACGTCGACGGCGCGCGCTCGGGGCGCGCTTCGGCCTCGCTGGCGCTGGACTGGCGCATCACGCCCGAACTGAACTGGCGCGCCGACGCGCTGGCGGCGAAACACGTGCGCCACGGCGGCTACTGGGCGCTGATTCCCAACTCCGACGGCAGCACCGGCAACTGGGGTGCGGGCGAGCCGCTGGACCCGATCGCCGGCGACAAACGTCTGGCGCCATCGTTCACGCGCTACGGGTCCAGGCAGCAGACCTGGGGCAGCGACCTGAGCTGGCAGTTCGCGCCCGACTGGGCGCTGTCGCTGGCGCACCGGTGGTCGGAAAGCGGGCGCGAGTTCCTGGCGCCGGCGATCTTCGCCGACGCCCAGGGCGACTACTCGATGACCTTCTGGAGCTACGCCAACCGCTTCCAGAGCCGCGACACCCAGGCCCAGGTCAGCGGCCAGCTGCAGACCGGCGCGGTGCGCCACGAGCTGAGCGTCGGCGTCTTGCGCACCGACACGCGCAGCCTGAACACCCCGGTCGACGATGGCGGCAACGCCGGCTCCGGCAACCTGGCCAATCCGGTGGACTTCGCCAACCCCTTCACGCGTTACACGACGAACGATGCCGACCACGAGTACGACAAGGTGAAGCTGCGCGAGGTCTTCGCCACCGACACGCTGCACCTGGGCGCCGACTGGGACATCGTCGCCGGCCTGCGCCGCGGCACGCTGGATGACCGCTACAGCGGCTACGAACGCAGCGCCACGACGCCGACGCTCGCCACCGTCTACCGGCCGCTGGCGGGCCTGTCGGTCTACGCGAGCTACGTCGAGGCGCTGGAGCAGGGCTCGACCGCGCCCGAGACCGCGGCCAACGCCGGCCAGGTGTTCGAACCGATGACCAGCAAACAACATGAAGTCGGGCTCAAGGCCGAAGGCGAACGCTGGTCGGCGACGGCGGCGTATTTCCGGCTCATCCGCGGCCTGAGCTACACCAGCGCCGACAACGTCTACAGCCAGGACGGCGAGGCGCGCTACCAGGGGCTGGAGCTGTCGGCCAAGGCGCGATTGACCCCGCAATGGCTGGCCGGCGCCAGCGCGATCTGGCTCGACGCCACCGGCCGCAAGACGACCGATGGCGAACTCGAAGGCAAACGCATCCAGGGCGTCGCGCGCCAGCAGTTCGCCGCGATGGCCGAGTACCGCCTGGCCGGGCTGCCGCTGACCTTCTCCGCCGGCGCGCGCCACATCGGCAAACGCCCGCTGGACGCCGCCAACCAGTGGTCCGTCGGCGCGGTGACGCTGCTGGACGCCGGCGCGCGCTACCAGAGGCGCTGGGCCGGCAACGCGCTCACGCTGCGGCTGAACATCGACAACCTGGTGGACAAGGCCTACTGGGTGACGCAGGCCGAGAGCAGCAGCCTGGTGCAGGGGGCGCCGCGCACCGTCAAACTGGGCGCGCAGATCGACTTCTGAGATGCGTGCAGCGCTGCTGCGGCTGCACCGCTGGGTCGGCCTGGTGCTGGCGGCTTTCCTGCTGCTGGCCGGCCTGACCGGCAGCCTGCTGGCCTGGAACGACGAACTGGAGACGGCGCTGAACCCGGATCTGTTCGTCGCCGCCCCGGCCGGCACCGGGCCGGCGCTGGACCCGCTGCTGCTGCGCGAACGCGTCCAGGCGGCCTTCCCGCAGGCGCTGGTACTGCGCGCGCCGCTGCAGATCGAAGCCGGCCGCACGCTGGTGTTCCGCCTGTACGCCAGGCCCGGCGGCGCCGGGGCGGCGCCGCTGGCCGACGACCAGGTGTTCGTCAACCCCTGGACCGGCCGTATCCAGGGGGAGCGCCGATGGGGCGACCTCGGCCAGGGCCGCAAGAACCTGATGCCTTTCGTGCTGCGGCTGCACGACTCGCTGGCCATAACCGGCATCGGCAACTACTGGATGGGCCTGGTCGCGCTGCTGTGGACGCTGGACTGCTTCGCCGGCGTCTGGCTGACGCTGCCGGCGCGTGCCGGCAGCGCCGGCCCTGCCGTCTGGCTGGCGCGCTGGCGGCCGGCTTGGCGCGTGCGCTGGCGCGGCGGTGCGCACAAGCTGAACTTCGACCTGCATCGCGCCGGCGGTCTGTGGCCCTGGCCGATGCTGTTCGTGCTCGCCTGGAGCAGCGTCGCCTTCAACCTGCGCGAGGTCTACGAGCCGGTGATGCGCACGCTGTTCGCGCACCAGCTGGAGCCGGCGCCGCCGCCCGGCGGCGCGCCGCTGCTGCAGCCGCCTGTGGGCTGGCAGCAGGCGCGCGAGGCCGGCCGAGCGCGCCTGCTGCAGGCCGCCGCCACGCGCGGCTTCGCCGTGCTCGGCGAGTACATGCTGATCTACGACCCACGCCGCGGCGAGTACGGCTACTACGCCCGCACGACGCTGGACGTGTCCGAACGCTGGGGCCTGACGCGCGTTGGCGTGGACGCCCGCAGCGGCGAAACAACCGGCCTGTGGCTGCCCACAGGCGGCGCCGCCGGCGACACCGTGCGCACCTGGCTCACCACGCTGCACATGGCGGCCGTGGGCGGCTGGCCGATGCGGGTGTTCGTCTCGCTGACCGGGCTGGTACTGGCCGCGCTCGCCGTCACCGGCGTGCTGATCTGGCTGCGCAAGCGCCGGGCCGCGGCACGCCGGGGGGCCTCGCCGCCTGCCTGCGCCCGGACGGCGCCTTGAACGGCTGGCAGCGGCGGCCGCTGCCAGCCGGGCGCGCCGGAGATCAGAACCAGACCCAGAGCTTGCGCAGCCAGCCGGGCATGCGGTCGGGGCGGGGACGGTAGTGCTGGCGAAGATGGGGATACATCGGTGCCTCCGGGTGTTTGCGAAGACTGTATGCGCATACAGTATTGACCGCAAGCCCCATCTGCCGGCTCCGGCGCGCCGGCTGCTCCGGTACCCCGCTGCGCGTCAGCCGCCCTCGCCCGGCTCCCGCGCCGCATCGGCGTGCAGTTGCAGCAGCGCCGCCTGCGCCGCTTCGTCGGCCGGCATGTAGACCACGAGCCGGTTGCCGTTGCGTGGCGCCGACCACCAGTTCAGCTGCTGCAGTCTCAACACGCCGTGCGCGGCCACGCGGAAGCGTTTGACCCGGTTCTCGACGCCGCGCACCTCGCGCCGTTCACGCCAGAGCCGGTCGAACTCGGGCGCGGCGGCGCGGTAACGCGCCAGCAGCGCCTCCCACTCGGGCTCGCCCAGGTGTTCGCCCATCGCCGCGCGGAACATCGCGACCATGTGCGGCAGCGACTCCTCGCAGTCGGCGAGCGCGGCGCGCCAGTGTTCGTTGCTGCAGGCCAGGTAGATGCAGTTGCGCTCGCCCTCGGGCACACGCGCCAGCTCCACCCCCATCAGGCGCTGGAAGGCGTCGTTGGCCCCCAGGATGTCGAAGCGCGCGTTCTGCAGCACCGCCGGCCAGGGGCCGAGCTGCTCGAGCAGCATGCGCGCGGTGTCGGAGAGGCGCTCGCACACCGGCTGCGAACTCGCCACCGCATCGCCGGCGCCGGCCAGTGCCAGCAGGTGCCGGGTTTCGATCTCGGAGCACTGCAGCGCCGCCGCGATGCGCATCAGCACCGCGGCCGAGGCGCGCACCGGCCGCCCCTGTTCGAGCCAGGTGTACCAGGTGACGCCGACGTCGGCGAGCTGCGCCACCTCCTCGCGCCGCAGCCCCGGCGTGCGCCGCCGGGCGGTGCGCGGCAGGCCCAGGCGCGTCGGATCCAGGCTCTCGCGGCGGGAGCGCAAAAAGGCACCCAGCTCCAGCTCGCGTTCGGTCGCGGCACGCGGGACGGCCAGCGACGGCGGCATCGTGGCGGCGCTCGGGGAAAGGATCTGCAGGCTCGTCATCGTGGACTCCAGCTCGGCAAGCGCTGGCGGGCAGCAGCACTACCAGGATAAGCAAACACTTGTACCAGTTTAACGGCACCGGAATACTGCCGCCATGACACCAGCCGCCACCGCCGCCATCAGCTCCCCGCCCCGCCCGCTGGCCCAGC